>JARYLJ010000002.1 GCA_029907705.1 Methanomicrobiales archaeon
AGAGATCCTGTCAGGATACGGGAACTCAATTTACAGCTTAAGGTGTACACTGCCAGTAAATTCTCGCAAATATAAGTACATTATGGATTCGATGTTTTTTCCGAAACGTCCTTGCGTCGATCTTCTTTGTCTGAATCAACTTCGCCATCATGGTTTTTTATGGCGTCGAACCCTCCGGGGGGCGACGCTCGGCTATGCCCCCGACGCTCATGTACTCCCTTCTGCGATTCGCCGTTCTACCGGATCGAACGTCGGGCGACTCCTGCACACACCGAGCACATGAGAAGGGGTGCTCAGCGTTCGTTATCCGGAAACTGCATGCATGCGGCCAAAGCCCAGGATATAATCGCATCATCAAGAGCGATATCATTAATACTGAATTCTCGCTCGGGAAAAGAGGAGATAAGCGGACTCGCGATAAATCCTCGGGTCTGGAGGGGTTTAAGGGATATTCTGGGAGTATATCGACCATATTTGGGTTTTTGCTATCAGGATCGCTATCCTCATCAGTCGAATGAGCATGGGCAATGGGTCTGATAGGGGAGGACGCCCGACCCTTGGCCACTCCCCCCTCCAGATGCAGATGAATCGACAATACGGCCATAACGGAGGATTTCGCTCTGGTGCTTTCCTTTCGGCATTATGGATGTGTCCACCTCCGACTCTCGCTGATGGTCAGGTTCCGGTTCGTTCGACCTCACCTCTCTCCGTGCGGGGCACACGGGGAGGTGTCTCCATCGGGGGATCGTATGGAGGACTGCCTCCTCACCCCCCGGTGTCAGGAGCGACGGATGGTTCTCCTCTCCGACGCGGGAAAAGACGGCGATATCAGAAGGAAAAACTTTATTCAATCTCCTCCCGTACTCACATCTTTGGAAAAGACGATGCTGGATGAATTTTTCCGCATAATCCTTGCGGCAGCCGTCTGCTGGGCGCTCTTCGTCACCATCGACGTCTTCTTCGGGCTTCCCAGGCGTCCGGGAGTGAGCGGGGCAGGGGCGATCGCGGAGGAGATCCGGAAGGGTGGTGGTGAGTACCACGGCGGTTGTATGATGGGCAATATCGTATGCTCGCCCGACGCCTCCGCGGGCACGCTCCTCGCCGCGTGCGGGGTCTATGCAGGGGGGCTTGCGGGTGGCATACTCGCCGCCCTTCTCGTCTATCTGGGCAACCGCATCTGCTATGACCCGGGGTATGCGGGCACCACCGGCGCCCTCGCTGCTTCGTTCGTCGTCTTCGGCTTTACACAACTCGGCTTTGCTGCCTCCGACTTCATTGCCGGCATGGTGCTCGCGATCCTGACGATACAGGGGATCTCGCATGTCCACGCGAGCCGCCTTCTCGCGAGGCTCTGGGGGTCGAGGTCTTGATCCACCTGTACCTCATTGCGGCCGTCGCTCTGCTCGCGGCACTCCGGGTGGTCGCCGAGCGGCGGACGATGAGGAAGCTTCCGTATCTGAATGTCCTCTCGTTTGCGATCGCCGGGTCTCTCGTGCTGATCATCCCCCATCCGCTCGCCATCCTCGCATCCGCCGCCTACTTCATCGCCTCCACCCTCGAGTCGAATGCGATATCCTCCACGTATGCAGGAGGGGGGCCGAAGGATGGATGAACTGCTCCAGCTGGTGTTCGGTGCAATTGCGACACTGGGCGCGATTGCGACCGCCATGAAGCACGATCCTTTCGACAAGCTCATATCGCTCGGACTGATCGCCGCCGGTACGGTGCCCTTCATCGTCGCAAGGGGGCTCCTGGATGTCTCCGTTGCGGTATCCATCATCGGACCGCTCGGGACCATCTTCATCCTCCTCCTCTGCGGGGGTGATGGGCGATGAATGCGGAGTTCCTGCTGGGGCTCGTCATCCTGACGATGGGCACGATCGCCGCTGCCTATCCGAGACCGAAGACCTATCTGAACCGTCTCATCAACATCGAGATACCCGGCTGGGGCCTGCTGCTCGTGATGCTCTCCTATAACGAGGCGCTCGCGCTGCTCACCTTCGGTGGGGTGACTGCACTCACCACGTATATACTGGTGCGGGTGCTGGAGAAGCGGGGTGGCGCATGATCATCAGCCGCATCTCCCGCATCATCTCGAATTACGGGAACCTGATGCCCCTGTTCGCCTTCGCCTGTGCGGTTCTCTGCCTCCTCGGGATACTGATGCTCCCCGTGTCCTATCACGAGGATCAGCTGTACAGGAAAACTCAGAACCCGGATAGTCCCCTCGATCCCTATGAACGGGGTGGCCGGCCCCTCGAAAGGGCGAATATCACCCTCCAGTATCCGGAGAACTCCCCCTATGCCGGTTATGTGACCGCCTATCTGACGCCTCTCTCGCTCTATCTTGCATCCTCCACCCTCTACCTGGGCACGACCATCGTCGCGCACCCCGGCGGCATTCTGGACGAGATACTGTACAATACACGCGGGCTCGACACCGTTGTGGAGTCCTCCATCCTATTCGTCGCGTTCGCCATCGGCTCGTTCATCTTCAGGAGGCGTTGATGGTCTCCGAATACGCCCTCGGCCTCGGTATTGCACTGCTCTGCGCGGTGCTGGTCTTTGCTGCACTCTCCCGGGAGTGGGACGATCTCCACCGCCTACTGCTCGTGGACCTCGTGGAGATACCATCCCTCGCGATCGTCGCCCTCGTCGGCACCGATCTCGCGGAGGCGCTCATCCTCCCCGGCCTCGTGGTGGGAATCGCGGAGATGCTCGCGCTCTCCCAGATCTATCTGCTGAAGGAGGGGCTGCAGGAGAGACCGGAGGGGAGGCTCCGCATCGAGGTGATCGAGAAGGCAGATGCGCCGGTGATCCTCTCCCTCGTCCTCGTCTGCTACGGAATCGTGCTCTCCGGGTTCACCGGCGGCGGGATTGCCGCACTGGGCATGATCTTCCTCTTCATGGCGAAGGGCGCGAGAGAGCCGCACGAGCTCCTGGAAACCGCCGCCGGGATATCGTGGGCGGTCTGGATCGGGGCGTTCTTCGTCTTCATGTTCGCCCCCCAATACTGGCTGCTCGCGGTACTCGCCGCGGGCTTCGGAATTCTGATCAAGGTGATGGTCAAGCTCTCCCTGGTCGGCGGTATGTGGGGGAAGCCGCATGATTGAACTCGAGGGCGCGCCGCTCTTCACGCTCGAATTCGGCGATATACTGGTCTACTTCACCCCCTATACCGCGAGTCTCTTTCTCCTCGCGCTGCTCTTCACCGCCATCGTGGTGCTGAGCCGGCCCGAGCGGCAGGTGGAGATCCTCTTCGGGACCGATGCCTGTTACGCAAAGGATACATCCATAGAAGAGCTCAGGTTCAGGCGTTTCATGTCCATCGCCTGCGGCCTCGCCACCATGGGTGCGATGGTCAGCGGGGACGTCTTCGATTATACGCTCTTCACCGCGCTCGTCGGAGTGACGAACGTGGGTATCGTTGCCGCGGTGAAGAGCCGACACGTGCAGAACGCGGCCTTCCAGTACGGCATCGTCGCGCTCGCCGGCACACTTCCGCTCTTCGGAGGGGCTGCGATCGTAGTGGCGTCGACGGGGACGCTCAGCATACTCCGGCTCGCGGGAGGGACCGCGCCCGGAGCTCCGTTGCTCGCGAAGGCGCTCCTCACCCTGGGGGTGATGGGCGAGGGCATGGCGCCCTTCTATGCGGCGAAGGCGGAGATGTTCAGGGCCCCCGGCGCCCCGTACGTGATCATGTGCTCGCTCAGCTCGCTGCTTATCTTTTTACGGGTGATCGAGGTGGTGCTGGTCATATGATGGCCCGTAAACAGAAGATGGCAATCCTCGCGCTTCTCTCGGGGTCTGTCTGCCTCCTCGCCGGTGTACTCCATACGATAGGAACGTTCGATCTGGTGGCCGCCGGGATCGTGCTGATTATCGCGTTCCCTGCCTTCGTCCTCTCCCTTTTTGCGCTCTGGATGGCGGGAGAGCACGCAGGCGACATACCGTTCATGGGGTACTGAGATGCTCGCCGAACTCCTGCTCGCGGTCGTGTATGGCCTGCTCCTGCTGGGCATCCATCGAAAGGTGATCGCCCGCATCCAGAAGAGGCCGGGTCCGCCGATCTGGCAGGAGGTACTCCACATACTCAAGTTCTCCTTCAAGACCACGTGGGTGCCGGCCACCGCCTCCGGGGTCCTGTTCGTCGGTGTCGTGATCATCGCGATCGCGATCTGGACGGCGGCCCTGCTCGTCGTGATCGCCGGCGGGAGCCTGATGATCCTCTTCGGCATCTACATGCTCCACAAGATCGTGGAGCACGGCTTCGGGCTCTCCTCCGGCTCCCCGTACGGGAAGTTCGGGGGAGTCAGATCGGTCATCTCCGCCGCATCAGAGATCCCCCTGTTCGTGAGCGTCTCTGTCATCGCGCTCTTCACCGGCACCCTGATGATTGATGAGATCGTCGCGTTCGAGGGTGCGAACGGACCGCTGCTGCTTCTCGCTCCACCCGCCGCGATTGCGATGTACCTCGTCATCCTCTCGAAGATGCCCTTCGGGCCGTTCTCCATCGTCGAGAGCAAGGAGCTGGTGAGCGGCTACAAGACCGAGCACTTCGGCATCTGGAGGGCGGGCCTGGAGGTCTGCAACGGATTGAAGACCTTCGTACTGCTGAATGCATTCGTCCTCGTCTTCATCGGTGCACTTCCCCTCTGGCTCCTTCTCCTCCTCATGCTCGCGATTCTGGTCAGCCTCTCGTTCGTCTGCGCACTGACACCGATGCTCAGCCCCTTCGACAGCGTGACGGTGCAGATGATCATCACCGGGCTCATGCTCGTCTATGCCATCGTCGTATGGGTGATGATATGATACGCAGGGCCGTTCTCGGCGCAGCGGCAATGTATGCGATCGTGATGCTCATCCAGGCATCGCAGGCGCCATTGGTGATGAACCAGGCGATTGCCGCAGCACTCACAGTTATCATCGCTGCTGGTGCATACATATTAAGTAAGAGAGATCTGGTCGAACATCTCGAGATCCTGATCCTCTGGATATGCATCCTCCTCTTTGCCGTGTATGCATGCGCGGTGTATGCGATCGCGACGTTCGGTGGTGGAGCATGATGGATGTGCTGTACGAGAAGGATCTGCGCCCGCTAAAACTGCATATACTGGAGAGCCCCAGGCACAGGAGAACCATCAGGGAGATCGGAAGGAGGCTGGGGGTGGAACCGGGCTGGCTGATCAGATGGGCGATGGCGCACTTCGACATGCAGCTGCTGGAGAACCTGCCGGCGCGTTTCGAGCAGGGACTCGCGCATCAGGGTGCGGACGATCCGCTCGCATCGGCGATCGGGGCAGAGCTCTTCACGGTTTATTTGCCCTTCTTTACCACGGAGGAGATGAATGCCGCGCTGGAGCAGGCGAGGGAGAGGCTCGGAAGAGGAGAGGGGATGGAGGCGGTGGTGAAAGATACTCTCAGGGTGCTGGGCAGGGGTTTCGCGTGAGCCTCATGCAGCGGGTGAAGAACGCGGTCCGATCGAGATCGATCCATGTCTGTGTCGTCGATACCGGCTCGTGCAACGGCTGCGACATCGAGGTCCTCGCCTGCCTCTCGCCGCGCTACGACATCGAGCAGTACGGCATCTATGTCCACAACAATCCGAGGGAGGCGGATGTGCTGCTCGTCATAGGCGCAGTCACCCCGCAGTGGGAGGACAAGCTGATCGCGCTCTGGGAAAAGATACCCGAGCCGAAGGCGGCGATCGCCGTGGGCAACTGCCCCATCTCGGGCTGCGTATTCAACCGTCACGACTCCTATGTGAGCGCACCCGCATCGAAGTTCATCCCGATTGCGGCGGAGATACCGGGCTGCCCTCCCCGACCGACGGAGATACTCAGCACGATTCTCGCGATCGCGCCTCTGGCATTCAAGGACTTCGAGAGGGAGCGTAAATGAAGAGAACCGTAGACGTCTCGTTTCCCGTGGGTCCGGTCCACCCCTGCTGGAAGGAACCCGCTCGGGTGAAATGCGAGACGCGGGGAGAGTATGTCCTCCGCGCAGAGGTGGAGCTGGGCTACATGAAGAAGGGCATCGAGAGGATCATGAAAGGTCGCCCCTGGCAGGAGGTGATGTTCCTCGCGGAGAGGGTCTGCGGGATCTGCTCGGTCGTCCACAACATGGTATTCATAGAGACGATGGAGAAGATCAGCGGCATTGCTCCGGCGGAGAGGGCGGCATATCTCCGTGTGGTGGCGAACGAACTCGACCGGATACAGAGCCACCTGCTGGCGAACTTCTCCTACTGCTACACGATCGAGCACGAGACGCTGGGCATGTACCTCCTCGACCTGAGGGAGAAGGTGATGGATCTCCTCGAGAAGCTGACCGGTGCGCGTGTGAACAAGGCATACATGGTGCCGGGCGGTGTTCGTTTCGATATCGGGGAGGAGACGAGGCACGCGATTCTCGGGTCCATCCCGCGGATACGCGAGGAGACGAAACGTTACCGGGGGATGTTCAGCGGAGGCCCGATGATCGGGCTTCGATCGAAGGGTGTGGGTATCCTGAGCAGGGAGGATGCGGGGAGGTGCCATGCGGTGGGCCCCACGGCACGAGCGAGTGGTATCGCGGTGGACTGTCGCCAGCGCCATCCGACATACATGAAGCTCGGCTTCTCCCCGGTGGTCAGGGACGAGGGCGACAACTTTGCGCGTGTGATGGTGAGATTCGACGAAGCGATCCAGAGCCTCTCGCTGGTACAGCAGTGCCTCGAGCGCCTTCCCGAAGGCCCTGTCCTCGCCGGTGGCATATGCAGGGCAGGGGAGACGGTCCATCGGGGAGAGGCGCCGAGAGGGGAGCTCTCGTACTTCGTGAAGACCGATGAATACGGGAGGATCGCGGAGATCTCGATACAGACGCCATCGATCATGAACATCGAGGCAGCGGCGCACTACATGATGACAGGGGCGGTCTCCCTCGCGGATGTCACCTCCATATTCATCAGTGCCGACCCCTGCATCGCATGCACGGAGAGGTAGGCAGGCATGCGGTCCATTCTCTTCTATCTCAGGGAATTCATCAGGCAGGAATGGATGAGGAAGTTCATATTCGTAAGGACCGCGCCCCTCCTGACACCCGCCTACTTCAGGGATTTCCCTGTGAGGACAGGGCGCGAGTGCACGCATTGCCTCTCCTGCATGATGATCTGCCCGGCACCCGGTGCAATCGAGGTGGTCCGCGAGAAGGGTGAATGGGCCCCGATCATTCACAAAGGGCACTGCATCAGGTGCGGCCTCTGCGTGGAGGCATGCCCGGAGGGCGTGCTCACCAGCGGATTCGTACTAGAGAGGCATGCGGAGCAGAAGACCTCGATCCGGGCGGAATACCACATCCAGATCGACCACGAGCGGTGCATGCGGTGCGGGAACTGCTGTGTCGCCTGCCCCGTGAACAAGGAGGTCGATCCGCAGATGGGTGCAGGCGGGTATTCCTCGAACGACGAGGTGATCATGAGAATCGAGGGGGGCAGACAACGCGTGATCCACGAAGAGCGGTGCACCGGCTGCAAGACATGCGAGGAGACCTGCCCGAACATGGCGATCCGGGTGGCAAGGGTCGTCGAGGTGCAGCAGGAGGGCAACGATGAGGCTCGTGTTTAATACAGGGCGTACCATCCGGCAGGGTAACTCCGTGGAGTCGAAACTCTCGCAGGAGTACGAGCGGGAAGTCTCGACGGCGCGGCTCCATCCACTGGACATGCTCGAACTGGGGCTGGAGAACGGTGACAGGCTCCTGATCGATGCGGGCAGGGCATCGATCGTCGTGCGAGCCGAAGAGTCAGAGGAGGTGGAGCCGGGCACTCTCTTCCTCCCGCTGGGGCCCTATGCCAACCACCTCATATCAGAGGAGACCCACTGCACCGGTATGCCCGACTATAAATCCATCGAGGTCGAGGCGGAATGGACGGACCGGCCGCAGGTGAAGATCACGGACCTCCAGAAGTCCTTGGGGGGTGTACCTCTTGATCTATCATGATGTGCTCTGCCCCTTCTGCGCCTGCCTCTGCGACGATATCGTGGTGGAGGTGGAAGACGGCAGGATCGTGAAGGTCGACAACGCCTGTGACCTCGGCACCCACAAATTCATGTCGGATGAAAAACTCCGTTCCCCGATGCGGAGGGAGCGCGGGGTCTGGAGGGAGGTGGGCATGGAGGAGGCGATCTCGCGAACGGTGGAGATCCTGCTCGATGCGGACAGGCCTCTCCTCTACGGGTGGAGCAGCACCCATGTGGAGGCGCAGGGTCTGGGCATCAGGATCGCGGAGGTGATCGGAGGTGTGATCGACAGCACCACCTCCATATGCCATGGACCCTCGATCCTCGCAATCCAGGAGGTGGGGCATCCGGGTTCGACCCTCGGCCAGATTAAGAACCGTGCGGACCTGGTCGTCTACTGGGGGTGCAACCCGATCGAGGCGCACCCGAGGCACCTGAGCCGGTATACCACCTATGCGGACGGTTTCTTCCTGAACAAGGCATTCCGGGAGAGGAAGCTGATCGTCGCCGATACGAGGAGGACGCAGAGCGCCCGGATCGCGGACGAGTTCCTCCTGGTGAAGCATGATGCAGACTATGCGATCCTCGGCGCGATCAGGGCGATCGTCAGGGGTCAGACCGACATGATACCTCCTTCCGTCGGCGGGGTGCCGAAGCAGCAGCTCCTGAGAGTCGCCGAGATGTGCAAGAAGGCGAAGTACGGGGTATTCTTCTTCGGGATGGGCCTCACGCAGACGGCGGGGAAGTACAAGAACGTGAGGAATGCCATAGAACTGGTCATCGAACTGAACCGGCATACGAAGTTCACGCTCACCCCCATGAGGGGCCATTTCAATGTCTATGGTTTCAACGAGGTCTGCACCTGGATGACCGGCTATCCCTATGCGGTGGACTACTCGAGGGGGCTCGCGTTCTACAACCCGGGTGAGACGACCGCGGTTGATATACTTGCACGCGGCGAATGCGACGCCTGCCTCGTCGTGGCCAGCGACCCTGCCGCACATATGCCGAAAAAGGCGGTCGCTCACCTCTCGACGATACCGGTGGTGCAGATCGATCCGCAGATCAATCTGACCAGCGCCTTCTGCGAGTTGCTCATTCCTGTGGCGACCACAGGGATAGATGCGGAGGGCTCTGCGTACCGCATGGACGGGGTGCCGCTCCGGATGAAGGCGGTGCTGAAGAATGTGCATCCGACCGATACAGATGTGCTGGGGGAGATCTACCGGAGGATTAGGGGGGCGAAGGGCTGTGGCTGAGCTGCTGGTGAAGAATGCCTGCGTCATCGACCCGCTGCAGGGCATCGAGGGCGATATTATGGACATCGCGATACGGGATGGAAGGATCGTGGAATCGGTCCGCAACGGTGCGGAGGTGATCGATGCACAGGGTTTTCTGACGATGCCTGGCGGTATCGACTCGCACACGCACATCTGCGGTACGAAGGTGAACTTCGGCAGGTATATGAGCCCCGAGGATATGCGGGCGGGCAGGACGGTGAAACGCGGGAAGATGCACGCGACCTCCGGCTACAGTGTCCCCACGACCTATGGAAACAGTTACAGGTACTCGGTGATGGGCTACACCACGGTACTCGAAGGGGCGATGGCGCCGCTGGAGGCACGCCATACGCACGAGGAGTTCTCCGCCACCCCGCTTCAGGATACGATGGCGAACACCCTCTTCGATGGGAACTGGCCCGTGATGGAGGCGGTGAAGGAAGGCGATCTGAAGCGGGTCGCCGCCATCGTCGCCTGGATACTGGAGGCGGTGAAGGGTTTTGCCATAAAGCTGACGAACCCCGGGGGCACGGAGGCATGGGGCTGGGGGAAGAACGTCGAGTGCATCAGGGACACGGTCCCCTACTTCGGGGTGACACCGGCGGAGATCATCCTCTCCCTCGTGAAAGCGAACGAGATGCTCCGTCTGCCCCATTCGGTCCACCTCCACTGCAACAGGCTGGGCATCCCCGGTAACTACTCCTGCACCATCGGTACCTTCGACCTGATCCCGGATCTGAACAGGAACCGCCAGTCGCTGTACGCGACGCATGTCCAGTTCCACTCCTACGGAGGGAGCTCCTGGCCCGATATCAATTCGAAGGCGGAGCCTGTCGCATATGCGGTGAACCGAAAGCCCCAGATCGTCATCGATATGGGGCAGATGATGTTCGGGAAGACCACCACGATGACCGCAGACGGACCCATGGAGTTCAACCTCTACCGGCTCTATCACAACAAGTGGAGCAACCACGACGTGGAGCTGGAGACCACCTCGGGCATTATCCCCGTGCTCTACCGAAGGAAGAATCTGGTGAACTGCGTGATGTGGTCGATAGGCCTCGAGCTCGCGCTGCTCGTGAAGAACCCGTGGCAGTGTCTGCTATCCACGGACAACCCGAATGGCGCGCCCTTCGTGAAGTACCCCGAGATCATCGCGCTCCTGATGAGCCGGCCCTACCGGGAGAAGGAGTTTGCCACCCTCCATCCCCATACGGGATCGCGTGTGTTGCTCCCCTCGATCGACAGGGAACTGGACTGGAACGAGATCGCAGTGATGACGAGGGCGGGGCAGTCGCGTGCCCTGGGTATCGACAGGATCGGCAAGGGGCACCTCCGGGCAGGCGCAGAGGCGGACATCGCGATCTATCCGCTGAGGATCGGCGATACCGACCCTTCGAGGGAATACGAGAAGGTGATCGGGGCCTTCAGAAAGACGATGTGGACGATAAAGAGGGGCCGGGTGGTCGCACGTGACGGCGAGATCCTTGTGGAGGGCAAGAACGCGACGATCTGGGTGAGGCCGACGGTGCCGGAGCCGTATCGCATGGAGCAGGACCCAGACTTCGTCCGGAACTTCGAGCGCTATTACACGGTGAGGATGTCGAACTACCCGGTGCAGCATCACTATATCCCCAGGAACATCTGCATCGAGACGGAGGCGGTACTGTGAAGGTCGTCCTCACGACAAAGCCCAGGAAGAACCCGCGCATCCCGGTCGAGGCGGAGCTTCTGATCCCCGAGAGCTTCCTGGATCCGTCTGGAGCAGAGGAACTGACCGTCTGGGAGGGCAACAGGGAGAGAGGGCTCAGCGATCTCTTCGATATCCACGTGGAGGGGGGTGCAGAGAAGGCCGAGGAGGTCCAGCTCGTTGTCAGGGGTGACACCGGGACGCTGAAGAGGGTGGGCGAGCGGATGACCGGTGGCCGGATTCTAATCGAGGGGGACATCGGGATGCACTGCGGGAACCTGATGAAGGGCGGTACGATCGAGATCGCAGGCAATGCGGATGCATGGCTTGGACGCGAGATGCTCGGGGGGGAGATCAGGTGCCGGGGCAACGCAAACCATTACCTCGCCTCCGGCTATCGCGGCGAGAAGTTCGGGATGAAGGGAGGTGTCGTGGAGGTCTTCGGCAACGCGGGTGACTACACCGCCGAGTACCTGTCGGGCGGCAAGGTGATCGTTCATGGAAACGCCGGCGATCTCCCCGGCATCGAGATGGCCGCCGGCACGCTGGTCATCATGGGGGATTGCCGCCGGGCATGCGGCAACATGACCGGCGGGGAAGTGTACATACATGGTACGGTGCACCAGATGCTCCCGACATTCAGGAAGGTGGGCGAAAAGGTGATGGGCGAACCTCCGGCCCCGTACTCCATATTCACCGGAGATATCGCGAACAGGGGCAAAGGAACAATTTTTATAAGGAATTACCAATATCTCCTCTGATGCTCCGTCATTCCTGCGGTTACAATTCGAAGATCATCTGCAAGAAGTGCGGGACCGAGCTCCTCTACCGTGAAAGGGCAGGGCTCTACTGCCCTGCGTGCGGGAGGCGCGTCTCCGTCATCTGCCCCGGCTGCGGCAAGGTCTGGGACTAGCCCTCTGTTGCCCGAAGCCACTGGGCGTACTGCTGGCGAAGCTGCTCCAGTTCGGCAGGCGAGAGATCCCTCTTTCCGGATCGATGAAGGTGCCTTTCCAGCTGATCCACGATCGCCTCCGCATCCCTGTGGCTCTGTGCATCCACATATACGGTGGTGCGGGTGCAGTTGATCGACTCCCCGCAGATCGGGCAGAGTTTCCATTTCTGGTACCTGTCGACATAGGTGAATGCCCTGCACCCCGGACACCTGATCACCAGGTACATGACAATGGATCGATTTGAATATGTGGGTTAAATAGCTTGCCTGTACCCCCTGCCGATCGCCCGGTGCGGGAGCAATCAGTAAAGGATGCTCAATGCGAGGATGAATATCCCGAAGGCAAGAGAGATGGCAATCACGACCACCGGACTTATCTGCAGGGCACGCCGGTCCTCGCTCTCGTAATAATTGACGAGTCCAGCAGAGGAGATGAGGCGCCCCCCTTTCTTCTTCGGCATGATCAGCTATTTCATTCCGCGAGCATAAAAAAGGTAGCACAGGGATGGCAAAGGAGGAGCGGGTCTATCTGGGGCAGGCCCTTGTGGGCAGGGAGCTGGATCCGATACCGGCCGAGATCACGGTGAAGGGCGGCATGATCTCATCGGTGTACGAGCTGAAGAGTGCACCAGCGGTATGGATATGCCCCGCGTTCTTCGATGCGCATACCCATCTGGGGGATACGATCGCCATGGACATCCCCTGCAGAGGAACGATCTCTGAACTCGTCACGCCTCCCGACGGCCTGAAGCACCGTTTGCTCGCGCGGGTGCGACGGGAGGATCTGATCGGGGGTATGAGAGCGTCTGTCGAGTATATGATGGCAGGAGGGGTTGCCGGTTTCGCAGACTTCCGGGAGGGTGGTGTGGCAGGTGTACTCGCACTCCGAGAGGCCACCCGCGGACTCGGATGCAGACCGGTGATACTGGGAAGGGAAGGGGGCGAAGAGATCGCGGACGGGGTCGGGATCAGCAGCACCAGGGACGTATCTGACGCCCGTGAGATCGCTGTCAGAGCGAAGGCGGCGGACAAGCTCGTCGCCGTGCACGCGGGCGAACGGGACCCCTTCGATATCGAGGAGGCGATCGGGCTCGATCCCGATCTTATCGTCCACTGTACCCATGCAGAGGAGGGTCACCTGCGGGAGTGTGCAGAACGGCGGATCCCGATCGCCGTGTGCCCGAGATCCAACTGGATCATGGGGGTGACCGCATCGCCGGATCGCCCCCCGATCAGGAGGATGCTCGAGCTCGGGTGCACTGTCCTCCTCGGGACAGACAACGCGATGTTCGTCCAGCCGGACATGTTCAGGGAACTCTCCTTCACCTCCACCGTATACCGGGTCGATCCGAAGGTGCTCCTCCGTGCCGCGATCGAGGGTGCCTCGTATCTCGCCTCACCGCACTTCATAGAGCCGAAAAACCGGGCATGTTTCTTTTTAATCAGGCCGGAGGGCTCCAATTTAAGATACAGCCACGATATCTGCGCCACCATAGTAAAGAGGGTGAGTGGTTGCGAGATCGGGGAAAATCTTTTATTTGCATCGCACGAGTAAATATACGACATCTCGTTTTGGGGAAGCTGTATGTTCCGAAAGATTCTGGTTGCGATAGACGGTTCGAAAATGAGCGAGAACGCACTGAATACAGCCATCGAACTGGCCAGCATGTGGGGTTCAGAACTCGATACCGTCTATGTGATAGAGACGGGTCTCTTCTCCTCGCTCCCGCTGGACAATACGTGGGAGGTCATATATGGGATGCTGAGGAGCGAGGGGGAGAAGGCACTTGCATCTGCCAGGGAGAAGGCATCGGAGAAGGGCGTGAAGATCACGACGCACATGAAGGAGGGGCACGCGGGCAATGAAATCCTGAAGACCGCCCAGTCTGCCGGTTCGGAACTGATCGTGGTCGGTTCCCATGGCAAGTCCCAGATCGATCGCCTGCTTCTCGGAAGCATCAGCTCCTACGTGGTGAAGTACAGCAGTGTGACGACACTGGTGGTGAGAAAATAAGCACACTGGTCAGGGACGCCATGACGAACGATGTCGTGGCCGTCGAGATACCGGGCAACAGGGACGACATCCTGAAGATCATGAAGAGGACCGGTATCAGTGGGGTGCCGGTCCTGAAGAGCGGGGAGATCGTCGGGATCGTGACGCGGAAGGATCTCCTGAAGAAACCCGAAGAGACCCAGCTGGGCCTCCTGATGTCGCACGATCCGGTCACCATATCACCCGATGCGAACATGCGCGACGCGGCGGAGCTGCTCATCAGGCACCAGATACGCAGGCTCCCCGTCGTGGAGGGAAGGAGGCTGGTCGGGATCCTCTCGGTCGCAGACCTGGTGAATGCGATCTCCCAGATGAAGATAAAGAAGGAGATCAAGGAATTCGGATCCTCTAGGGTCTTTGCGTTGTGGGAGGAGACACCGCTGAACCTGGTCGGCAGGATCATGGCGATCTCCGGCCTGGATGCGATACCGATTCTGGACGAGGAGGGGACCCTTACAGGCATCATATCGGAGCGGGACCTGATCAGGCACTCCTGCATCGAGGACAGCGTGGAGACGAGCGATTTCTCCAATGGAACCGACGACGACGAGTGGACCTGGGAGAGCATCAGGGATCTCCACACACTCAGCTACAGCGTATCGAAGGTGAAGCTGCCACCGAAGGCGGTGAAGCTGGCGATGGTGAAGAGCGTGATCAATGTGACGATGAACGCGGAGGTGAGCGAATGTGCGCTGAAGATGCGCCGGGCCCGGGTGGACCAGCTCCCCATCGTGAACAGCGACAAGAAACTGGTCTCCATGCTCTATGACAGAGATCTGATCCGTGTACTCTGTGCAGATGGGTGATAACACAACATTTAAGGTTTATAAATTCCTTTTTATGTCGGAGACAATTTTAATCGTTTCATTCGAATAGGTGTCATATTATGCAGGAAGTTCAGGCGGAGTATCTGAAGGGAACGACCACCATAGGCATCACGTTTGCCGATGGCGTCGTGCTCGCGACGGAGATGCGTGCCACCATGGGCAATCTGGTCGCGAGCAGGAAGGCGAAGAAGGTATACCGGATCGCGGATCGGATCGGCATGACGACGGCAGGGGGTGTGGGGGATGCCCAGCAGCTCGCACGCCTGATGACCGTCGAGTGCAACCTCTACCAGGTCAGGCGCGGTAAACCGATGTCCGTGGGTGCGGTCTCCACGCTCCTTTCGAACTATCTGAACCAGAATCGTTATTACCCCTACTATGTCCAGCTCCTCGTCGGTGGTGTGGATGACACGGGCCCGAAGATCTATTCGGTCGATGCCCTCGGGGGTGCGACGAAGGAGGAGGAGATCGTGGCCACCGGCTCCGGATCGCCGATGGCCTACGGTGTGCTCGAGGACCGATATCGACCGGATATGAACCGCGACGAAGCGGTGGATCTGGCGATCAGGGCCCTCAGGGCGGCGATGAAGCGCGATATCGGCTCTGGCGAGGACATCAGCGTGGTCGTGATCACGAAGGAACGTTACGAGGAGTTCACCGTCGACGGAAAGGAAACGAAGGCATCCCACTGAGTCACTTACACTTTTTTCAGGACGATTTTGATGTTAATCGATGAGCGGTTGAAGGAGCTGAAGAACAAGGTCAATTCCATCGTGCCACGGGGCATCACGGTCTCGGACGTGGAGTTCGAGGGCCCGGAGCTGGTCATATACACGGACGATCCGAAGAAGTTCGCCGACGAGCCCGACCTGATCAAGACACTCGCCCGCGACCTGAGGAAGAGGATCGTGGTCCGGCCGAACGTTCAGGAACTGCCTGAGCGCGCCTCGGAAGAGATCAAGAGCATCGTGCCGGAATCTGCCGGCATCACGGACATCTTCTTCGACGACGATACAGGAGAGGTGCTGATAGAGGCGCAGAAACCGGGGGTGGTGATCGGGAAGAACGGCACCACCCTGAGAGAGATCTCGAAGCATATCGGCTGGACACCGAAGGTCGTGAGGACACCGCCCATCGAGAGTTCCACGGTGAAGCAGATCAGGCAGTATCTCAGGGCGGTGAAGGACGAGCGGAAGGAGTTCCTGCGTGCGATGGGAAAGAGGATACATCGGGATGTCACGAGCAAGGATCAGTGGGCACGTGTCACGATGCTCGGATGCTGCAGGGAGGTGGGGAGGGCCGCCTTTCTGCTCAGCACCCCCGAGAGCAGGATCCTCATCGACTGCGGCGAGAAGCCCGGGAGTTCCAATGGCACCCCCTACCTCTATATTCCGGAGGTCAGCCCGCTCTCTTCGGTGGACGCGGTCGTTCTCACCCATGCGCATCTCGATCACTGCGCCTTCATCCCCCTTCTCTTCAAATACGGTTTCGAAGGGCCCGTATACTGCACACCTCCGACGAGGGACCTCGCGGCGATGCTCCAGCTGGACTATCTGGACGTGATGAGCAAGGAGGAGAACAGGGTTCCGTACAGTTCGAACGAGGTGAAGAACTTCGTGAAGCACTCGATCGTCCTGAATTATGGCTGCGTCACGGACATCGCACCGGACGTCAAGCTGACGTTCCACAATGCAGGGCATATTCTGGGTTCCGCGATCGCGCATTTCCACATCGGCGATGGCATGTACAACGTGGCATTCACCGGTGACTTCAACTACAGCAAGAGCCGGCTCTTCAGTCCGGCGACGGTCAATTTCCCCAGGCTCGAAGCGCTCTTCATGGAGAGCACGTATGGCAGCTCGCAGGATATACAGCCATCGCGCCGTGAGGCGGAGGAGAGGCTCTATCAGGTGGTGAATGCGGTCCTCGCACGGGGTGGAAAGGTTCTCATCCCCGCCTTCGCGGTCGGGCGCTCGCAGGAGGTTATGCTCGCGCTCGAAGAGGGGATTCGCATGGCGAAGATTCCAAGTGCCACCGTGTATCTGGACGGCATGATCCGGGAGGCGACCGCCATCCACACCACGTATCCCGAATACCTGAATGCGGACCTCAGAAACCAGATATTCAGGGACGGGTTCAACCCGTTCCTCGCGGAGTGCTTCAGGGCAGTGGATTCCACGGAGCTCCGCGAGGCGGTGATCCGTGGGGGGCCCTGTGTGATCATCACCACGAGCGGTATGCTGAACGGTGGGCCGGTCTTCGAGTATTTGAAGGCGCTCGCATCAGAGAAGAACAACGCGCTTATATTCGTTGGTTATCAGGCAGAAGGGACCATCGGCAGAAGAATCCAGAAAGGCTGGCGGGAGGTGCCGCTGGGCGGCCGTGAGACGATCGAGATCAACATGGAGATCGTCACGATCGATGGTTTCAGCGGCCACTCGGACAGACGTGAACTGATGAATTACGTCACGCACATTCAGCCCCGCCCGGAGAAGATATTCACGATCCATGGCGAGGAGAGCAAGACGATCGATCTCGCCAGCTCTCTGTATAAAAAGTTCCATATAGTGACGCATTCACCGATGAACCTCGAGACCTACCGCCTGATCTGAATGCGTCAGGTCTTCGCCCTGTTCTGCGGCGTCTTCATGGTGATGGCACTGTCCAATGCCATCGTCCCCATACTTCCGGCATTCGCGGAGGGAAGTGCGCTCCAGGGTGCGATCTATGCGGCGTACTTCTTCGGTGCGCTGGTGACGGTCTTTCCCGCGGGTGCCCTATCGGACCGGTTCGGGCAGAGGGTGTTCATCCAGTCAGGCCTATTCCTCACCTTCGTCAGCGGCATCATGATCCTCGTCGCACAGTCTTCACCCATCGTCCTTGCCGGCCGCCTACTGGAAGGGGTCGCCGCTGGGCTCTTCGTGCCAGCCGGCATGTCGTGGATGAACTCCCAGAAGGAGCATGCACGCCTGAGCGGCGGATTCATGGCCGCCCTGAACCTGGGTCTGCTCGCCGGTCTATTCGGAACGGGCTGGATCGACCGGCTGACGGGATCGGATCTCGTCACCCTCGGGATATGGGTCTTCACCATCCTCTCCCTCGTTCCTCTCCTGCTGTCCCTGCATGTGCAGGATGTGAAGAGCGAGAAGGGTGGAAACGGACTGCTGAGAGAGGAGGGCTGGAGGTACCTGTGGCTCTATGTATCGGTGACGATCCTGCTCGGCGCCACAGGAGTGGTGAGCTCCCTCTACCCTGAGTTTTCTGGGGGTGCACCCTCGCTGCTCAGCCTCCAGATTGGCCTGATGCACACCGCCACGATGATCACCGTCTATGCGAGCTCGCAAATCCAGCTCCAGCCTGTCCTGACGATCAGGGCCACCGGCCTGCTCATGGCGGTCTCGGTGCTCTCGTGTTACCTCTCGCCCATCGGTTTTCTCCTGGTGGGAGCGGTGGCAGGAGTCGCGATCAACGCACAGCTCGCATTCCTCGCGGAGACCGGCGCCTCCCAGGGAGCGGTGATGGGGCTGTTCAATGTCTCGAGTTATGCAGGTATGTCGCTCCTGCCCTTTATTGCCGGCATACTGGTCGAGTACTCGGGGAACAACTTCCTCATCGCTTTCGTTGCCACATCGGTACTCTGTCTGTTCGTCGCCATGACAATCGGAAGATGCAGCTGCAGGCTGAAGGGATCATGAGCAGGGGAAGAATCCTCTATGGCCCTCGTATGGCGATCTCACGGTCAATGGCATGCAAGCCATATGGAGGGACGATCAGGGACATTCATTCGGTTGGAAAACGTTGACCTTCTCCGTACCTCGCCATCTGCCAGGGTCCTTCATCTCCTCTTCTCTCGAACACAAGTTCTTGCGATGACTTCGAAAAAAATTCACCCGAGAATTCTGGAATCACGATCTCGCTGATGGATTGGCGACCGGGTGCAATGAGAAGATCGTAACCCGTCTGTGTTTGGCCATGACATTCTCTGAAGATCCCTGCGGCGAAAAAAGGGCTCATTGGGCCCCTGCTCCCTAGCAGGACGCGCCCGGCTCGATCCTGATGCTGGTCGAGAGCTTGGCGTACTTCTCCGGCTTTTCCTCGAACTTCTTCTTGCAATGAGCGGTGCAGAAGTAGAACGTCTCTCCCCTGTACTCTGCCCTGTGCACTGCCTTCTCCTCGTCCACCTCCTGGTAACATACCGGATCCATGGCCATGTAAATGCACCTCCTCTCGATGATCTCTCTGTTGAACCGTGGGTTTTTAAAACTTTCCTGCCACATCGTTCTGCCGGCACAGGGGAAGGCTCTGGCACGGGCTGAAAAAAGGCCCTGTGGCATTTCTCTGTCAGCGAGAATGTGCACGGCACCTTCGGGGAGGTGAACGGTATTCCGCATCTGCGCGAAAGGCGGTGTCATGTTCGCACCATTCATATACCCGAATGCGTGGCCCTGCGCACGTAATCGGTCTGCTCCCTTGCGCCTCCCGGCGCGCCTCCTCACTTTGCCGTGCTCACGATCTTGATGATATCCCCTGTTCTGAGCTGGTATGTGTCCTTCACCCTCATTCTGGTTCTCGCGTCCACTGCATACAGGAACCCCTCTCCGATGTCCGAATGCACGCGATATGCCAGATCCCTCGGTGTGGAGCCCCTCCTCATCAGGAATGCATCCGGCAGCACCTTTCCGTTTCTGTCCGAGAACTTGTGTTCGTCCTCGACCGGATAGACGATCACCTGATCCAACAGATCGAGGACGGCGCGGTTGATCGCCGGCTGCACCCCTGTGCCGCCGTGCTCCTTCATCAGTGCAGAGATGCGTCCCAGTCCCGCCTTCTGTGCATCGTTCAGCGCATCTGGCTTCAGAATGTAGAAATCCGTATCACCGGGGAGGTATCGGATCAATCCGGCGGCGGCAGCGTTTCTCAGTGCGAGTTCGGCCGCCGCACTTGCCCCAATCGCTCCCTGCTGGAGAAGGCGGAGCACGAGATCTTTCGGGGCGGCATCGATCTTGTTCGCCACGACAAGCATGGGCTTCGAGAGATCCAGGAGACGGCCGGCGAAGGAGACCAGTGCATCTCCCGAAAGCCTGTGCAGAGGCGCCTCGACCGCCCGTTCCGCCTCCTTCACATGCTCGACTCTGATGCCGAGTCCCGCGAGCGCGTCCGCCAGCCCCCTGCTCATGGAGAATCCGCTCGACTGCGCCTGCCTCTGGAGCTTCGACCAGTGCTTCTCCAGGATGCCGTGCAGCCACATTGTCATCTCCCTCCTCAGGAAAACGATATCCCCGGCTGGATCGTGGCTCCCGACGGGAACGGGATTCCCCTCCGCATCGGTACCTCCGCTCGCGTCCACCACATGGATGATCGCATCCGCCTCGCGGAGGTGATCGAGGAACTGGTTTCCCAGACCCCTCCCCCTGTGCGCATCGGGCACGAGCCCAGCGACATCGATCATCCCGATCTGGACGAATCTGACGCCATCCTGACAGCTCCCGCATTTTATCCCCAGCTCCCTGCAGGGGCATTGGGTTCGGACATAGGCGATGCCATGATTCGCATCTATCGTGGTGAAGGGGTAGTTCGCGATCTCCGCATGGGCCATCGTGGATGCCTTGAAAAAGGTCGATTTGCCACAATTCGGTTTTCCTGCAATTCCAAGGGATATCATAGCAAGCCCTTTTATCTCTTTTCGGGGGGAATTGATTTACAATGAGCTTCGTGAGGAAATATATCTACTATTTCGATCGCCCGGGCGAGGAGAACACGGAGGATACAATCAGATTCGCACTCGAAAGGGCAGAGGAGCTCGGTATCGGAAAGATCGTCGTTGCAAGCACCTCCGGCGAGACCGCGATGAAATTCTCCGAAGCGATGAAGGGGAAGACGCTCTCCCTGATCGTCGTCACGCACGCATTCGGGTTCTCTCAACCGGGCGTCTGGGAGTTCGATCCCGTGATCGCGAGGGAGCTCGAGGAGAGAGGGGTGAAGATCGTCACCGGGACCCATGCCCTCTCCGGACTCGAGCGTGCCCTCTCACGTTCGGGCAGAGTGGGCGGAGGTTCGAGGACGGAGGCAATTGCAGAAGCGTTCAGGCGCACCATCGCGGTCGGCCTGAAGGTGGCGGTGGAATGCGTGCTGATCGCCGCCGATCAGGGCGCCATCCTTCCGAGCGAAGAGGTGATCGCTGTCGGAGGCACCGTGTCGGGCGCTGATACGGTGTGCGTGATCAAACCCTCCCACACGGCAGCCTTCTTCGACCTTCAGGTGAGAGAGATCGTCGCCATGCCGAGGGTCAGGTAAACCATGCCGGTCGATTCGCTGAAAGATGCATTGCACCTGATGAGGAGCAGCCCCGCACTCTGGCTCCTCGGTGTGGTCTTCGGTGCGCTGGGAACTTTGAACCTTCTTCTGCAGCTCGGTGGCGAAAGCCAGATGGAGAGGTTCACCGTACTCCAGCTCCTCGTAATCCCGTTCTTTATCGCGGGTGGCCTGTATGCGGTTCACAGGACTCCGGGGTCGATCTCCGGATTTCTGGAAGGGGGGCGGAAGTACTACACGAGGATCCTTCTCGCTACCCTCGTGATCGTCTTCGCCGCAATACTCACGATACTCCTCCTCACAGCGACCATGGCCATCCTCGGTATGGGGGCGGACACAGGAATGCTCTTCATGATCCCGATGGGAGTGGCGGTGCCCGTGCTCTGCTTTACGTATTTCTACGATACCGCCATCGTCGTCGAGGAACGCCGGATTCTCGACTCGATCCGGCGCAGTGTGGAGTTCGTCTTCCTGAAACCGATACGCACGCTGGCGTTCTTTATCCTGAACATGGCGATTCTGCTGATTTTCGCCCTCCTTTCGTCGTTCTTCTGGGCGATACTACTGGCAGAGCGGCTGGAGCCGCTCATCTCCATCAACGAGACCGCGCTTCAACCCATCCCGATGAATGACCTTCTGAAGAGCCTGGGCATCTGGGAGATAGGGGGGATCGCATTCGTCTGGTTCGCCGCCCTCACGTTCGGGGTCACCTTCCTCTATGCCTACAAGTTCTCCTTTTTCAGAAGGTACTCCAAAGAAGAGGCGCCTGCATACGGCGAGTACGACGAAAAGGGTAGATGGTACAGGTATTGAAAGGGGTCATGTGGCCGTCCTCGAATGCGGGGATTCATGGCCTCGAAGGCCTGAAGTTGACGGCCATTTGATCTCTCCCCCTTCCGTGCGCGATTCTCCCGTTCCGGTGAATGCGATGATATTCAGAGAAACAGGGTGGGGCAGGATGAAATTTTCGGAGTTCGTTACTTCCAGCTCGCACCCACGGAGTTGATTGGCATGGGCAAAGCTGCCAGAGTCATTCGTAGAAATTCCAGGGGTCATTCGGGATTGTATGAACCTCCATCCCGCGTATGACAGGGGTGAGAGCCCTGGTGGTTCCGCCCCGGATGACCACTGATACCTTCGTCCAGTTCGATTCCATTGATTCATTCAACAACCCTGAGAAGGGCCTGTTGAACTCCAGCTTCGGATATCACACAATGAAAAAGAGCATGGCGAATAGCCCTCCGAAGAGCGTCGCGAGGAGGTTCGTGCCTGCATTGCCGATCAGTCCCCGGTTCTCGATTGTGGCCCCGATCAGGCTGTCCACGTTCGTTCCCAGAAAACCTGAAATGCCGCATATCAGCATCATCGGTAAGGAAGAGACCTCCATGATGAGAGCGAGAGCGACGATGGCGAACGATGCGACCAGTCCGGCGATCTCACCGATTGCGGTAACCCCTCCGTTCGTGCCGATGGAGACACGCTCGCCCGTGGTGATCAGGAAGGGTGTGCTGCAGGTCATTCCAATCTCCCCCGCCACTGTGTCGGCCGCGGCCGTCGCCACTGCGCCGAGGTACATCGCTGTAAACATGGGGTGGCGCGTGAGACCGAAGAGTATCGCCGCAGATACGCCAACCAGTCCGTTCGCAAAGACATTGAAGTAGCCCCTGACTCCTCCATGGGCCTGAGCAGAGCCGGATGCAGCCTTTTCCCTGTACTTGTACTTCGTCGCCACCGATCCCATGACGAAGAACAGGAGCATGATGAAGAACCATCGCACATCGGCGAAGACCACCAGAATGACACCGAGCAGGGCTCCCGAGAAGAGTCCGCTCATATCCGCGGCACCGAGCTTCTTTGCGATGATCCCGAACGCGAGCGCCATGATCACCGCGAGCAGCAGCAGATCCAGCTCCACCTGGTAATGCAGCTGGTCGAAGAAGTACATGGTCATCGCGACGCCCAGTCCCTCGATGAGCAGGAGATCGGTCCGCTTCATCAGGGCGGATTTTAACATCACGGCCACGATGATCCCGAGCAGCGCGATGAGAGGGACGATATGCCCCAGATAGAGCATGACGACGAACGAGGAGACGATACCGGCGAGGGTATATGCGACATAGCCGTAACTGCTCTCTCCGATGGTCCTGAATGCAAGTTCGCCGGTCACCATGATGGCGACCGTGGAGAGGAATATGAAGAGAGGCAGCCAACCGGTCCCGTAGAGGGCAGCGATGATGATCAGCGAGATGGAGGCATAATGGGTCTCGGGAATGAGGAAGAGGATACAGGAGAAGAGGATGACAACGAGCGAGAGGACCCAGCCCGGCGTGATGTGCGGGGCGACGAGGATGAAGAGGATGGCAAGCATCCACGCACCCCACAGGGCGGGCTGTCTGAGCATCAGCATTTACTCTCCTCTCCATCAGAAAACATTTTTCATCCATCGATCAACTTCCAGGAGGCCGGATAACCGAATCCGATGGCGCATTCAGGAAAGGAGATGAGGGCGGCGGCAGATAATACAAACAATATATCATATGAAAGAACAAAAAGCTAAAAAAATGGAGCGATCGCAGGATCTTCCCAAAGTGTACAATTTCAGAGAGGTCGAGGAGAGGTGGCAGAGCAGATGGCCGCCGGAAATATATTATTTTGAGAGGAACTCGGAGAAACCGAGGTATATCATCGACACCCCGCCGCCTTATCCCACCGGAAATTTCCATATCGGCAATGCACTGAACTGGTGCTACATCGACTTTATCGCACGTTTCAAGCGGATGCGTGGTTTCAACGTGATGTTTCCGCAGGGGTGGGACTGCCATGGCCTGCCCACCGAGGTGAAGGTGGAGGAGAAGCACGGGATTACAAAGAACGACGTGAGCCGCGAGGAATTTCGCAGACTGTGCAGGGAACTCACCCGGGAGAACATCAGCCTGATGCGCAAGACCATGATCAGGCTGGGATTCTCGATCGACTGGAGCAACGAGTACATCACGATGCTCCCTGAATACTTCAGAAAGACGCAGATCTCCTTCCTGCAGATGCTCCGGAAGGGGTACATCTATCAGGCGGAGCATCCGGTCAATTTCTGCACACGCTGTGAAACGGCGATTGCATTCGCGGAGGTCTCGTATGCAAACCGGAGGACCATGTTGAGCTACCTCGACTTCGATGGCGTCGAGATCGCCACGACCAGACCGGAGCTCCTCTCGGCCTGCGCGGCGGTGGCGGTTCATCCGGATGACGAGAGATATCGTGGATTGAAGGGGAAGCGACTCAAAGTGCCCCTCTTCGGGCACGAAGTTCCTGTGATCGCGGACGAGAGCGTCGATCCATCGTTCGGTACAGGGGCGGTGATGATCTGCACGTTCGGGGATCGGCAGGATGTGCTCTGGTGGAAGAAGTACGACCTGGAACTCAGGAAGGCGATCGACCGCAGGGGGATGATGGCGAAGGTCGCAGGCAGATACGAGGGTATGGATATCGAATCCTGCAGAAGGGCGGTTCTTCAGGATTTGAAGGAGAAGGGCGCCCTGAAGCGTCAGGAGGAGATCGACCAGCGTGTAGGTACCTGCTGGAGGTGCAAAAAGCCCATCGAGATACTCTCCGAGAGGCAGTGGTTCATCAGGGTCAGGCCACAGGAGATACTGGATGCCGCAGAGAAGATCCAGTGGTATCCCGAGCACATGCATACGAGGCTGGTGAACTGGGTCTCGCAGATGGAATGGGACTGGTGCATATCCAGGCAGAGGATCTTCGCCACCCCGATACCCGTATGGTTCTGCACCGGATGCGGCGAGATGATCCTTCCGTCCGAGGAGGAACTGCCTGTGGATCCGACGAAGGATCTCCCGAAGAAGGCCTGTGCGAGATGCGGGGGCAGTTCCTTCGCGGGCGAAGAGGACGTGCTCGATACATGGATGGACTCGTCGATCTCGGTGCTGAACGTCACCGGATGGGACGGCCGCGGAAGACCAGGGCTCTTTCCTGCGCAGCTCAGGCCGCAGGGGCACGATATCATCAGGACATGGGCCTTCTACACGATCCTGCGATCGGTCGCCCTCGTGGGGGAGAAGCCGTGGGACTCGATCGTGATCAATGGCATGGTCCTGGGCGAGGACGGATTCAAGATGAGCAAGAGCCGCGGCAACATCATCGACACCGACGAGATCGTCGGTAAATACGGTGCTGACACGTTCAGGCAATGGGCGGCGGCCAGTGCGGCCACCGGGTCTGACATCATGTTCAGCTGGAACGATGTCATCTCCGCCTCGAGATTCCAGACGAAACTCTGGAACATCGTCAGATTTACACTGGGTGTGCTGGTGGACCCTGATCGGGAGGGTATCGATGCCGTGAAGGAACTCGCCGATCGCTGGCTCCTCGCCTGCCTGCACGAGACCCTCGTGGAGGTAACGGATGCGATGGAGCACTATCAGTTCGATCGTGCCCTGAAGGCAATAAGGGAGTTCACATGGTCCACGCTGGCCGACCGTTATATCGAACTCGTGAAGGGGAGGCTATACATGGAGGGCGAAGAGAGCGAGAGTGCGAGGGCGGCCATCAGGTGCGCACTGGACACGCTGCTCCGCATGCTCGCACCCTTCGCACCGTACATGAGCGAGGAGTGCTACCAGCTGATCCAGGGTGCGAGCGTGCACGGGCAGGAGTGGCCATCCCTGGGGGTGGTGGAGGTGCAGGCAAAGGAGGATGGCGAGCTGCTCAACACCATCGTCTCGGAGCTGAGGCGCGTGAAGCACGAACGTGGGCTTGCGCTCAACGCGCCGTTCGGCAAGATCGAGATCTTCTCCCGAAGAAGGATCAGCGATGCGGGTGATGCAGGGAGAGCGCTGAACGCAGAGGTGAGGTGGCGGACCGATCGACCTGAACTGAAGAAAGAGGTGAAGGAAGTCATTTTCAACATGTCGGTGATCGGCCCTGCCCTGAAAGGACGCGCCAAGGCATTCATGGAGCATGTGAGGGGGATGCCCGCCGAGGCGCTCCTCGATCCGCCGCCTCGGATCAGGATCGGGGGGGATGAAGTCTCTGTACCCAGAGATGCCTTCACCCTGAATTATGCATATGTGGTGGAGGGAGAGAGAGTGGATCTGCTCACGATCGGTGACGTGATCGTGACGATCCAGCAAACTCCCTGATCTCCCCCTCCACGAATGCCGCCAGTTCCACCTGGTCCATCAGCGCGTCTATCAGGATAAAACGGGAAGGATTCTCGCGCACGAGCCGGAGGTAGTTCTGCTGGACGGATTCGAGCACCCTTTCATCCTCGAAGTGCTCCCTCTCGGGGTGTGTTCTCAACCTCTCCATCGCGGTCTTGACCGGAAGCAGAAGAAGGAAAGTGAGATCCGGATAGATCGTCCAGCCGTCGTGCAGACGGCGGAGCCAGCCCCACGGGTCTTCGATGACACCTTCCAGGGTGACGGACTGGTATGCGAAACGGCTGTCGATGTATCGGTCCGAGATGACGATCAGACCGCTCTGGAGGGAGGGTTTCACCACCTTCGCGAGGTGTGCCGCATGGTCTGCGGTGAAGAGCAGCGCCTCTGTAATCGGATCGATCCCCTCGCTCACCGCCCGCCTCACCTGCTCTCCCACCCAGGTGGCTCCGGGTTCACGGGTGAAGACCGGCTTCAGGTCTGCCAGCCCCTCCCTGAGTCGGGCGATGAGTGTGCTCTTCCCTGATCCGTCGATCCCCTCCAACGTAATCAGTACCATGTACCGCTCCTCACGCACTCCAGATCGACATCTCTCCTGTGGATGGCGGTGGAGAGGATTGCGCCATCGTAGCCGGCGGAGGCGAGGAGATCGAGGTCCCGTTCGTCTCCAATACCCCCTCCATACAGCAGTCTTTTGGTGTATGCGGATCTCCATTCCATGAGCAAGGCGCCCGAAAGGCCCGCACCCGTCCCGACCGCGCTGATGTCGAGAATGATGCACCCTTCGATGGGGAGTTCAGATGCAATTTTCAGGATATCCGCAGGATCCTCGCCACCCGGTATGACGCGCCCCCCCTTCATGTCGATGCTGATATAGCCATCCGTCAGCTCGTGGAGGCGACATCCGATCGTCTCCGTTCCGAATACGTTGACGATCCGCTCGTGCTCGAGTCTCTCCCCGGGTCTCCGCGCTCCCATATCCACATAGCAACGCTCCACGAGGTCCACACACCCCATGATCGTATCGGAGTTCCCCGCACCCCCGCCGATGCGGTCGAGGTCGGCAATATAGAGGTATCTGGGACGGAGCAGGCGCACATACTTTCGGGGTTCGGCGCTCGGCGAGAGCCCCCAGGTCAGGGGCCTGTATCCGCTCCGTTCTCCTCTGCTGCCGTGCACCACGAGACCGTTCATCAGATCCATCGCGAGGACGATATCCATGTTATTGCCTCCGGTTCTGTCATCTCCTCCCGTATTTCACCGGGCTCATTCCAGCCTGATGCGGCGTCCGACGGACGAGAGGACCCTTTCCCCCTCTGAAAGGGTGGCGTTCAGCCGGTAGTCGCCTGGCGGAAGTCCTGCACATACGGAGCATTCGGGGAGCTCGTAACGGTATGCGAATGTCTGAGACCCTTCGTTCAGTGTCACTGACTCCTCGATCCGGCATCTGGGGATACCTCGCAGATCCACGATCCCCTCGATCTTCAGCACCAGATTCTCCATGCGGCGCGGGGAGAGGATCGTCACCCTGATCTCCATCTCTTCGCCTGACTGGTAGATCTCCCTGTCGGTCGAGAACCTCCCGATCGATACGTGACCCTCACTTCCGGCATCCATGAGGAGAAGAGCACCTGCGATGCCTGCCATCACGAGGAGCAACAGACCGGCCAGAATCACAGGATCCCTCATATATGTATCCTTCCGCACGAGGCCATGATGAACTCTTTGTATGTGAACCCGAGACCGGGAACCCTTCCCTGGGCTACATCGCTGAAATACGGATGCATCAGAAAAAACTTTTCCCGATCCCGATGCAGCACGGCATCCCCCGCTCGAGAGAGATGCAGACAGGCAGCAGGATCGAGACGGGGGTCGCACAGATGAGAGGCCTGCATAGCGTGATAGCGGATGATACATACCGGAGGCCTGCATCCGGATCGCCAGCCGGTTCGTCACCGGCATGGCAGATAGTTCCTTCACCGGTCTTCTCCCCTGCCATCTGCAGGATTTTGTGATTCGGATGAAATCATCCATGTTCCATGGGAAAAGCTAAAATTGGATGGTACAGGGTATCGCAATCACTATTAGGTATGAATACCACCATATTCCATGCAATTGCTGGTCAGTCCTCGCGATCTGGCTGAAGTGACGAGTGCTCTTTCTGCAGATATCGTGGACATCAAGAACCCTCTGGAGGGATCACTCGGTGCCAATTTTCCCTGGGTGATCCGTGCAGCAAGGGGGATGACGCAGAAACCACTGAGTGCGGCCATCGGCGATTATGATTTCAAGCCGGGTGGGGCATCGCTCGCCGCATACGGTGCGGCCACGGCAGGAGCGGATTACATCAAGGCAGGCCTCAAATTCGAAGGTCGCGAAAAGGCTAGGGAGTTCATAAGGGCGGTCGTCCGGGGGGTCAGGGAGGAGTATGACGACAGGAAGGTGGTCATCGCTGCCTATTCCGATTTCGGGAGGCTGGGCAGCATCTCCCCCATGGAGATACCGGCAATCGCACACGAGGAAGGGGCGGACGTGGTGATGATCGATACGGGTATGAAGGACGGGAGGAGCACCTTCGATTTCATGGACGAAGCAACTCTGCGCAGTTTCGTGGATGAGAGCAGGGAACTGGGCCTGCAGACGGCCATCGCCGGCTCCCTCGCCTTCAGGCACCTGGATACCCTGAGGAGGATCGGCCCGGATATCGTGGGGGTGAGAGGCATGGTCTGCGAAGGTGGCAGGGAGGGATCGATCCGGCCAGAACTGGTGGAGAAGGCACTGAGGCTGGTCAGGTGACGCATGTATCTTGAGAAGCTCGATGTACCCCTCGCGCTCACCTTCGACGATGTCCTGCTGGAGCCTGCGGAGTCGCACGTGGAGCCGAACGAGGTGGATGTGAGGAGCAGGCTCTCGCGGAATGTACCATTGAACGTTCCTCTGGTGAGTGCGGCGATGGATACGGTGACGGAGTCGCCGATGGCAATCGCAATCGCGAGATACGGCGGTATCGGTGTGATTCACCGGAATATGCCGCAGGAGAAGGAGATACAGGAGGTGAATGCGGTCAAACGGGCGGAGGACCTGATCGAACGGAGCGTCCTCTCCGTGGGTGTGGATGCGACCGTCGCGGAGGTGGAGCGCCTGATGAATCAGCATGGCATAAGCGGTGTCCCTGTATTGGACAACGGAAGGATCATCGGCATCGTGAGCCGGCGCGATATCAGAGCGATCGTGGGGAGGAGAAGGGACGAGAATATCAGGCGCGTCATGACCATGAACCCGATCACGGCGGACGAGCAGATCACGATGGACCAGGCGCTCGAGATCATGTACACGAACAAGATCGAGCGTCTGCCTGTTGTGGACAGCGATAACAGGCTGATCGGGATCATCACAATGCAGGATATACTCGAAAGGAGGCAGTACCCGCTCGCCAATCGCGATGGAAAGGGGAGGCTCAGGGTGGCAGCAGCGGTCGGACCCTTCGACTTCGAGCGGGCGGTCAGACTGGACGAGGCAGGAGCGGATGTACTCGTCGTTGACTGTGCACATGGCCACAACATGAAGGTGGTGAGGGCTGTGAAGGACATCAAGCAGAGTGTCCGGGCCGATCTGGTTGCCGGAAACATCGCAACTGCCAGGGCAGCGGAGGCATTGATCGAGGACGTGGATGGGCTCAAGGTGGGAATCGGACCGGGCTCCATATGCACGACCAGGATCGTCGCCGGTGTGGGGGTGCCCCAGATAACCGCAGTGGCGAATGTGGCGGAGGTGACGAGGGACCATGATATACCGGTCATTGCGGATGGAGGGGTCAGATACAGCGGTGACGTGGCGAAGGCGATCGCCGCCGGGGCGGACAGTGTCATGGCAGGGAGCCTCTTTGCGGGGACGGACGAGTCGCCCGGGCGCATGATGGTGATCAGGGGGAGGATGTACAAACAGTACCGGGGCATGGGCTCGCTCGGTGTGATGAGCGGGGGGGAATCGACGGACCGTTACTTCCAGAAGAGGGACATCGGGAGGACGAAGTTCGTGCCTGAAGGGGTGGAGGGTGCGATTCCATATGTCGGCAGGGTCTCGGAGGTGCTGTATCAGCTCATCGGAGGTCTGAAGTCTGCCATGGGTTACACTGGCTGTCGGAATATCAGGGAGCTCCATGAGAGGGCACGCTTCATCAGGATCACGCCCGCAGGGATGCAGGAGAGCCACCCGCACAACATTCTCATCACGGACGAGGCGCCGAATTACCGGTTCCTGGATTAATCAAATATATATATGATAATGACTAACATTAGGTAAATATGCTCGACATGGATGCGGAATCCCGTATCCTCGACATCCTCGGCAACAGAAACAGGAGGAGGATCATCGAACTTCTCAGGCAGAAGCCCTGCTTCGTCACAGAGATATCGGAGAGGCTTATGCTCAGTCCGAAGGCGGTGATAGAGCACCTTCAGATGATGGAGGAGGAGCAGATCCTGATCTGCAACATGGACGAGCGTCGAAGGAAATATTACTATCTGGCAAACGACATCGAGATTGAGGTCAGGTTCCAGAAATCTTTTCTGGATGAGATGAGTAGGGAGGATGACCCGCAATCCCATCTGTGGGCTTCGATTGCCCTCCTCCGGAAGATGGTGGAGTCCAGGGATAGATTGCTGGCGAATCTCGAAACACTGGAACATGACATCGAGGCAAAGGCGGAGGAAGTGTTCGAAAGGAGCCGCGAGGCCTTCGAAAGGAAGGAGGACGCCGAGATCGTATTTGCCCTCGCCCACTACGATCTCACGATCGGCGAGCTGGCGGAGTACACGGGGCTGGATATCTCGAGGCTCGGTTCGAGGCTGAGGGTTCTCCAGAAGAAGGGTATTGTGGACGAGATGGAGAAAGGCTATACGCTGAAGGGGATCTATGCCAGTCGACCCGTACGATGATATTCTCAAGAATATCGCAAAGATCATGGAAGAGATAATGAAGAATCTCAACAGCAGCGGTGAGCATCACTTCGTTGGCTACACGATCGTCACAGGTCCGGATAACAAGATGAGGGTGATCAGATCCGAACCGGCCGAGGCGGAAACCTTCTCCACCGAGCTGGTGGAGGCGGACGACTGGATCTTCATCACCGCGGAGATCCCCGCGGAGATCGAGGAGTTGCCTTATGTCGATATACAGCCGACCGAGGTCAGGATTCACGCAGGCAGAATCATGAAGCAGATCGAGCTCCCGGCGAGGATCGATGTGAAGCACAGCTTCTACGATGTGAGAAACCGTATTCTGGATATCGCATGCCGCAAGGCATGAACATGCGTCAACCCCCTTTGTTTATAAGGTAAAAAGTTCCCATCCTGAAGGTAGATCGGGGTTCTCCTCTCTTTTTCATAGCAATATCGAACAAAAATGCATCCGAAAATTGTATATCCACAATATCGCTCGTGATAAAACGATCAGATCGACCGATGCCGCCGCATTCAGGCAATTCCCGATCGCCGGAGTTCATCCGGAAAAGGAAAGGGAGAATCGCACGCAGGGACGCCGGAGCAGGGGGGCGGAGGCATGCGGTGCCCCCTGGAGCGCTCGATATCATCAAGGAGAGGTTTGTTCTTTCATGTGCCGCGATATCCGCTCAAACCGCATCCTCCTTCTGAAGTTGTATATTCGCCTGCAGTGGATTTTGTGCAATATCACCGCATCGCATACGGGTCTCCGGTCAGGGGAAAAAAAGGGGCGGATAAGAGGCTCTCCGGCATGGACTCCCTTCCCCTTCGATGTCAGAGTCCCATGGATTCGAGCAGGTAGAGGAACCCGGCGATCAGGATCGCCACGACAGGGACGACATAATGTGCAGGTATACCGAGCAGTTCCGGAATCGTCTCCACCCCGAAGTCGCCGCGTTTCAGGACGGTCCGTTCGAGGGCCGGATACAGATGGGCGAAGATCCCTGCACCGATCGTGATCCCCAGCATTCCGATGGCCGCATCCAGCGCGCCTGAGCCAAATGCGCCGGCGGCAGTTCCGGGGCAGTAACCAAGGATCGCGAAACCGGCGCCGAATATGAGGCCGCCGATCACGGTCGCTCCGATGGAGCCGCTCCTGTAATGGAGGCGTATCAGGCCTGCCGCCTTCATCGCATGCACTCCGATCATGCCGACCAGGATGGCAGAGAGCATGATCTTCACCACGGTGAAATCGGTGAGGAGGAGCTGTCCGAGGATTACTCCGTATTCGGTCGCGCCTGCACGCTGCAGGAGGAAACCGAAGACGATACCTGTGAGGAGACCCAGAAGAATCTGGGCCCTCTCGTTGGATCTCAGTCGTTCGAATGCCATTCCCTGACCCTCAGATGAACCTGAATCCGAACATCAAGCCGGCAATCAGTATTCCACCGGCAAAGAAGCAGGCGGCTGCCACCCAGCTCGCGATGGAGAGCTGGAGTGTCCCCGATATCCCGTGACCAGAGGTGCATCCTCCGGCCCAGCGTGCTCCCAGGCCCATGAGAATGCCACCGAAGAGCGCCACGGACGCTCGCAGCACCACATTGGCACCGAAGGACTCGGCGAAGAGGGGTGGAACGAGCAGAAGTCCAAAGGTGCCTGATAGGTACGAGGAGATGAACGCACCGATCACCACTCCCGCGACGATCATCCACTGCCAGTCGAACTTCGGAGAGAAAAGCCGGTAATATGGCATCGACTTCACCCGCTTCCCGAAGATGGCCGACTCCATTATACCTGCGGTCTTTGCATAAGCCGTCGAAGCGCCCAGTGGCCTGTCGGAAAGCAAAAACGTGGTCCAGATCAATATACCGATACCTGCCCCTGCGATATAGGGGGACCATCTTGCCACAGTAAACCATTCCAGCATCATGCACCTCTGATCCATTGAGAATGCGATATTCAGTGATAATTCCTTGGATTATCTCCTGTTCATTCGGCAAAACCTGCCCGCTGGTAGGCGGTGAAACCTCCGGCAAGGTTCGAGACGAGCCTGAAACCGTGCATGAGCAGGATGCTGGCGGCGATACTGGCGCGCTGTCCTCCCCTGCACATGACGATGGTATGGGTTTCCGGGTCCAGTTCGCCATGCCGTGTCCTCAGATCATGCCAGGGGATGTGAATCGAACCCTCCGCATGACCTGCCTGGTGCTCCTCCCATGATCGGACATCGACAAGCACCGCCTCGCCCGAGCGGACGAGTTGGTTCACCTCCTCCGGTGAGACGACCGGGACCCGGCCGATGGGATATCCGGCGGTTCCCCATGCCAGCAGACCCCCATCGAGGAATCCTGCGATCCGATCGAATCCGACCCGCCGGAGCTGAAGGGCCGCCTCTTTCGCCTGCCATGCGTACTCGACCACGAGGAGTATCTCCTTCTCAGGTGGGATGACCCATCCGGCCTGCGTGGCGAAGTTGCCTGACAGGTCGATATGCCAGGAGCCGGGGATATGAAGGCCGGAGAATGCAGGATAACTCCGCGTATCGAGAACCACTGCATCTCCTCCCTGCATGCAGCGCATGAAGGTAACCGGCTCCATCGCGACAGGAGGTTTCATATCCCGCATCAGGAGAGGGCCCCTGCGGTTGATCTCGGAGCACCGGGCGAAGTGATCGGGTGCCGCCGGCATATCCGAGGTAAGTGCCCGGACAAAATCTTCGATCCGCCTGATCTTCAACGCATAATTGTACTTCTTCTCGTATCCAACGGTGCTCATCCTCTTCGCCGCCATCATCCTGCCACAGAGCGAACCCATTCCGTGTGCGGGATACACCTCGCATTCATCAGGCAGTGTCATGATCTTGTTGTGCAGGTTACTGAAGAGCGATGATGCCAGCTCCTCCGCCTTTCCCGGGAAGAGATCGGGCCGGCCTACATCCCCGACGAACAGGGTGTCCCCCGAGAAGAGGGCGACGGGGGTATCGCCACGAGAGGTATCGGCAGTGACATAGCAGATGTGTTCCGGTGTGTGGCCGGCCGTCTCGATCACGCAAAAGACGATATCTTCGAGCTGGACTTCATCGCCTTCCACCAGACCTCTGTGAGGAAATGTACACTTCCCGGACCTCGGTGCATATATCTCTGCACCGGTTTCTTCGGCGAGATCGAGGTGTCCTGAAACGAAGTCCGCATGAAGGTGGGTCTCCATGATGTGGGTGATCCGGACCCCCATCTCCCTGGCGGCCTCGATATACCTCTTCACATCCCTCGCAGGGTCGATGACTGCGCATGCGTTCTTCCCTGCAACGATGTAGGAACTGTGCGCAATACCGGGGATGAAGAACTGCTGTATATGCATAAGTTCACACCGCCTTATGCGATGAGAAAGAAGATGATGGTTACGGCTATCGCAATAAAGACGAGGGTCATGATCCCCCCCGCCCGGAGGTAGTCACGGGTCGTGTAACCGCCCGGGCCCATCAGCAGCGCGTTGACCTGATGTGTGGGGAGGATGAAGGAGTTGGAGGCGCACACCCCGACGAGCAGTGCGAGTGCCCGGGGGTCAGTGCCCAGGCCGGCTCCCGTGAGCATGGCGAGCGGTACCAGGAGAACGGTGGCCGCGACATTGGAGATGACGAGCGTGAGGGCGGTGGTGATGATCGCAAAGGAGAAAAACACCACGAGGGGGTGAGCCCCTTCGAGTGCTCCTGCGAGTGCGACCGCCAGCAGGACCGCAGCGCCGCTCTTCTCCATGGCAATCCCGAGGGGGAGGAGACCTGCGATCAGAACAATGCTCTTCCAGTCGATCGCATGGTAGGCATCCTCGATCGTGAGGACGCCCGTGACGATCATCCCTGCCGCCCCGGTGAGGAGTGCCAGCGAGATCGGTACACCCGCGAATGTGAGCGCGATGGATGCGGCAAAGAGGAGGATTGCAAGGTACGCCTTGCCATGACGGACGATCTCGCCCACCGGCTGTGTGACGAGGAGCAGGTCGCGATGGTTTGCCAGCAGCCTCAGGTTCTCCCATGACCCGAAGGCAACGATCACGTCGCCTGCGGCGAGAGGAATATGCGAGAAGTCCGCGCGGGTCTCCGTCTCCCCTCTCACGTGGACGATCGGCTCCACGGAGAAGGTCTGCCTGAAGCTGATCTCCCGTGGTGTCCTGCCCACGATCGAAGCGCGTGGTCTCACCACGAGCTCGGCGAATCCATAACCTTCGCCTTCGAGTATCTCTTTGAGCCTGCTCCGATCACCCGAGGAGATGCAGCCTGTCTCTCTGATGAAACGAGCAAAATCCTCCTCGGATCCGATGAATGCCAGCTCCTGTCCTGCCTCCAGTCGTGTCCCCCGGGAAGGGGCGATGCTGATCTCGTCGAGGGACCATATGGCAAGGAGGTCGAGGCCATATCGGAACTTGAAGTATGCGTCCTCGCGGGTCTTTCCAGCCAGCGACGAGGATGGAGGCACGATGCAGGACCTGATCGGTTGATCGATTCTCCAGATCTCCGCGACGGTTGCGCCCTCCTCACCCCACCCCCCGAGGGGCAGCAGATATTCTTTCGCGAGCGCGAAGAGGAGCACGCCCGCCACGAGCAGGGGAATCCCGACCGGCGTGACGTCGAAGATGGAGAAAGGCGCCGCGTCTGCGGTCCGGAGCAGGTCGTTCAGTACGATGAGCGGGCCGGAACCGATCATCGTGATGCAGCCGCCGAGAATGGTGGCGAAGCCGATCGGCATGATGAGCCGGGAGACGGGTGTCCGAGTGCGCCGTGACAACCTCCGCATCGCGGGGAGGAAGAGAGCAGCGGCTCCGATGTTCTGAAGGACGGATGAAAGAAGGCCTGCGGTCAAGGAGGTGAATGCAACGACCCGCGTCTCCTCGTTACCCGTGTACCTGACGATCGAATTCGCGATCCAGGTCGCGATACCCGTGCGCTCTATGCCATGTCCCAGGATCATCACCGCAGCCATCGCAACGACCGCATTCGATGCAAATCCCGAGAGTGCCTCCGCCGGGGTGACGAGGCCGAGCCAGGCGAGGGCGAGAGTCGCGAGGATTGCGACCACGTCGATCCTGATCCTGTCGGAGACGAAGAGGATCAGCGTCATTGCGATGATGAGGAGGACGAGGATGATACTGACGTCCATGCGAACTACCTGGTTATTTGGCATCCGCTGGCAAAAAGGTGCCCTGAAGGAAAGCGGTCAATCATCAGCTCCCCCGTGAATGACCGGATCTTCTGGCCTGCCCGGTTACGACGGCCATTCGCATCGCTCGCTCTGGCCGCGCCGCGCATCGAAACCCTTTCAGGCACGCATTCAGAGACAGGATGGAGATGGCCTCACTTCGCCCCGGTGCGCAGGCCTGTATCTGGCATGCGGCGGAAGTTCGGCGGCGCTCACGGGCAGGAAGATTATCACTCCACACGCAGATATGCACGAATCCTGGAGCGGATCTCCTCAGAACTCTCTCGATAGAGATGCTCCATAAGGGCCCCCTTCGCCTCTCCCGAATTCGAGGAGGCCAGCGCGGCCACGGCCATCGTCCTCACATAGACGTTGTCGTCCCGGAGGCATGCCTTCAGCAGATCGATGGCCGATGGAGGGACGCGGTTCAGCAGGGATTTCGCTGCCATGTATCTGACATGTTCGCGCGGATCCTTCAGCATACCGACGATGATATCCTCCACTCCGGCAATTTCCATCCTTCCCAGCGCCTCAACCGAGCGGTACCTGATCACCCAGTCAGGATCCTCCAGTCCCTTCCGCAACAGAGGGATCGCCCCCTCCCCGTGGCACGCGAGTGCATCCGATGCAGCTGCCCGGACGGTTTTATCAGGGTCTCCCAACAACGACCAGAGCGATGCGAGTGCCAGATCGCTACTCTCTCCTTCCGCCAGGAGCTGCGCAGCTCTTTTCCGGTCCGCCCGCACCGGTGATGAGAGTAGTTTTTGTAACTCTTCGATCTCGCTCATACTTTCAACGAAGACGATCGTTCCACGAGAGTTGGATCAACCGGCGAGAAACCCGTCCCGCAAGCCCCAGAGGAACTGATCCCGGTATTTCATGATCCACTCATACGCCATTCTGTACTTCTCGTCCTGTGTCTTCTCGAATTCCATCTTCAGATGGGTGAGCAGGATGGGCACTCCCCGATCCCTGTTCTCCCTGACGACAGACAGAAGACCATTCGCCTCCATGGATTCGATCGCCTTCAGTATCTGCGGTTTCACCCGTATGGCGTCCCTGCCATCTCTTCCGGTCATGAAGGCAGCATTGGTGGCAAATTATCATCAGGTTTGCGAAAGGGATTTATCGAAAATGGCATGGATAGGAGGCGCAACATACCGCAAAAACGGATGATAAAAGAATTGTTGCTCGAAGGTCAGGGAATGAGCAGGCACCGCTGAACAAGCGATGAGATGGAACCATGCATGTGAAAATATTTTATGGAGGTGATGATATCCATTGCCGACCTGCACCCGTTGAAGCCGCAGATATTCGAGGTTGCCCCGGCTGCCGCAGAGATGAATTGATTGACCACCGTGCCCGAGAACGGTGGATTCCGATCGAGCCACGTTGGGCTCGGGGTAGGGACCGTCACGACATGAGAAGCCATCATCAGCATTGGGTTATTTCGCTGATGAGGTCTGGTAGATTTCGAGATACATATGGAGGAGGTATGATATTTTTCCGCCAATCTTTTCTGCACCATACCAGTTGGATGCCAGCTCATTTCCCTTGGCCTCTTTCGCGATCTGTCCGTCCAGATGAATCGGCCGCAACGATCCATCCGAGGACAATCAATTAGTAGTCACTTATTATATATAAAACTTTTTAATTTTTTTATTCTAATTATAACATTTATAAAAGTAAAATAAACTCGAAAAAAACGTTTTAATCTGATAATTCTATATTAAAAAATTAATATTACCTCCGGGATCAGTTGAAATATAACTATCTTTATCAAATTCCCTCGCTCCTACTCATCCGGGCATCTCATTCCCTGATCATCAGGATGCCGAAGATCACGAGAAAGATCCCGATCAGGATACAGACGATGCCAATTGCGCCCAGGATGAAATCGATCACCTGAGGCATGAAGCTGTAGACCCCCCATCCCCCGACAACAATCAAAACGATTCCAATCAATGTTGAGATCAGACCTGTCCTGTCCATCTCTCCACCTCCTGTTACATAACGTGAGCAGACGAGGCGTAAAAAAATTTTGAAATGGCACGGGGCCATGCCTCTGCGGTTGATCGTCCCATGGAGATAAGATATCCTTCGGGAACAGGAGATATTTCGTGTTCACCCCGCACGGCGACCCAATGAAGGGGGGTGTTACCATGCCTAAAAAATTGGCACAGGTAGAAAGATGCAGGGATATATTTACGCCCAGGTCGGAATTTGAATCCGAGTCGTCGGCGTGACAGGCCGACATGATAGGCCGCTACACCACCTGGGCACTGCCACCAAAGGATCCCGCCTCCCGGATTCGAACCGGGGACATCGCGGTAGCCGCGCAGTTACCTGAATCGGTAAACCATACTACAGCCGCGCACTCTACCAGGCTGAGTTAAGGCGGGTGCTGGTGCCCTCTAATATTTGAAAAATCAATTATTAAACATATCGTTCTCTCTTCTGGAAGAAAATATTGGAGAAGGGAAAAAACATGTGCCAGAAACGGAATGGGGCTGTCCAGATGGTCTCTGGAAGAGCGATTCGGCTCTCATGAGTACTCTCTGGCAGACGGCGGGTGGTTTCGCGTGAAGCAGGAAAACTACCCACGGTTATTTGTCATCCATTCTGTAAAAAAACGAGAATCAGAGGAGATAGCACCCGGTGGCGATTGAACGCGGCCAGTGCACGAATGCATGATCGAAGGTACCGGGCGGGGCTCTATCGGGCGCGCAGGCGCCCATTCGCAAGACAATCCTTCGTCAGGCACAGGAAACGACAGAAGGACCCCCCGGTCGCCTCCGATCTTATCCGGGTCGGAGCATGAAATGCGGGCACATCAAAGGCCCGTATAGAACATCCAGAACGGAGCTGGCAAAACGGGTACCCATCGGGAAAGGGGGCATCAAAGGCCCGTATAGAACATCCAGAACCATGGCAGAGCCGTTCATTTATTTAATACAGACGCCAATAGTAAATGGCATGACACCACAAACGACTGATGTGGGGTATTTTCTTCTTCACCCCCAGTAACGCACCGAAGAAGATCGCTGTTTTCGACACCACTCTGAGGGATGGCGAACAGACACCCGGTATATCCTTCACACTTCAGCAGAAACAGGAGATTGCGAGGCAGCTCTCCGAGATCGGAGTCCGCACGATAGAGGCGGGATTTCCCGCGTCCTCCGGAGCGGAGGAGGAGACCGTCAGGAGCATCGCAGAGATGGGCCTGAGCGCCGATGTCTGCGGTCTCGCCAGGATGCTGAAGAGTGACGTGGACGTATGCATCGACTGCAATGTCAGCATGGTGCACGTTTTCATTCCGACCTCGGACGTGCAGAGGATCCATACAATCCGGAAGAGCCGGGAAGAGGTGCTTCACGCACTGGAAGAGGTGATCGCCTATACGAGAGATCACATGGAGAAGGTGATGTTCTCCGCCATGGATGCCACCCGAACCGACTGGGATTATCTCCTCCAGGTGTACGAGGCGGCAGTCAATGCCGGCGCGACCGTGATCAACGTCCCCGATACCGTGGGGGTGATGACGCCCTCCGCCATGCGGCAGCTCGCATCGAGAATTTCCGACAGGATCAGAGTCCCCATCGATGTGCACTGCCACAATGACTTCGGGCTGGCCGTGGCAAACACGCTCGCAGCCGTGGAAGGCGGGGCCTCGCAGGTGCAGGTCACGGTGAACGGCCTCGGGGAGAGGGCAGGGAACGCCGATCTCTCGCAGACCGTGATGTCGCTCGAGTCCATCTACGGGATCTCGACCGGGATCACGACGCAGAAGCTGGTCGAAACATCCAGGCTCGTCTCCAGATATGCCGGTTTCACCCTGCCTCCCACGCAGCCGATCGTCGGGGACAATGCCTTCTCACACGAGAGTGGCATCCATTCGCACGGGGTGATCGCCTGCTCGCAGACCTTCGAGCCGGGCATCATGACACCGGAGATGGTGGGTCACCGGCGGAGGATCAAGATCGGCAAGCATACGGGCAGGCATGCGGTCAGGCAGCTCCTCGCCGATGTCCATATGCATCCCACGGAGGCACAGCTGGACGAGATCGTGGAGAAGATCAAGTTCATCGCTGGGAAAGGGAAGAAATTGACGGATGCCGACCTCTACGAAATCGCTGAGAGCGTTATCGGCGGCAACGGCGGGAAGAGGGTGTTCAAACTCCAGGATATCACCGTCATCACCGGTAACCACACGATCCCGACCGCGAGCATCAGGGCGCTCGTCGACGATAAGGAGCATATCCACAGCAGCGTCGGCAGCGGTCCTGTGGACGCCGCGATGAAGGCGATACTGGCAGTACTGCCCGCCCCCATCGTGTTGAAGGAGTTCAGAATCGAGGCGATTTCAGGCGGTTCGGATGCGATCGGGCATGTCACGATTGCGGTGGAGGATCCTTCAGGGCGTATATTCGACGCCAGCGCTGCGGGCGACGATATCGTCCTCGCCTCCGTAGAGGCGATGCTGAGGGCGGTGAACCTGCTCCACAGAAGATGAGGTGGATCAGGCGGCTTCCGGAGGCTTCCTCGCCTCAAGCGCCTCCTTCACCTGGGCACTGAGCTGTTCGAATCTGGCCTGCATCGCCTTCTCCTGTTTTTCAAGCGATTTTATCCTGATTTCGAGGCTCTCGATCTTCTCGTTGAGCGAACTGGAGACCCGGTTCTTCGGCTGCTTCACCATGATCGTGCCCACGTTCACGAAGATCTCTGCGTCCTCCGGCACGTCCTTAAGCTCCTCCTGGGCCTTTCTCGCCTCCCTCACCGCCAGCTCATACTGGGCCTTCTGGTTCAGCACGGTCTGCAGCTGCTGCTGCAGCTGCTGAAGCATGGCAATCTGGTTCTGAACTTTCATCGGTATATTATCCATGGTTCGCAATCTCCTGCATCTCCGATGCCACATTGACCAGCCGCAGCCACATATTGAGCGCCGCTCTCAGGGCAGAGGTGTCACCTGCCTTCACATGCAGTACGAGGAGCCGGTCGTTCTCCAGGTAGATATCCGCATGCGAGCGGAATCCGAAACCATCCTCCTGCTCCGGTGCGAGTGAACGGTATATCAGATCCATCCCCTCACCCTCGAAGCGGAAAATTGCCTCGTGCATCATGCAAATACTTCGGCTGCTCTCTGGCCGCGTTCTATCTGTCTTCTGGCATCTGCCTTTTTTTGGATGAGTACCGGATCAGATATCCTGCCATGGAGTGATAAACCGTATGGTTCCTCCCCCATCAGCACCCTCGAAGATATCGCCCCATCGCAGGTTCTGAATTGACCATCCAGAAATCAGGGTAAATCGTTGTCTGTAGCGGGGGTTGAGAGACGATCTATCGCGCCTTCAGATCCTTGATCCCCGCGCCGCGCTCCTTGAAGAGGATCCGGTGACCGCAGTAGGGACACCTCACATTCACGTCGATCTCGACCTTGTGCTTGCACCGTGCGCACTTGTATGAACCGGGCACTCTCAGCCCTCCTCCTTCATGCCAGGCCGCTCGATCGACCTCTTCGCCATCTTCATATTCGGGGTCACAGGCACGTAGGCACCGCCGGCGAACCTGAATCCACACTTGCGGCATCTCCAGATTCCGGTCCCCTCTCTCTTCACGGAGATGGTATCGCACCGGGGGCAGGGGTGTCTCGCACGGGAGATCCTTTCCACCTCCACCACCCTCTTCCTGATAAACCTTCCGTATCTAGGTCCGAATCTCCCTGCAGAACCTGAAATTTTGCCCTTTGTCTTCTGCTTCACACCGGCCATATCCTCGAACCTCGTGTCCAGATAAATTGTATCTTTCACTTTATATATCTGCTCAGGACGGTCTGTGCAGGAGCCTGATATCGCCGGAACCCTTGCTCAGCCTGTTCACATCCGAAAAGAGTTCATCCTGCATTCCACCGGGTATCCTGACGATGCAGATCCAGGACCCATCCTTCTGCCACTCGTCCTTCTCCACCGTCCAGCGGTTGGTGAACTCCCCGTACGCCTTGGGGGCATGCTCCGAGGGGAATCTGACCGCAATCCGGACCTCCTCGAAGCGGATCGGGATGATGGGCCGGATCGCCTTCATCGCATCCTTCACCAGTTCGTCCAGAGTTCTGAAGGGATCGATATTCACCTTCGCCTCCTCCATCGCCATCTCTATCCTCTGTGGTGGGTGCGGGAGGCCTGTCTGCGGGTTCAGCGCATGCTTTGCGATGAAGCTGATCACCTGCCTCCGTTTGTCGGCGATGAGCTCCCTTCGCTGTTCCGCCGTGAGATGGATCTCACCCTTCTCGATGATCCTTCTCACGATCGTCTCGAAGTCGTTCGTCTGGAATACCTTTCTGAGCGCTTCTTCGGAGGCGCGCTCCCCTCTCGTCGCATTCTCGAATATGTGCAGGGCAGCGACCATCTGGTCTATCTGGATCTCCTCTCCCTTTCGGAGCCGGTGCGCGAGGTCCGGATCAACCAGTATCTCGAACCTCTCGCCCCCGCTCTCGTACCTCGCCACCACCGCTCGCTCGAGAGGGATCATGGGCGGTCCTGCCGGAGGGACTACTGGGAGAGTCTGCTCACGAAGCTCGCGACCTCTTCCTTCTCCATCTTCCTGAAGGTGCGGCTCCGAGCATCGATCACACCGATCTCGATGTTCGAGACATCCATCTTGCCCTCGGTCGCTTCATGAAGCGCCTTCAGGCCGAGCATGATCGCCTCCTCCATGGAGAGGTCCTCCCTGTACTCCTCCTCGAAGACCTTCATGACCGCAGGACGACCGGTGCCAATGCCGGTTGCCTTGTATTCGAGGAGGGTCCCGCTCGGGTCGGTCTCGAAGAGACGCGACGAACCTTCGCTCACTCCTGCGATGAGGAGCGCGGTTCCATAGGGTCTCGCCCCTCCGAACATCGTGTAGACCTGCATCTGATCGCAGAGCCTCTTCGCGAGGGTCTCCACATCGATCGCCTCGTCGAACGACACCCGGTTGATCTGGCATTCGACCCTTGCCCGGTCCACGAGCGCGCGTGCATCTCCCACGAGCCCCGAGGAGGCGACGCCGATGTGTTCGTCGATCTTGAAAATCTTCTCGATGGAGCTTGCCTCGAGGAGGCGAGTCGCCACCCTCTTGTCGACGATCAGCACGACACCTCCGGCATACTTCAGCCCTACCGCGGTCGTACCCCTCTTCACCGCTTCTCGTGCATACTCTACCTGATATAACCTTCCATCAGGGCTGAATACCGTGATCGCCCTGTCGTAACCCATCTGGTATTGTGGCTGCATTATCTCTCCTCCAGTTCATTATCTGTGAAAAATAATAATTCTTGATTTTTTATACCTTCTTCTATCAAATCAATCTTCTGACCTGCATATCTGACGGCCTCCATCGCTCTCCCGCCCCTCTCGATCGCCAGCCTCTCCCCCTTCAGCGGCATTCGCGCCATCCTTCGCTTCAGGGAGAGTATGGTCCCGCTCCTGGCAACGGTTCGCAGGGAGACGGGATGGCGGTTCGCTCCAACGACGGTGGCGATTGCCGTAGCGAGCCTCTCATCCTCGCCTCTTGTGCATCGCAGAATGGCGTAACCCCTCGCGACCGTCACGACGGAGGGCTGCATACATGCGGTGATTCGATCGCCCCACAAAGATGTGGCCGCCTCCATGACCGCACTGTACAGCTCCTTCGCCTCGAACTCGCGCCACGGCGGGTTGATCCTCGCCAGGAGATAGCGGCGTTTCAGTCTGAACGTGGGCGGTCTCCTGCCCATCCGATCACCTCCACATCCCTTCTCTCCCTCAACAGAAGGCCCATGGTTCCGAGCGCACGGTATACCTCTTCCTGCCCCATACCGAAGAGAGCGCAGAGCCGCATCGCATCCCTCACCCCCCGCTGTTCCAGGACTGAAGCGGCTCCCGTGGAGATGGTCAGGGGAACGCCCAGACGGCGGTGCAGCATGAGGATATCCCGATACCGCTGGATGGCCCTCTGCCTCGCATGCCCCCTCGTCCTGACCAGGGGGTTCAGCTCGATGTCCCAGGCGACCCTTCTCTGTGCAGCGAAGCGTGCCAGAACATGGTCGACCGCATTCGATGGTGCCCTCCAGAGGCCTCTCAGAATTTTTATACCCGGAATCGATATGACCGCCCTGTTGAAGGCATATTCCCCTGCCTCGACCATGATGATACGGTCTCCGGGGGCCCGCCGGCATGCGGCAGTGACGCCCTTCGCTGACTTCTCTTCGATACAGTACCCCTTCAGCACCTGTATCCCGTGCGCTCCCAGCTCCTCCCGTGCGAGGGCATCGCCGCCCAGGGCGATCGCACTGTCATATCCGAGTTCCCTGCATTCCAGTGCCATACGCCCGAGGGAGGAATCCCCCAATGGATACGGTCGTATGCAGGCATCGGTAAATTTCATTGGAAAAGAGCAGGAGGGTTATTTGCCTCTATTGGCATGCGATCTGATGCTCGGCCTGATCTTCTCGGCACCCGAACCCCTGCAGCGCATACCGCGCCCCCTGATGCCGGCACTCGTCTTCCCCCGCTCTGCCCTGCCCCGGTGGACCGGATCGGCCATCCACGATAATCTCGAATCCGCTCTCACCGCCGGGTGGTGTCCATCCACGAGGATCACCTCATACCACCGGTGCCGGCCGTCCTCTCCCACCCAGTAGGAGTTCAGCACCTCCATATTGGGGAAACGCCTCGATGCGCGCTCTTCCGCGATCCTCTGCAGGCTCTTCGCAGGGGAGGTGTGGCGTACACCCATATGCGCGGTCCGTCTCCCCCTCACGTACCTCGAAATCCTTCTGCCACCGCGACGCACCCTGACACGTGAGACGACGATCCCCTGTTTCGCACGATACCCGAGAGCCCGAGCGCGGTCCAGTCTGGTCGGATGTTCGATCCGAACCACCGTTCCCTCGCGCCTCCAGCCCTGCAAACGCTGCCAGAGCAGTGCGCTCACGCCGGAATCGTCCGGTCTCTTCCATGCATCCCTTATATAGGAATAAAACGATCGCACCATTCCATCGATCTCCTTCAGGTTCAGCTGCCAGCGCAGCTACATTCCTCAACGGGACGTATCCCGTGGTTCTTTATATATCGGCCGCTGGCTTATTAAAATACTCCGTCCCAGGCGGGCAATCACCCGACCTTCCTCTTCTCCAGCACCCGTATCTCACCGATCTCTGTCGAAGGGTACTGTCCCGCCGTATCCTTCTCCGCCGATTTCACCATGTCCCAGACCGTGAGCAGGGCGACGCTCACGCCGGTGAGTGCTTCCATCTCCACACCTGTCTTTCCCAGCGAGGTGACCCTCACCTGCACCTCCAGGTAGCCCTCCCCAAAGGAGAAGTCCACATCCACACCCGTGATGGGGATCTGGTGGCACATGGGGATCAGGGAGGAGGTCCCCTTCACCGCCATGATCCCTGCCACTTCCGCAGTGACCAGGACATTGCCCTTCACGACCGAACCTGTTCTGATCGCCGTCAGCGTCTCCTCCCTCAGGTAAATCCGGCCCGATGCGATTGCCACCCTGTGAACCTCGCCCTTCTCTGTGATATCGATCATATGGACGCGATCCCCCCGCATATGTGTGAATTCAGGCACTCTTCTCACCCCGCAGGACCGCAGGTATGAATGAAAGCAGATCGCTTGCGATCATCCCATCGCCTCTGTCGAGCGCCGCTCTCTCCCCTGCAATCCCGTTCGCATATGTGGCAGCACAGGCCGCCTCGAACGCAGGCATCCTGCAGAAGAAGGCGGCCACCGCACCGGCGAGGACATCCCCTGTGCCTCCCACCGTCATCGCAGGGCATCCGGAACGATTGAAACGGAGGCGCTCACCATCGGATACGATGTCGACTGGCCCCTTCAGGACCACCACTCCATTTCTCCGCGCATATCTCTTCACCAGCCTCGCCCTCTCGCGGAGATCTTTGGGTGGAAGCACCCCTGTCATCCTGCCGAATTCACCTGCATGCGGGGTATAGATGGTCATCTCCCCCACCGGCAGGGGTGTGCGGAGTGCATCGGCATCCACCACGAGCCGGCGGCAGCAGGATGCGAGTTTCTGTGCAACGCCATGGCCTTCGGGCCCCATCCCTGCACCGATCGCGACCACATCCGCCCAGGAGGAGAGCTTCAGGAGCGTCTCCAGATGCTCCTCTCCGATCCTCTCGCCCTCCAGCGGTTCGTAAATCAGATCTGGAAAGGACATCGCCACCGGGGAGGCGATCCGGACGAGATCTGCCCCGCTCCGGAGGGCGGCGAGTGCGGTCAGGTAGGGCGCCCCCTGATAAGGCCCTCCACCGACGACGAGCACCCTGCCCCCCGCACCTTTATGGGCATCTGCGCTCCTCTCGGGGATCAGCAGCAGGTCGCCGGGGCCGGTGAAGATCTCTGCCTCGAGCGGGATACCGATACATGCCGTATCGACACCCTCCATCTTCGGGCGATGCAGGGCGAGTATCGCATCCGCCCTCGTGCCCTCCGTCGGAACGTCCACCGCCAGAATGAACGCTTCTGCCTCGTTCGCCATGCCGACGCATGTCCTGTAGGGTTCTCTCAGGCCTCCTCTCGCACCCGTCCCCAGAAGTGCATCCACCACGAGATCGGCGCTGTCGAACAGGTGTTTGAGCGCCTTCACCTCCTCCGGGCAATCGACCACGTGAACCGAAACCGCACAGGACCCGAGGAGGCGGAGCTGCAGGCGGTTTTCATCCGATCTGCTCTCGCCGCCGATGCAGATCACAGAGGTCTCGAGATCGTTCTGCAGGTACCTGGCCGCCGCCATCCCATCGGCGCCGTTGTTCCCCTTCCCACACAGGACGAGGACCTTCGATGGTCCCTTCGCCCTGACCGCATTCGCGATCGCGGCACCTGCCGATTCCATCATCTGGAGAGTACCCACACCGAGTGCAATGGCATTCCTCTCGATCGCCCTCATCCTTTCAGAGGTGACGACGCCGGTATCGAGAAACTCCCGCAATCCGTTCAGCACCATCCCCGGCACACCATTCATCTCTATGGAGATATCTATATTATGATGATGGGTCTTGCCCGCGATCTGGAGGCTGCACTCGACCTCGTCACCGAGTCGGAGAAGGTCACCATTGTCTCCCATATCGATGCAGACGGAATATCGAGCGCCTCGATCCTGGAACGGGCACTCATGAGGGAGAGGATCGATGCCGGATGCCTCTTCGTCCGACAGCTCGAACCCTTCTCGATCAGGCAGATTCCGAGGGACGGCTCGATGTGCGTCTTCCTCGATCTGGGTTCGGGTCAGCAGAACCTGCTGGAAGCCCATGGTTTTTCACGGGATCGCGTCTTCATCATCGATCACCATGTAAGCCAGCCCTGCAGAGACCCCTATCGCGAGGTGAACGCCCTCGCCTATGGCTACCGCAAGTTCTCGGCGGCAGGGATGACATACCTCCTCGCGAAGGAGATGGATCCGGATAATGTGGAGTTCGCAAAACTGGCGGTGGTGGGAAACGTGGGGGACATGATGGCACGGGAGGATCTGGGCCTCACCGGCCCCGCACGCGAGATCGTGAAGGATGGCGTGGCTCATGGCAGCATCCGGGTGATGGAACGTGATCTGAACTGCTACGGGATCTCCACCAGGCCGCTGCACATCGCGCTCTCCTATATGGACGATCCCTTCGTGCCGGGGATTTCGAACAACAGCGGGGGAGTGCTCCGCCTCCTCCAGCGCCTGGGTGTCCCCCTGAGGAACCAACAGGGTGACTGGTCGGTCTGGGAGGATCTCTCCGACGAGCACAGGCGCCTGATCACCAGTGCAATCGCGCAGCAGCTCCTGGCGAACGGAAAGACGCATGAGCGACTGCTGACAGAGAACTACATCTTTCTCGACGAAGCCCGGCGCACACCCTTGAGGAACGCCGGTGAATTCGCGACGCTCCTGAATGCGTGCGGCAGATGGGCGAAGCCGCTCATCGGTAGGGCGGTGTGCACCGGAGATCGCGGAGGTGCGTATCGTGAGGCAGAGCACATGCTGAAGCATCACCGCACCGTCATCAGGGAGCTGATGGAGTACATACTGGATACGGGCGCGATCGAGCTCTCTCATCTCCAGTACCTTCACGTGGGGGGAAGGTTCCCGGATACCATCGTGGGTATAGGGGCGGGACTCGCCCTTTCCCGATTGAAGCGCGAGAAACCGTTCCTCGTGATGTGCCGGCTTCCCGAGGATACGAATGTGACGAAGGTGTCGATGCGGACGGTGGAGGACGTGGTCAGAAGGGGTGCGGATCTGCAGGCGGCACTCGTGGAAGCGGTCGCCGGCTGCGGTGGAGAGGCGGGTGGGCACAGGATAGCGGCAGGCGCCTACATACCGGCAGAGGTGGAGGAGGTGTTCGTTCATCAGGTCAATGGAATACTCGCAGGACAGCTCGATAAGACGGGTGCGTGTCATCGCTGATTATCAGTTCGGCAGGGGGGCGGGCGAGATCCTCTTCCCGGAGGGGTGCACATTCATACGCTCCTCCACCGGCAGGGTGAGACAGATCCTCCTCGAGGGCGAGAGGCTGGCGACGCTCAGGGCGCAGGATGGGCGGCTCACGCTCTCCGTCGCGGGTGGCAGGAGGCTCCAGAGGGCGCTCCCGTTTCCACTCCGGAGGGTCGTGGTGAAGGACGAGGTGGCACCCTTCATCGCAGGGGGGCGGAGTGCATTTGCCAGACATGTGATCGGCGTCGATCCATCCATCAGGGCAGGCGACGAGGTGCTCATCGTGGATGGGGAGGATCACCTCCTCGCGACGGGTTCTGCCGTGCTGTCGGGCGAGGAAGTGATGAAATTTAATTATGGTGTAGCGGTAAAGGTAAGAGAGGGGCGTGATTCTGGGTGTTTCCGGGAAGAATGAATCCAAAGAAGATGAAACAGATGATGAAACAGCTCGGGATGGAGATGGAGCAGCTGGAGGGGGTGAAGAAGATCATCATCACCACGGGCGAGGGGGACTACATCTTCGATGAGGCAGAGGTGGTTCTCGTCACGATGCAGGGGGTGACGACGTACCAGATCACAGGCACCCCCGTCTTCGAACCGATCAGACCGGCGATATCCGACGAGGACGTGAACCTCGTGGTGAAACAGACCGGGACCACCCAGGAGAGGGCAAGAGCCGCCCTCGCGGAGACCGGCGGGGATATCGCGGAAGCGATCCTGAGGCTCGCGGCCCATGATTGAGGAGGGCCGTGCAGTCATGCTGGCCGGTTCGGGAAGGACTTTTTTCGTGGAAGCAGGGCCCGGAAAGCTCGGCACAGATCTGGGTGAGGTCGATCTCTCGTCCATCGTCGGAAAGGAGGAGGGAAGCCGGATATGCACGCATCTGGGGCATGAATTCGTCATCCTTTCACCGAGACCGACCGATCTCTTCTCCCATGCAGCCAGGAGCGGTGCGCCCATGCTGCCCCGGGACATCGGCATGGTGATGGGGCTCGTGGGCATGAACTGTCGCGATACCGTCCTCGACGCAGGTACAGGGAGCGGGATCGCGGCCATCTTCTTCGGAGGTGTGGCGAAGAGAGTCGTTACATATGAAAGGAATGCCAGCTTCGTCAGGATCGCGGAGAAGAACATCAAAAAGGCAGCGCTCGATAATACTCAGGTGGTGTGCGGAGACATGCTCGATGCGGATGGGACCTTCGATGTCGTCCACCTCGATATGTCCCTGCAGAAGGAACATATCGTTCACGCCCATGAGATCCTGAGACCCGGTGGATACCTCGCCTGTTATACCCCGTTCCTGGAGCAGACCTTCATCGCGATGGAGGAGGGGGCGAGGCTCTTTCGCGAGGTGGAGACGCACGAGTGTATCGACAGGGAACTGACGCGTTCGCCGAGGGGCACGAGACCTTCGACGAGGGTATGCCATACGGGTTTCATCACCGTGGCGCGGAAATGACATGAAGCATATCATATCCATCAGGGATTTCACCAGAGAAGAGCTGGACGGTCTGCTGGATCATGCACGGAGGATCGAACAGGGCGGGTATGCGGGAAACGAGCTCGCAGGCAGGATTCTGGCGCTCCTCTTCTTCGAGCCCAGCACAAGGACACGGATATCGTTCGAGACCGCGATGGCAAGGCTCGGCGGGGAACGGATCAGTCTCGACTGCGTGGAGGCGAGCTCCATCGTCAAGGGCGAGTCGCTCGCCGACACGATACGTGTGATCAGCGGATATGCAGATGCGATCGTCCTGCGCCACCCCAAGGAGGGTGCCGCAAGGCTGGCGGCCGAGTTCGCCAGCGTCCCTGTCATCAATGCAGGCGATGGGGCAGGGCAGCACCCGTCCCAGACACTCCTGGATCTCTATACGATCAGGGAGCATCTGCCCCTCCGCGGGATCGAGATAGGCCTTCTGGGCGATCTCAGGTACGGGAGGACGGTCCACTCGCTCACCTATGCCCTCTCCCTCTATGACGTCATGGTCCACGCGATCGCACCCGAGGGGCTGAAACTCCCGCAGAACGTGATCCACGAAATGAAGGAGCGGGAGATGGAGGTGCACGAATGGTCGGACATCTCGAAGATCATCGGCGATCTGGATGTGCTTTACGTGACGCGCATACAGAGGGAGAGGTTCCCCGATGCCGCCTCCTACTACAGCGTCGCCTCCAGTTACCGAGTGACACCCGAGCTCCTCGCCGGAGGGAAGCCACATCTGATTGTACTCCATCCCCTCCCCCGCCTCGACGAGATCGACCCGCGGGTGGACTCCCTTCCCCATGCACGCTATTTCGAGCAGGCGAGAAACGCGGTTCCGGTGAGGATGGCGCTCCTGAAGGAGGTGATGGGATGAGCAATGCAGCGGGCAAGGCACTGCTGATCAGCCCCATCCGGAATGGCACGGTCATCGATCACATCTCTGCGGGGGAGGCGCTGAACGTCCTGAAGATCCTGGGCATCACGGGGAGCACGACTGAATGCCTCTCGATCGCGACGAACGTGACGAGCGGGCGCATAGGGAAGAAGGACATCGTGAAGATCGAGAACCGGGAGCTGAAGAAGGAGGAAGTCGACCGGATCGCCCTGATCGCCCCGAAGGCGACGATCAACATCATCAGGAACTTCGGGGTCTTCGAGAAGAAGGGGGTGAGGATCCCGCCTGTATTGAAGGGGGTGGTCAGATGCCCCAACCCGGGGTGCATATCGAACACGATGGAGCCGATCCAGAGCACCTTCGAGGTGATACCAAAGGGCCTCCGCTGCATGTACTGCGACTGGGTGATCACGAAGGATATCGCGAATTATATCATCTGATGAGTCTGCCCTCCGGATCGATCTCGCCCTTAAGAATGCGCGTGCTGGAGATCCATCTCCCGTCTTCGGCAAGAACGCAGGCAATCTGATGTATGTCCACTTTTTTCAGCCCTTTTTCATGCCTCATGCGGTTGATCTCGATCGCGACCGGCAGCGTCTCCTCGCTCACCACCAGTGCATCGAAGTCGGCCTCGGCCGCCTCTCCGTATCTGTTGTCCAGCGGTTCGATCCTGTATTCCGCCTTCCAGGCCTGTTTTTTTATGAAATGGATCAGATCCTCCCTCCTCTCCACGTATCTCCTCACCGGATGCTTCTTCAGGGAAGCGAAACGGTCCGTGGTGAGGCCGATGATCACGACTCCGCCCTCTCCCGCGAGCTCGAAGGAACGCTCGAGAAGCTTCCTGTGACCTCCGTGCAGGGGATCGAAGGTCCCGCCGACCATAACCTTCATTCACAGGAATGGTCAACATCTCTTTTTATAATGGATACTGATGGAGGAGCGGCTCGGCCCCTCTTCGTCGCCCCTGGTGCGATTGTCACGGGGGATGTGATTTTGGATGAAGAAGTAAATATCTGGTACGGCGCCGTGATCAGGGGGGACAGGGATCGTATCAGTATCGGCAGGGGCACCAACATCCAGGACAACGCAGTGGTGCACACGAGCCGGGGCTATCCGGTCGGAGTGGGTGCGTACGTCTCCGTGGGGCACGGGGCGATCCTGCACGGGTGCAGGATAGCGGACCGGGTGCTCGTCGGTATGGGTGCGATTGTGATGAACGGAGCGAGCATCGGTCCGGGATCGATCGTCGGTGCAGGAGCAGTCGTGACAGAGAAGACCACAATACCTGAAAATTCGGTCGTTCTCGGAGTTCCCGGCAGGGTGGTCAGGTCCACGACGGCGGAAGAGTCCGCACACATCATGAGAAATGCACAGGGATACATCGAACTCGCCCGAGGGTATCTGCATGGGTGAGGTCGCGGTGATAGGTGCGGGCGTCGCAGGGATACAGGCGGCGCTCGATCTGGCACAGCATGGAGTTCGGGTCCATTTGATCGAGCGGGAGCCCTCGATCGGCGGGCATATGGCGCAGCTCGACAAGACATTCCCCACGAACGACTGTTCGATGTGCATCTTGAGTCCCAAGATGGCAGAGGTGGCGAGGCATAAAAATATCGTGCTTCACACCCTGACGGAGGTGGTGCGGATCGGTGGCGAGGTGGGGAACTTCACGGTCACGATCAGGCGCTCTCCGAGAAACGTGGACGAATCGCTCTGCAACGGGTGCGGGGACTGCACCAGGATCTGCCCGGTAGAGGTCTACAACCGGTTCGATGCAGGGATAGGGGTGAGAAAGGCCATCTACAAGCCCCAGCCACAGGCGATACCCGACATCGTCGTGAAGGACCGCGAACATTGCATCGAATGCGGCCTCTGCTACGATGTGTGTGGACCGGGAGCCGTCATGAAGGAGGAGAAGGAGCGTCTGGAGGATCTCCGGGTGGTGAGCGTGATCATCGCGACCGGCTACACGCTCTTCGATGCCTGCAGGAAGGCGCAGTACAGATACCTCCTGCTCCCGGATGTGATCACGAGTCTGGAACTGGAGCGGATGATGAATGCGAGCGGTCCGACAGGGGGCGAGATCAGGAGGCTCTCGAACGGGAAGATCCCCTCCCATGTGATCTTCGTCCAGTGCGTCGGTTCGAGGGATGTGACGGTGGAGAGGCCCTACTGCTCCTGTGTCTGCTGCATGTTCTCCATCAAGAACGCGATCCTCCTGAAGGAGAAGCATCCCGAGATGGAGGTGACCATCTGTTACATGGACATCAGGGCGTACGGCAAGGGTTACGAGGAGTTCTATGAGCGGGCGAAGGGCATGGGCATCAGGTTCATCCGCGGTCTGCCGGGCGGGGTGGATGCCGATGACGACGGTATGACGATGCAGGTGGAGAATACGGAGACGGGGGAGGTGTACATTTTGAGGCCTGAGCTGGTCGTTCTCGCCGTCGGTATGGATCCCTCCCCCGACATCGACAGGATCGCCTCGGAACTCGGGATCGCCCTGGAGGAGACCGGATTCGTCAGAACCCGGGAGGAGTCATTGTGGGCGGTGGAGACGATAAGGCCCGGAATATACGTGGCAGGCACCGCGTCCTCGCCGAGGGACATTCCGGATTCTGTCACACTCGGTTCAGCTGCGGCAATGCGGGCTTTCACGGACGTGCTCCGTGCGAAGGCGCAGCAGAATGGATGAGCACAGGACGCTCTGGTGGGACGAAGCGTCATCCGTCCTCTGCTTCATCGATCAGACCGCTCTGCCCGGAGAGGTGAGGTTCGTCCGGTGCGACTCGGTGGAGCGGCTCGTCGACGCGATCAGGCGGCTCGAGATCAGGGGCGCGCCGGCGCTCGGCGTCGCAGGCGCCTACGGCGTGGTGCTGGCGGCGAAGGCCCGGCGGGATGCATCGGGCAGGGACCAGGAAGAACTGCAGAGGCGCTTCCAGGAGGAAGTGGACCGGCTCGAGCTGGCGCGCCCCACCGCCGTGAACCTGTCCTGGGGGGTGAGGAGGGTGCTCTCACGGCTGGAAGCATCCGGTGACCCTGCAGCAGCATTCGAATCGGCCCTGCGGGAGGCGCATGCGATTGCGAGGAAGGATGGCGAGATCTGCGAACGTATAGGCGATCATGGGGCAGCACTGATACCGGACGGGAGTACCGTCATGACCCACTGCAATGCAGGCGCGCTCGCCTGTACGAGATGGGGCACCGCCCTCGGTGTGGTCAGATCCGCGGTGAGGCAGGGGAAGCTGGTAAAGGTGATCGCCTGCGAGACGAGGCCCCTACTTCAGGGGAGTCGTCTCACCGCGTGGGAGCTGGTGCGCGACCGTATCGATGTCAGCGTGGTCCCGGACTCATCGGCCGCGTTCCTCATGCGCCGCGGGGAGGTGGATCTCGTCATCGTGGGTGCAGACAGGATCACGAGGGGTGCGGTCTTCAACAAGATCGGCACCTACATGCATGCGGTGTGTGCGAGGCACCATCATATCCCCTTCTATGTGGCGGCGCCCCATTCCACGTTCGATCGCACGGGAAAAGAGGCGGATGTGGTCATCGAGAGACGGCCAGCAGAGGAGATCTCGTGGTCTGGATCAAGAAGGGTCGTTCCCGAAGGTGCCGGGGTGATCAACTACGCCTTCGATGCGACGCCTCTGAACCTCGTGGACGCCCTGATCACGGAGGATGGAGTGATTCGTCCACCATTTGCGCATCTGTCGGGCTGCTATGATGACGATCCTTATGCCCGAAGATGAGAAAGGAATGGTAGCCAGATGTTCTTCGATCATACGCCGCTGAATCAGCTGACGACGCTGATCGGAGAGGTCACCCTCATCTTCGTCCTCGGGTCGGTTCTCCTCTCCCTGCTGCTCCTGACGATCGTCGTCTACTCCATCAGGAGCGGGAAGCTCTTCTTCCCAAAACTGGTCACTTCAGGTTTTTCTGTGCTTGAGGGGATGATAAAGGCGATATGCCGTTTCTTCGGTCTGGAGGAGAAGGAACTGCAGCTCTTCCTCGTTCAGGTCCACAACTCGATGAACAAGAAGACATTCGAGGAGATACCGGTCGAGAAGAGGGCGATCTTCCTGCCCCAGTGCCTCAGATCCACGAAGTGCCCGGCTCGCCTGACCCCGGAAGGGATCAAGTGCATCGGTTGCGGCCAGTGCGGCATCGGCAGGATGAAGGGGTCCCTCGAGGGGATGGGCTACCATATATTCGTCGTGCCGGGCTCCAGTTTCATACAGCGCATGGTGAGGAATTACAGGCCCGAGGGTATCATCGGGGTCGGATGCCTCATCGAGGTGAAGGAAGGCCTCGAGCTCTGTGACAGGATAGGGATCTGCGGGATGGGGGTGGTCACACTGAGGGATGGATGTGTCGAGACAGCGGTGGAATGGCAGGATCTCTTCGATGTCGCCTCCATAGGGCTTGAAAATGATGTGAAGGCCTCATGTGCTCATGATCTTCACGTTTCTTCCGACTAACTTTCCGCTCTTTATCTTTCCGTAGACGGTGATCGTCTCGTCGCACGTCACATCCCCGACCTTCACACCCGGCCTTATCACGACATTTCCGCCCGCCTGGATCGAATGTATTGTGGCATCGTCGCAGACAGTCGCGTTCTCCAGCACGATCAAAGGCCCCTTGATCCTCGCGCCATGCCCGATGATCGCGCTCTGCGCCAGCACCTCGCCCCCCACGCTCGATCGAGGGCCGAGCTCCAGCCTGCCTCCGATCACGAGTTTTCCCCAGACATGCGTATCGGGCGGTGCGATGAAATGCCCGTCGAGTTTCACGTTCCCATCGAAGAACGCACCCTTCGGTGCGATGTAGGTGTCACCCTGCCTGAATACCTTCATCCATTCTCCTGCAATTACTGTTTTCAGGGGATATTTAAATGCAGGTGATATGGGGCATATACAGAGAGGTGGAGGGAGGGATCCCCCGCTCCTATCCGAACAGGGCAGCGGCGACGAAGATGGCGACCGCGGCGAACATGCCCTCCTTGAGCCTTCGGCTCGCGCCGATCGATCTGATGCAGTCCGGTGAAAGGCAGTAGAGCGCCTTCGCGGCGCCGATCAGCATCCAGGCATCCGCACAGGCGATGGCCAGTACATAGAAGATCCCCCACCCCGGCATGATGGGGAGCAGGCTGAACAGAACGGCGCCGGATATACATGCGAACGCAACGATGGAGGTGCGCCTCACTCCGTACCGCACCGGAAAGGTCGAAGCACCCCCCATCATATCTCCCTCCAGGTCTTCCGCCGACTTAAGGAGCTCCCTTGCCATCATTGCGAAGAGCGTCACAAGTGCCATTGCACCATTCGCGAGAAGCCCCCCCATCCCCGTGAATGCCCCGCCAAAGAGAAAAATGCTCGCGGCCAGGTAAGAGACCGCGAGGTTTCCGGCAATGGGTACCCTCTTCAGCCTGCAGGCATAGAGCACGAGAAGGAGCGAGTTGAAGAGTGCGATGAGGAGGCAAAGGCGGTTGGTGAATGAAGAGAGGGCGACACCCAGGATAAAGAGCAGTGCAGAGAAGAGGTATGCCTGGCGGAGCGTGACCTTTCCCGATGGGATCGGTCTATCGGGCCTGTTGACCGCATCGATGGCCAGGTCGAAGCAGTCATTTACCGCGTTACCTGCCGCCGTGATCAGCCCCACGATCGCCACCGGCATGAATACACCGAATGAAAGCGAGCCGCCGGCGACCAGGACGCCCAGTATGGTTGCGAGACCGGCCGCGACCGCATTCACCGGGCGTGTCAGTAAGACCAGACCCGAGAATTTCATAGAGCTACCCGATCGATCGCGCTACGGAGTAATGAAATCACCGGATCTTTCCACGAATACACGTATTCAGGTGGTGGTCAATCAAATCACCATACACTTCGATCTCCACCACCGGTACATCTGCATGAAGATCCGAATGGCAATTCTTCGATGGTCATCCCCGGCCTGGCTCGAAACAGGCAAGGTCGCCGGTACACTTCATCACTGATTTCATGCGATGCACAACAGTTCTCACGATATGCACTATGTCCATGGGCGCCCCTTCAGGAATCCGGCATCATCCATCGGACAGGATGCAAAAATGGAACGGGCTTGGAGGGATTTGAACCCCCGACATTTGGCTTAGGACGCCAACGCCCTATCCTGACTAGGCCACAAGCCCAGAAAGACGTAATTATTTCTCCATCGCAGGGTATAAGTTTAACGAGGGGCAAGTTACGGGGGTTTTATGGAGCTCAGAAGGGTCAGGGAGGGGAGCACTTCGTTCCTCGTGCCTGTGGCAGGAGGGGGATCGGATGCCGCTCCTCAGAAGGCGCCCATCTTCTACAACCCCTCCACCGAACTGAACAGGGACGCCACCATCCTACTCCTCTCCGTCATTCAGCCCTCCGATTATGTGGATGCGATGGGGGCGAGCGGTGTCAGGGGTCTGCGGGCGGCGAAGGAGTCAGGATTGAAGGTCCTGATCAACGACCACAATCCTCTGGCTGCAAAACTGATCGATGAGAACGCCCGTTCGCTCGGTATCGCATGCGAGATCACGCGCCTGGACGTGAACGCCCTGCTCAGCTCCAGGCACTTCGATGCGGTGGACCTCGATCCCTTCGGGTCTCCCGCGCCATTCGCCGACAGTGCGATCAGGGCGGCGAGGCGTTTCCTCTTCGTCACCGCGACTGACACGGCACCCCTCTGCGGCGCCCATCTGAAGGCGGGGATGAGGCGATACTTCTCTTCATCCATGAACACAGAGTACCATGCAGAAGTAGGGATCAGGAACCTCCTGGGATTCGTCGCCCGCGAGGCCCTGAAGTACGACCGGGGCATCGAACCGCTCTTCTGCTTCGCGAAGCGCCATTATGTCCGCCTCCATCTGAGGCTGCAGCCAGGTGTCAGGGCGGCCGAGAGAACGATGGAGCGCTTCGGATACATTCTCCAGTGCCCCGGATGCCCTTCGAGGGAGGAGGCGAGCGGCATCCTGCCGCCATGCAGGAGGTGCCCTCACTGCGGCGGCGAGATGAGACCGATCGGGCCTCTCTGGCTGGGCGGAATGCAGGATCGTTCGATCCTAGAGGCGATGGGATCCAGGCTCGGAGGCATGCGGCTCGGTACCGCGAGGGAGCTTTCGCGACTACTCGCACTCTGCCGGGGGGAGCTCGATCTCTCCTATCATTTCGATTATCACAACCTCGCCAGGTATGCAAACCGCACCCCCCCTCCGGCGGAGGTACTCCTCGATCGCCTCATGACGATGGGGTTCAAGGTGTGCAGGACTCATTATTCAGGCACCGCCATAAAAACAGATGCGCCATTCGAAGAGATCATCAGGGCGCTCAGTGCCTGACGATGATCGTCAGGATATCCCTGTCGTGAAGCACATGGTTCAGCCCCACCCTCTGCCCCGGGTGCTTCACCGAGCTCCCCCACACACGGGCATATCTGAACCGCTCGACGAAGTCCCGGTGCAGCTTCAGACAAACATCCTCGACCCTTGCATCCCTGAAGACGATGAGGGGCTCCTCGAGGTCCGCCTCCTCTCCCTGCGGTTTCATAAAGATCCGCATGAAGTTCAGATGATCGAAGATCGCATCCTTCAGCTCCTCGATCCTGTATCTCGTGTGAGCGGAGATGAGCAGTGGTGGTTCGCCGAATTCGCTCTCCAGCCTGCGGCTGATATCCCTCATCGTGCCACTGTCCACCAGATCCACCTTGTTCACCGCCACGATCGCCGGGACGTATATCCTGCTGCCGAGCATCGCATCGATGATCTCGTCCTGTGTCGCTCCGCCCCTGATGAGCACGTCTGCATTCACGATCCGCTGCTCGGCGAGGATCGCCCTGATCTCATCCTCTTCGAGATCGAGCTCCCCCACCGTATTCACGCGGATGCCCCCTGAAGACGTCTTTTTTATGGTGATGTCTGGCTTCTTTCTGTTGATCCTGATGCCGGCGTCGTACAGTTCCCGAAGAAGCACATCCAGATGCCGGTCGTTGAAGACGTCGAGGAGGATCAGGATCAGGTCCGCACCCCTGACGACGCTGATCACCTCCTTCCCCCTCCCCTTCCCCATCGCCGCCCCTGCGATCAGCCCCGGTATATCGAGGATCTGGATGCGTGCCCCTCGGTGCTCCAGTGCCCCGGGCACGACCGTGGTGGTCGTGAACGCGTAGGATGCGACCTCGCTCTTCGTCCCTGTCAGGGTGTTCAGGAGGGTGCTCTTACCCACGGACGGGAATCCCACCAGAACGACCGTCGCATCCCCTGACTTCTTCACGGAGAAGCCCTCGGCGCCGCCGCCCGCACGCATCGCGCGAGTGACCGCCTCGTCCTTCAGCCGGGCGAGCTTCGCCTTCAGCCTGCCGATGTGCTTGGAGGTGGCCTTGTTGTACGGGGTCCGCTTCAGTTCCTCCTCCAGCGACCTTATCTCCTCCTCAAGACCACCCGCCATACGCTCCTCCGATGCCGGTAGAACGGCACCCTGCCTCTAATATTAATGGAATCCTGCACTTATAACGCTTGAGGAGACGATAGCGGTTATTCTGGCCGAGATTTTTCCTTCCCCGGATGGAAAAATCTGAAGGTCCGGGGAGGATGCGCGCCGCTGTATCCTTCGATTGAAACCCTATCCGGTGGACCGAAGCAGAATCTCGAACGATCACACGTATTTTCGCCTGCATTGATCACCCGATCCCCATTAAAAAAAAATCGTCGAACGTCGGTTCGAGCAGCGGGTTCACCCTTTCAGGAGAAAGACCGATGAACGCCGCTGATCGTCTGTTGGGTTCCATCTGGCCAGGGCATGCCGCATCGTTTGCCCAGCGCGATCCCGTCGATCCGACAGGATCACCGAAGCACGTTCCATCTGCAGGGCGCTCCTCGCCCTGACCCGGCATGAATTCATCGTGCGCCATGTCGGTCCGAAAATGATCTCATCACCGGTTTCACAACAGGACGGAAGGATCGATGGATATGCTCTGGATCCGCAGTAGGAAAAATATGGGGGGCCACAGTCATAAGACCCCTGTTGCTCCATCTCCTCTGACGATGGAATTTTCTCAATAGATCCTCCATGAAGGTGTCAAAAAAAGAATGGATATCTCCGAATCTCCCGTCGGCTCAGGCCTTTCCAAATCCGCCATGCAGGCGCCACCCCATGCATGGTATAACGCATCTGCAGTGGCCATGGGGGGAAGGAGACGAAGATGAAAGATCATTTTCGTCAGCCACTTTTCGTCAGCAACGCCTGCCACGGAGATTTTTTAAAAAATCCTGAAATATGAAAATCCATGGAGACACCCTCTGATCGTGATATTTCCATGGATAAGCGTTTTCCTGCTCCAAAAGAAAATTTCTGGCCTTTCTTATCGTGCCTATACGATACGTTTAAGTAAAAATCTGCCCAAAGTGATCAGAGCTGCTGCCATAGTGTAGACCGGTCAATCATGCAGGACTCTCACTCCTGCGACTCGGGTTCAAATCCCGATGGCAGCATTCTGTTATACGTGGTCAAAGTCCATTTTTAACTTTTTTTTATCGATGATCCAAAAAGGCGTTCGCAGATAAGATATTCACCATATTAACGCCCGGTTGAATCATCCTCAGACCAGCGACCGGATCGCGGGTTCTTCGGTACGGTGAAGGGAGGAGATAGGGATAAAGCACCGTGCGACCGACCCTCCAAGCCCCCGAATCGGGGCAGAATAAGTACAGTGAGAGATCATGGACGATTGAGGAGTCTCACTGCGGCGTGATGTATCGATGCGGCATCGCACGATGTCAGTGGATGGAGGAAGAGGTGCAGATCTCTTCGGAAGAACAGCTGCATGACCGGCCGGTCCGACGACCGGGACAGGAAGATCGAGTCACTCGCAGGCGGTCGAGATTCAGCATCGATGGTAAATTGTTTCATGGGAGCCGGTATGTCGCCCGGTCCGTATACCACAAATCATCTTCGGACGATCTCCACATGCTCTCTCTTCGTTTTCATTGTCCCGGGTCTGAGTTATTCCATCATCAAAAGACTTCAGGGTACCATCATTTCGGGATCAGTAGAAAAGAATGCCATTCGAACACCCATCCTGAAAAAACCCCGAAGAAATCCGCATGCAGCTGCAGACAGTCCTGATTCATCGCCATCGTATCCCCCATGCAATTCGGTCTATCGCCTCACAATACCGGTTCGCCGGAAATCTGTCGAGGCGTCTTCTGCACTCGCGTATCAATTCATCCGCCACCTCCTGCGTGCGTACGATTGCACCTGACGAGATGATCTGCTTCTTCAATGCCTCCACTACGCGGTCGTCCGTAGTAACCCTGGCGATGGTGCGGAGAATATCACCGCCGCCCTCCGATTCGGCATAGACGATGACCGGGAGAGTGATGACGCCCCTCCTCAGGTCATTGCCGGGGGATTTGCCCGTGCTGCCCCCGTCCCCTGTGATATCCATGAGGTCATCCATCAACTGGAAGGCGGTTCCGAGCAGCCTTCCGCATTCTTCGAGCGACTTCAGATCCCCTGCATCGGCACCCGACGCGATCCCCGCCATCGTCATACCGGCAGCAAAGAGCGACGCAGTCTTCCGGTTCACGATCTCGAAATACTCCTCCCTCGACATCCGGCACGTTCCATCACCGCTGCATTCCCTGATCTCGCCATCGCACAACTCGCATACAGCGGATGTGATCTCGGATAAAAGATCGGGATTCCGAAGATCAGCGACCTTCTGCAATGCCCTTGAAAGCAGGAAGTCACCTGCGAGAACGGAGGCGCTGACATCCCAGCGTATGTGCAGCGATTCACGCCCCCTGCGCATCGGGACACCGTCGATGATGTCGTCGTGTATGAGCGTGCCAGCATGGATCATCTCCACGGCGGTCGCGATCTCGATAAGTGCCCTCTCCTCTCCGCCGAGCATCCCTCCGGTGAGGAGCACGAGCACCGGGCGGATGCGTCCCCCTCCACCCAGGTCATATGGCAGCATCTGCCTGAGTGGCAGGGCTGCCTCACCGCTGATCGCATGGAGCTCCTGCTCCACCTGATCGAGCTCTTTCCTGATGATCGGGTCCGGATCAGGGAATCTCATCCCCTCCCCCGGTGGCACCCATGAAACAGGACGGATCCTCCTGCATGAAGTCCCCTGTGATCGCGCGTGCCCTCGCCCGGCACCCTCCACAGACCACGCGGTAGGGGCAGGCACCGCACTTCCCCTTCAGGGCGGTCTCACGTGCTCTCAGTGTTTCGAGGATTGGAGAAGCCCTCCAGAGCTCAGAAAACGGCCTCTCACGGACATTTCCACAGGAGATATCGAGGAAGGGGCATGGCAGAACCTCGCCGTCGGGCTTTATGTACACGAATCCATGGCCTGCGCTGCAGCCATGGAACAATGTACCGGCGAGTCGCAGGGTCACGCCACCACGGATCCCGCGACGGTCGAGCAGGTGGGCCCTGTACTGGGGAGCTGCCACCGGTTCGATGATCGCCCTGCACGATGCCTGCGCCGCTCCAAGGAACCTGACAAGCCTCTCATATCCCTTCGCATCGAGGGCTGATCGCTCGATCTTTCGGCCCTCCCGATGGGCACGAGCTGGTACATCAGGAGGATGGCGGCATCGAGTTCATTGACCAGCTCCAGGATGGACTCCATCTCTTCCAGGTTCTGCTCCATTGCGGTGATATTGATATGAATAGGGATTCCTGCCCGGTGAAGTACAGAGATCCCCTCGATCGCTCCGTCGAAGGCGCCCCTCACCCCTCTGATCGCATCGTGCGTCTTTGCATCACCGCCATCGAGGCTGACTGCCGCGATCTCCACCCCGCAGCTCTTCAGGCGCAGGGCGATCTCGCGGTCGACGAGGGTTCCGTTGGTCGCGATGGTGCTGGAAAACCCGAGACCGCGGGCATATGCCAGAAGCTCGAAAAGGTCATCCCTCAGGAGGGGTTCCCCGCCGGTGAAGGCGCACATCCTGAACTCCCGCACCACGGCCAGTTCCCCGAGGAGCTTCATCCCCTCTTCCGTGGAGAGCTCCGTTCCTGCACGTGAAGAGCCCCTCGCGTGGCAGTGTATGCAGTCCAGGTTGCACCTTGCTGTGATCTCCCATACAGGGTGGTTCGGGAAACCGATACACCCCATGCCGAGGGCACCGGCAGCACCCCTCATGCACCTCACGCCGTGCCGCATCAGCCACCGGGGCAGGTATCTCCATTCTGTGAGGAGGCCGAGGACGAGTGCGGACGCCGCCTGCCGCAGGAGCAGCGAGGGAGGCATATAGAACGGATGCACCCTTTTTCGATCCCCTGAAGTCATAAGAGCAGCCCTGCCACCAGCGAAGCGGACGTGCCCAGGTTGACGAGGATGTTCGCCCCGCAGAGGCGTTCGATCTCCTCCCTGCCCCTCCATCCTCCTCTGATCATCCGGTACACGAGTCCGATGGAGACACCGAGGGATGGTACGTACAATATGAGGGCAAACGGGATCGAGGCATACATAGCGGCGAGGATGAAGGCCGCCCACCCGAGCACGGCAGCTGCGATGTATATCTGCACAACTCTTCGATGTCCCAGTCTGACGAGCAGATTCGCCTTCCCGGTGGCAAGGTCTGCCTCGTAATCGGGGAATTCGTTAAGGAGGATGACGTTGAAGACCGAGAAAGAGATGGGCAGCGCCATCAGGTAGAGATGAGGCGTGATAATGCCTGACTGGAGGTAGAAGAAGGTGACAACGGGAAGCCACCCGTAACAGATGGCGATCCAGAGCTCTCCTGCCCCCCCTGCTCATCCAGCGGACAGGCCGTGAGGAGTAGAGAAAACCGCCGGTGATCCCCAGGAGGCCGAGCGGAATGGTCAGCGGACCCGTGCCATGGAAGAAGAAGAGGAGGCAGCCCACGCCCAGCGCCAGTACGAGGGCGAGGATCGATGCCTGGAGCGCAGCACTCCTCTGCACCAGGCCGCTCTGTACAACGCCGGAGCCACCCGAGTATCGGGAGGCACCCCTCTCTCTCGCGATGAGGTCCTCCTCGAAATCCCAGTACTCTCCAGCATAATACGTGCAGAGCATCACCAGCACAACACCGGCAGCGCCACAGCCGGCGATCTCCAGCCGGAGAGTGCCCAGGTATCTCCACGCGATGGCGTTGCCGAGCACGAACGGCAGAAGGCCCACCAGATGGAACGGCGGTCGTGACAGTGCGTACCATGCCGCCAGCCTGCGCACCGCAGCGCACGAATGCGGGCACTCGAGTTCTGATTCTTCCATGGAACAGGATGCGATTGGCAGGGTACCTGCATAAATGTTCCCTTCCGGTGAACACCAAAAAGGCGATCAGAGATCGCCATCGCATCGTGTCGCGCCCACGTATACAGGAGCGAACAGGCATCCGGTGCAGGGGAGCACCGGCAGGGCTGGATGAGGGGCATACTGTGACGGCCTCGTGATCCTGCGGCGGTGATGACCATGCACGACCTGAACCAGGCGCTCCGTTTCGCCGATCGCTTCATCTTCCTGAAGGGTGGGAAGGTGCATATCCTTGGTGGAGTGGAGGTGGTCACTTCCGGGATGGTCGAGGAGATCTATAGTCTCCCGGTGATCATAGGGGAGATCGGGGGTATGACGTGCGTCGTTCCACGTTGTAATGCGAAAGGGGCTATATGAGAAGAAGTGCAATGGAGCTGATCGTTCATGTGCGAGAACAATACTGATTCGCACATCCATGCGAATCCGCATACACATGACGAGTACCCCTCGTTCGATGAATGCGTCCGTTTCCACGGTCACAGCTGCCCTGGTCTCGCAATGGGGTATCGGGCCGCTACAGCCGGGATGAGGAGACTGGGTGTAAAACGTCCATATGACGAAGAACTCGTCTGTATCGCAGAGACGGATGCCTGTGGCGTCGATGCCATCCAGATGATCACCGGCTGCACGTCCGGAAAGGGAAACCTGATCGTCCATGATTACGGGAAACATGTCTTCACACTCATCTCCAGGGAGAGCGGAAGAGCGGTCCGCATCCTGGTGAGGCAGGTGGAGATGCCAGAACGCGAGGCGATGGACGAAATGAGGAGAAGGATCCTCTCCGGAACCGCAGACGAAGGGGAGGAACATGCATTCAGGCGCCTCATGGGGATCGTGACGGAGAGGATGCTCAAATGTCCTGAAACGGAGATGCTGGAGGTCAGGGATATCGAGATCGCACCGCCGGCAAAGGCAAGGATCTTCACTTCTGTCGCATGCGCCTGCTGCGGCGAACCTGTGGCGGATGCAAGAATAGAGGTTATCGATGGTGCGCGGGTCTGTATCCCGTGTGCGAAGAAAGTTGTCCGGAGATGAGTTCGTAGGGATTTTTTTAACGCACACGTTGATTTGGGATAGATCTCCATAAGTCCACAGGGACCGATACCCAAGGCCTCCCGTGCCACCGGACTTTTTTATTCATATATCAGATCGATGAGAGATCCATGTTCCTGCACGCTGGCCGATCCCTCCACGGCATGATTCACCTCTGGGTTGATCCCTTCGGCATGTGTCCGTCGATGCGTCTGAAAGCAGAGAGAAGTGTGGAAATCATCGTGATCAAATTTTCGGAATTATAAGAATATTTAGAAAAATCAAAAAATTAATATATTTTTGCATCCACCTGTATTCAGATGAGTATGGATACCATCGGGGATGGATGCTGTCCGGTCTCGGAACCGTGCGGAAGATGCGTGATCGAGGCCGTGCTCAGTGTCGACGAACGCGGGCAGGTGGTGCTCCCGAAGGAGCTCAGGATGCGTGCGGGCATCGGTGCAGGGGAGAAGCTGGCCGCCATCGGATGGGAGAAGGAGGGGAGGATCTGCTGCATCATGCTCTATCCTGTGAAGCAACTCGAAGAACCGGTGAAGGCGATGGTCGCCCCGATGTTCAGGGACCTTCTGAAAGGGGGGGAATGACGATGCAGGGGGAGAGATTGAAGAAATCGGTCCGGGATAGGTATGGAAGAATCGCTCAAACAGAGGGGTCCTGCTGCGGGAGCACGCCGGGATGCTACAGCGGCATCGATCAGGCGAGGGATGTGGCCAGGAAGAATGGATATTCGGACGAGGATTTGAATGCCCTCCCTGATCGCGTGAACCTCGGCCTCGGCTGCGGAAATCCGGTGGCACTCGCCTCCCTGCGAGAGGGGGAGACGGTCCTCGATCTGGGATCGGGGCCGGGATTCGACTGCCTGCTCGCTGCCCGAAGAGTGGGTGCTCGTGGTCATGTGATCGGCGTGGATATGACACCTGAGATGGTATTTCGCGCACGCGAGCATGCAGAAGAAGCCGAAATCACGAACGTGGAGTTCAGGCTCGGCGAGATCGAACATCTTCCGGTCGCGGACAGTTCCGTGGATGTGATCATCTCGAACTGTGTGATCAATCTCGCAATCGACAAAGGGCAGGTCTTTCGGGAGGCGTTCCGCGTGCTGAAACCGGGCGGGCGACTTCTCATATCCGATATCGTACTGCTCAGCCCCCTTCCAGAGTGCGTGAGAGGGTCTGTGGACGCATACACGGGTTGCATCTCGGGTGCGATGCTGAAGCAGGATTTCGTGGATGCCGTGAAAAAAGCCGGATTCCAGCATGTGGAGATTCGGAAAGAGGTGCCATTCTCACTGGAATACGTGATCAGCGATCCATCCACATCGTCGCCCGTGACCCGGCGGATCCTGACAGAAGATGGGATCGGGGGGACGGAGAAGTCCATCGCGAGCATCCATCTCTTCGGGAGAAAGGAAACGAATTCCTGATATATTTCAGGGAATGGGGCAGGTAGAAAAAAGCAGAGGACTGCACCTGCCTCTCATGCACCCGGGATGAGGGATCTGCTCAATCCCCCAATCTGACGAGAATTCGTTCCCCCTCTATCTTCAGCTCGTGGGTCTTGAGCGGATGCGGTGCCTTGAATAGTCTGGAGACAGACTGGATAATGCCCGACCAGTCGGTCCAGCGGACCACATGCCCGTCGCCGAGATCGAACTCGGAATGATGCCGGGGGCAGGTGACGATCGTACTCTTCAGTTCTCCTTTCGAGAGATCCCCACCAAGATGTGGGCATCGGGAATCTGCCGCATAGTAGCGTCCCCCTATACGGGCGACCAGGATCTCGCGTCCATCGACGTTCACCTTTTTCATTGCACCCTCCTCGAGATCGCGGGTGCTCATCACATCCCTGAATTCACTCATGACAGCTCACAGGGAGAGGGTGGCAGTAAAAGATAAAAATATGATGGATATCGGGTCTGCCCAGGACAGGGATCTTCTATTTGAACATATTGGTCCAGGGTATCCTCTTCAGATCTGTATTGTGTGTATTTGGTGATATGTCAATTGAGGCACATATCAAAGATGCACTGATGCATCGGAGACATATAATGTCTGATTCCGGATCTTCACCCCTGTATCAGGAGATTCTGATCCGTCTTTCCCGTCTCTCTCGTTATCGAATGCCCCGGATCCCATCCTTCAGGCACACAGCCCCGCGATCCCCCTCACGAGCTGCTGCGTCTCCGCCGGGGTCCCTGAGGTGTTCACGAGATATACATCGATATGCGAGAGCAGTTTGAGAAAGAAACTCTTTCGCAGCGCTTCCTTGAATGGATTTCTGATCAGAAGATGCGGATTGAAGTACGTGTGGGACTCCAGATGGTGCAACGCCTCCGATGGCTCCAGCTGACGGCAGCGGACAGGATCGCCTCGCCTCTCCAGCAGTATCATCGTCCGGAGCCGGGTGAGGGGCAGAATCCTTCCCTTCCCCACGACCCACCTGAGGTCCACGACCGCCCTCCCCTCACCATCGAACTCCGCATGTTCTACGAGATCTTCGAATTCAGGCCAGATAGTGGCGAGATCCGCGCGGATATAGAAGTTCTTCTCGGAACCATAGGCGAGTACATCCTTCCCGAACTCGCGGACGAAGAACCAGTCATCGGCGATGACATGCACCCGCTCGTCGCGAAGCATGCCGTAGGTATGTGTGGTCTTGCCAGCACCCGACGCCCCCACGATGCAGAGGCCTCCGCACCCGGTGTCGATACAGGCGCCATGAATAGAGAAGATGGAGTGTTCGTCCTCGAGGATGTCGCCGGCGACGCTCAGTGCGAGCGATTTTATCCAGCCATAATAGGTGATATTCAGGAGAAATGCGGTCTTCGATTGAGCATCGTACAGGACCGTATCCTTCGATTCACGGGGATCGTCCAGCACATAGAGGCGGCCATGCGATCTGATATTCTGGGACATCGCGAAGAAGTTCTCCTCCCACCGGTCCTTCACGATGCGTGCATCTGTCAGAAGCTTGATGCAGCATCCGTATATGTCCGATTTATGTTCGAATTTCACCAGGGGTGTATACCTCGACGCGATCTCCTCCTTCTCCTCGATCGTGATCGATCTGACCGTATATACCATGCGATTCTGTTGGAGAGAAGAGGATTAAGCCTTTTTGGCCAGTAGAGAAGGAAAAGGGAAGGCAGGATCTCAGGGGAAGGAACATTGCCACCTCCGTGAATCGATCCCGGATGAACTCCCCATCAACCGGATAGACGGAAGGGGATACGTTCTCCTGTTGCGAGTAAAAGTACAGCGATAGTTTCGATGGTTTTTAGAACGTGTTGCACATCGATTTTCAATATGAAAATCAACTGCCTATCTGTTTTTTTGCATCGAACGCCCCAGGGGGCTCTGCATGGGCCTTCATCGTGAATCGGCCTGCGATTCTCGCGATGCAATCGCACGAATCCTGTATCGCACTTACTTTTACAATCAGAATCGTGAGAAGGATGAATCGCGTTGGAACAGGTTAATGTGAATACAGGTCAAAAGGGATCTCGATGGTTCCCCTGATCCTCGATCTGAGAGGGAAGAAGGTGATTATCTTCGGAGGAGGAGCCGTGGGGGCGAGAAAGGCGCGCTTTTTCTACGGTGAGGCGATGATAAAGGTGATCAGCCGGACCTTCTCCCGCGAAATCGAGGGGATGGATCTGGAGAGGATCTCTATCGACCTTTCTCTGGTGGACGATGAACGTCTCCGTTCTCTCGTCAGAGGTGCATCACTCGTCGTCGCAGCCACACCTGCAAGGGAGATCAATGACCGGATCGGAAGGATTTGCCGGGAGCAGGGAATTCTCTTCAACAATGCGGACGGTGAGCCAGGCGATGCGATACTGCCTGCGGTGAGCGGGGGTCGGAATTATCTCGTCGCGGTCACGACGTTCGGCAGGAGCCCGGCATTCGCGCGATATCTTCGAATGATCCTGGACGAACGTTCCCATGAGTTCGACATGATGATCTCACTGCAGGAGCGCCTGAGAAGCTGGCTGAAGGCGCAGGAGCCAGATGGATTCAGGAGATCGCAGATCCTGCGTGCCGTGATCAGCGACCCGGATGTGTGGAACGACTTGCGAGAGGGTGAAGGGAAGGCGATGGACCGCGTGAAGGAGAGATACCTCGATGAATACGTCTGATTTCACGGTCAAGCCTGAACTGGCGTACCATATCGAGATTGCCATCGCTTCGCTAAGCCACCACCATGCCCGCATACAGGAGATCGAATCATTTCGTTTTTCTGACGAGAAGAGTCTCCTCGAAAGAGCGAAGGGTATTTTCAAGGGTGTCTTGCTGCTCCAGACCTGTAACAGAGTAGAGGTGATCGTTCATGGGGGAATCGAGTTGCTTCAAAGCTTCCTGGAGGAAGAGGGCAGGTCAGGGCACAGGCTTCTGGAGGGGGAGGCAGCCCTCCGTCATCTCCTGGAACTCTCATCCGGTATGGACTCCATGATCGTCGGTGAGGACCAGATCATCGGACAGATGAGGCAGGCGTTGAAACGGGCGGAAGAGGCAAAGTCAGTGGATCCGTATCTCAGAACATGTATGGAGAAGGCGATCCACGTGGGAGTCCTCGTCAGGCAGAGGACGAGGATCAATCGTGGTGCCGTATCCATCGGATCCGCTGCCGTGGAACTGGCAGAGAGACTCCTGGGCGGCCTGGAGAAACGCCACATACTCGTGATCGGTACCGGTGAGATGGGCAGCCTCGTGGCAAAGGCACTGGCGGAGAGGGGGCTGTCCGCAATATATGTGGCGAACAGGACGTACGATCGGGCGGTCTCGCTCGCAGAGGAGATTGGAGGAAAGGCCGTCCGTCTCTCGGAGCTGTACAATTATATCAGACTATCCGACGTCGTGATCTCCTGCACCTCTGCACCGCACCCGATCATTTACAGGGAGAAGCTTCAGCCTGTAATGGAGGAGCGGAGATGGCCGCTGGAGAAGCATCCGAGGCCGCTCGTGATCATCGATATCGCCCAGCCGAGGGATGCAGAGGAGGGGGTGCAGGAGATCGATGGTGTGCAGCTGTACACCATCGATGATCTCCGCTGCATCAGCGAGAACAACCTGCACAGCAGGATGACGGAGATCGAGCAGGCGAGGGTCATCGTCGAGGACGAGCTTGCACACTGCAGGAGGCTGCTCGCGAGGAGTTCTGTCGAGGACATCATCGCCTCCATTTACACATGGGCAGAGGCGATACGCGTGAGAGAGAAGGAAAGGGCGTTGCATCGTATGAGAAACTCGTCCGCTGCTCCCGAGGGGATACTGGATGACCTGACCATGGCACTCGTAAACAAGCTGCTTGCCGACGTGACCTATTCGATCAGGGAATGCGGGGAGAAGGGCGACCTGAAGGGGGCGGAGGCCATCCTTTTCGCCCTTACGAAGAGATCGAGGCCGCCAAGGGGAAGAAATTTTTTTAGAGCAGAATAATAGCTTCAAATGCAGAAACATTTATAATCAATTGAAACTTTTATTCACATAGTATCGATTGACATAGAATTCATGCCCGATATACACCCGAGCAGGGGAGGGAGAGGGGGTGGAGAGATGTTTGACAGAGGAACGTTTTCCAGGAAGATGGAGGATGAGATCAACAGGCTTGAGAAGACTGCTTCGAAGCTGAAGGGTAAGGAGAAGGAATTGGTGCTGGAGATGGCAAAGACACTCCGAGTGGAACAGCGTCAGATTGGGTCCTCCCTCTTCGAAGAACTGGAATGGGATCAGGCGGCCATCATCAGATCTCTGAATGATATCGAATCTGTGGTGGCAAATCTTGAAAAAGAGATGTCCGTTCAGAAAAACACCCATGCCCTGACGACGGTGGAGGCCGAGGATATCGTGAATAAATTCTTCGTCTCCTGTCAGGTGGCTGAAGATGCGATGAAGAAGGCATATTCAAGGGGCACAATCAGTTCGAAGCAGATGGATGATTTGAACGCACAGCTGAGGCAGCTCGTCCGCCGGATGATCCGGCTGTCGAAGAGATCGGAAACACTGCTCGACGCGATGCTCTATGCCCTCGAGGCAAAGATTGTCGCATGATATGTATTGCTGATGATCGTTCGAATACACCCAAACACGATAGATAATGGATGGGTGCATGCCCTTCTCTATCGTTCTGCATGCTCTGATATCATGTCTTTTAGATCTTTTTATCCGAGAGGTTTCAGCGAGTCGCTTCTGTTCCCTGTCTTCCCGAGCACGCGTTTTCATCACGACATCGAAAAAAGTGCATCCGAGAATCGGGGACTCACGATCTCGTCCGTTTAACAGCCAGATCGAACGTTGTATCCACATGCATGTATTTTCAGGATGACAACCATACCGCACCACTTTCACCCTCTCCGTCCATGCGTGGGATCGCTGGAGGTTCGATCCGGGACAGGTCAGAGAATCGCACGCAGAGGCGCCGGCGCGGCGGGGGCGATGCCGTGCAGAGTCCCCTGGAGCGTTCATCGATTGGCCGAGGGTCTAAAAATTATCCTTTTACCATCCAGAGTCAATTTTTTGCATCCTCTGAAAAACCAATCAATCGATATTGCATTTTTACTTGCATAATGAGAAGACCCATTCTCCCGTCGTCATGATTCATCAGAGCATTTCTTTCTGAATCGATTCAGGTAAGGGTTCAATCGCGTTTTTACCGATGAACCGATCTCCTCGTGTTCTCCTCCGATCAGAAATGACATCCATCCTTCCGATTCTGGCCGGGAAGGCTCGTCGTGTGAGGTGAAACCGTCTGTCCATGAACGATTGGAAGGGAGGCATCGGCGCCATCCGCCATCCAAACGAAGTCAGGGATGTGCTGTGGAATGGTGATATCTGTCATTGACTCTTGAAGATCGCGGAGTAGAGAGATCTGAATTCCTTCAGGTGGTATTGCCCTTCTGCAGTCGGCGTTCCTGCATGGCAGTACACGATCTCAGAACCAAAGAGGGGAAGGAGAAACCTCGAATAAGCAAACGCCTGGCCGCAGGTACCGGTACACACGGGCTTCTCCGCTCGCAGGGTGAAGGCGAGCAGTTCCAGCAGATCCTCATGCGTCGATACCGCCACGACGATCTTGGGCAGATCCCCGTATGAACGCAGCGCACTCTCGAGGCTCTTCAGTTCGTCCATGTGGAGTACCCGGTCCATATGTATTGAGGCGATGATGCTGGCCCCGGATGCTCTGATGCGATCGGAGAAGGCCTTGAATCGCATCTCGGTATCGACGTATGTGGTCGTGCCGAGGAACGGCTCGATCCGATCGAACCATGCCTCTCCGCCACCCCGAAAAACGCCTCCTTCGTGCACGCTCCTGAGGGTGAGTATCGTGGGAACCGTGGCCTTCTCCATGGCCATTTTTATCTCGCAGGTATCCTCCTGTGCCAGATCGAGCCGGAACTCGATCATATCAGCCTTGAGTTCCTCGGCCCTTCTCATACCCTCGATGGTGAACACAGATGCAGCAATCTTCACTGGTGATCCTCCTCCCTCAGACCGGTGAGAAGTGGACCCATGGTGATGCCTCCACGCGCCATCTCCCTAATCCCCTCCTTCAGTGAAAGGATCTCATCCCGCGCACGCACCCCATATTCCATCACCGCCTCGATCGCGGAACTGTAAATCTCGCATATCCTGCCGGAATACACGCTGCCCCGCCCCCTTGCATCCAGGATGAAGGTATCTATCCCGCATCTGAAAAATTCCGGGATCAGATCGATCAGGCAGGTCTCCACAGAATTGAAGATGTGGGTATGGCAGCTGCTGCCCATTCTGATCGGAAATAAACAGTTCTGTTCGTCCCTGAGGGCCCATACGCCGGAATCTCCATCACCACACCCCCCCTCCCTGCAGAGGCCCAGAGACGCAGGGATGCAGATCTCGCTCACCATCGCCTCCAGATTCCCCTGGACCTGCATCCCGATCTCTGGCCATCCGGGCCTTCGCATCTGCATCATATGCTCGATCTCCCGTAGTGAAAGTTCGGGAGAGAGCGTGAGCAGGCCAAAAAGTTCCGAATATTCGGCCACTGACCAGGAATTCCATACATTGAGTCCTGAATAACCATGAATGGGTTGTTTCAGCCCATATCTTTTCAGCGCCACGGCCGCACCTGCATTCTCCACCATGAACCCATCCAGCACCGGAGAGGAGGTATCTGTGGCTAAAAGAACCGCTCTGTCGATGAAAGGCTGTCGGCATATCCGTGGCCACTTCCAGAATAACGATTTGCCAGATGCATGGCAGTCCTCGCAGATATCTCCGAGCGATCGGAGATCCTCGGGCGCGGGCACCACGCTCCCCGCCCGGGGATTGGCCTTGCGGATCGCGTCTCCCGTCTCGAGCTCATAATAGATGGTGTCGGCCCCGTGCATGAATGACTCCCTCGCGGACTGAAGGTCATCCACAATCACTCCCAGTTTGGGGGGTCTGTCCATTTGGATGGAGTGTGCGATCCGCAGCGGCGCATATCTTCTGAACCGGTCAAGCTGATCACGGCATCCCTGTATCTCGGTTTCATCGGGTCGATACGATGCAGTGACCGCACTCAGCGCCTCCATCAGAAATCTCCTCCTGTTCTCGTTCAATGCCGAAAGGGGCATGAAAAGACCTCCCGGATATTCGATCCGGCAATCTGTCAGTGAAAAAGGGGGATGGATGCCCCGGCAGAGGTGTTTCTTCATATCGACCGCTGCCAGGGGTCTCCCTCTGGCACTCTGAAAGGGGATATTCGATTTCACACTCACAGATAGAGGTGTTCTGCCCGGCTGGCACACGGTGCCTCTGAGCACCAGATACTGCTCTGCGTCCAGGAATGCATTCATCTTGAGCATCAGTGGTACCCTGGACGAGACGCTCCTCGCCATTATTTCACGGGCACGTTGCTCCAGCGAGGAGGACCGCATGATAGAGATCTCCGCATTCTCAGGAATATCGCAGGGTACACGGACCGAGATCTCTCCCCCTCTTCTCAACGGGGCCCGGGAAAGAATAAAACCCCCCGCTGTTTTCCCATCCGCTGTCCTGAACGCGATTGCATCACCTTTCACTGGCATCAGCTCCCGGATGAGCCTGATCCGCAGGAGGTCCTGCCTGCGGGTACGGCTCTGGCTCGTGCCGATCTTCAGCCCGCGGTGACCGGGCGTCTCCGGAGAGAGCATCTCCTCATCCCTCGCCCCGAAGATCAGGCCGCGTGTGAAGAGCCGGTTGAAAGCGAGCGCCAGCCGGCACTCTTCCACGGGGTCGGGTCTCCAGTCTCCTTCTCCCAGTAAGTCGAGGGCTCTGCGGTATACATCCACGACCACCGCCACGTATTCAGGCGACTTCATCCTCCCCTCGATCTTCAGTGACTCTACAGGGAGACGAACGATACTGTCGAGCCAGCCGAAGGTACAGAGATCCCTCGTGGAGAGGAGGTGAGCGGTATCGCTCATTGCCTGCCGTTCTGCACTCATCCTTCCAAACTCGTCAGCAGCCCCCTTCACCAGTGTATATCTCTTCCGGCATGGCTGTGCACATACCCCTCGGTTCGCACTCCTCCCGCCCATGCATGTGGAGAGGAGGCACTGTCCGGAGAAGGAGAAGCAGAGGGCACCGTGTATGAATATCTCGAGTCCGATGCCGAGATCCCTTGACCTGGAGGCGATCTCCTCGATCTCCTCGCTGCCGAGCTCACGGGCGAGCACCACCCGCCTGAAGCCTTCGCGGGCAAGGTGCTCGACACCTTCGGCATTGTGCACGGTCATCTGCGTGGAGGCGTGCAGTGGGAGCCTGGGTACCGTATCCCTGGCAAGCCGGGCGAGTCCGGCATCCTGCACCAGTACTGCATCCACTCCGATCTCATAAAGCCACAGGAGATATTCGATTGCCTCCTGCAGCTCGCGCTCCCTGATCAGCGTATTCACTGTTACATATACCCTTACGCCCCTCTCGTGGGAGTACGCAACCGCTCGTTCGAGCTCTTCCGGTCCGAAGTTCTTCGCCAGCCTCCGGGCATTGAATCTCCTTCCTCCGAGATAGACCGCATCTGCACCGGCGCCGATCGCAGCGAGGAGCGCTTCCCAGGATCCGGCGGGTGCGAGGAGCTCAGGGATTGGCCTCTTCATATCAGGCATCTGCGAATTTTCAGGTGCCGCGCTGCCCTTCATCCCTGTTCACAGTCTCCGGTTCTCTCCGATCTCTCTGCCCATTTTTATTCCTGTCCTTCCAGGCAGACACCGTCCCGACCGCCATGAATGCATCCAGAAGATCCTCGAAGTTGGGTATATCGTGCTCTCGCAGCACGCCCACGCCGCTCCGCACGCTGTCGCCACCGAGGAGGCACCCGACGATCATATTCTCCGTATTTCTGGAGAACCTGACGATCTCGTGCGCCAGGTGATTCGGATTCAGTGTCGCAGACGGTATGCCGATGACGAAGGCGATATCCCAGAGGTGCTGATATTTTATCATCACATCGAAGACACGTGCATACCGGTCCGCTCCTGCGTCGCCCACGATGTCCATGGGGTTCTTCCTGTTCCACGCATATGGCAGGAACGTGCTCATCTCTTCGATCGCATCGGGAGGGAGATCGATCATGCGCACCCCGAATATCTCTGCATAATCGGAGGCCATGACGGCGAAACCACCCGCGCTGGTGATGACGATGGCCCTCACCCCTCTCGGATAACCTTCGGAAGCAAGTAGCTCCGCCACGTAGAAGGCCTCCTTCAGGGATTTAGCCGGAATCACTCCGGACTTTCTGAATGCAGCGAGATACACCTCGTATTCACCGGCGAGGGCACCCGTATGCGAGGCGGCCACCTCCCTGCCTCGCCCTGAAGAACCCGACTTGATCGCGATGACCGGTTTGGACGTTGTAATGCCCGAGACGACCTCTATGAAGCGTCGACCGTTCCGGATCTCCTCCACGTATAGTATGACCGCCCTCGTCCTGTCGTCCAGGGAGAAGTAGTTCAGAAACTCCTCGAACCCGAGGTCTGCCTGATTGCCCAGACTGATCACGGCAGAGAAGCCGATGCCACGAGGGATGCTCCAGTCCACGATCGTCGCCACTATCGCTCCGCTCTGGGAAATCAGTGCGATATGCCCTTGTTTGGGGTTCAATGCCTGGAAAGTTGCATTGATCCCCTTGTGCGGGAGTATGATGCCGAGACAGTTCGGTCCCAGGAGGCGGATATGGTGCCTTTTCGAGATCTCGATGATCTCCTCCTCCAGCACCCTCCCCCCCTCTCCTGACTCCCTGAAACCGGCAGAGATGACGACCGCATGCTTCACATGCCTCCTCCCTGCATCCTCCAGCACCTGCGGCACGAGCTTCGCCGGGACTGCGATCACCACCATATCCACCTCGCCGGGGATGTCCAGAAGTGACGCATACGCAGGATGTCCAAGCACCTCCGCACGTTTCGGATTCACTGCATACAGCCTGCCCCGATAGCGGAGAAGGTTTCTGAATATGATGTATCCCAGTTTTTTGGGATCTCCGGACGCGCCCACCACAGCGATCGATTCTGGATCCATCCATGAAGGCGGCAATGTCTGAACCGCGGTGGATGGGCGGGTACTTCCGTTGGCCCCATATGCAATGCGGGCATCCACTCCACAGGCGCCCCTCTCATAGAGGACGAGCGGGTTGATATCGAACTCCCTGATCTCTGGATCTCCTGTCAGCATCTCAGCAGACTTCACCATGATATCGATCAGCATCTCCCTGTCCAGAGGAGGGTTCCCCCGATAGCCCCCGATGAGCGGATATCCCCGGATAGATCTGACCATCCCTTCGATCGATTCGCGCGTGAACGGTGCGACCTCCAGTGAGACATCCCTGAGAAGCTCCACCAGTGTACCTCCCAACCCGAAGGAGAGAACGGGCCCGAATGACGGATCCCTCTTACCGCCGATGATCAGTTCGAGCCCTTGTGATACCTCCTTCTCCACGAGTATGCCGGTGATCTCTGCTCCACTCGCATTCGCGGTGACCGCGGAGAGTATCTGTTTGTATGCGGTTCTGACGCCCTGGGGATTCGCGACACCGAGGACGACACCCCCTATATCGCTCTTGTGAACGATCTGCGGTGATACCACCTTCAGCACCACGGGATAGCCGATCTCCTCCGCGATTCGAACCGCCTCATCCTCGTCTTTTGCAATCCCGTGCCGTGGAACAGGGATTCCATAAGATTGCAGGAGCGCATATGCCTCCAGCCCCGATACGTAACGCCTCTCTTCAGACATGAAGCTGCTTCTCCATCTCCTCTTTGAACTCTTCGAATCCGGTGACAGGCCTGTGGCAGGAGAAACCAGTGCATATATGCGCAGTTGGTCTTCCCTCCACCGACCTCATGCTCTGGAGATATGGAACCGCCCCTGCGAGTGCAGGTGGCGCCCCGGCAGGAGGTATGCAATGGATCGCCAGTGCGGGGTGGTAACTCCTCCAGAGGAGACGGATCATCTCTTTCACCTCCAGATCCTCCGGCGTACCTGCGATCACCACCTGCACGGAGGGCGATTTCAGGCGCATTGTCGTCTGCAGGAATGCGGTGTATGCACCGGGTGAGTGTGATACTTCAGGCATACACGCATCCACCACCGCATCTGCGATATTCCTGAGCTCCACATCCCCTGTGAGCCAGAAGAGCCTCGTGATATTCCATAGTGCGATCGAGGTGGATGAGGGCATTGCGCCATCCTGCAGATCCCTCATCCTGACAGGGAGATCGCCCTCATCCGAAGGCGTGTAAAAGAAACCCCTGCCTTCCTTGTCCAGGAATCTTTCGATGAACCTTCGGTTGAGCCCCAATGCATCGACGAGGTAATCCGAAGAAAATGTACTCTGGTAGAGCTCGATCAGTCCCCATATGACTCCGGCCCAATCGCTCGCAAAGGAGATCCCACCATGGCGTACTCCGTACTGCACATGCACGAGATCTCCATCCCCTGTTCGCTGCCTGTCGAGCAGATATCGCATTGCCCTCACGGCCGAGTCGATGAATGCACCACAGCCCGGCGATCTGCCCGCGATGGCGAGGGACGCAATCGCATAACCATTCCAGTCCGCCAGTATCTTCGTGTCTCTGGCCGGTCTGGCCCTCTTCTGTCTGGCCTCAAGGAGGGGACCGCGAATGCGAGTGAGCTCTGCGCTCGAGGGATTGACCCGCCCCTCTGCACTCCTGATACCCGATCGGGATGGATCGAGGGAGAGAACACCCGTCGTCGCTTCTCCACCCCGCTCATCCGTATCATGAAGCCCGGTCAGCCTGTAGTACCTGGCGAAGGTTCTGAACTCCTCTGCGCCGATGACCGAAAGGATCTCCTCGCGACTCCACAAGTAGTATCTACCCTCCACACCCCCGGTGTCCGCATCCTCGCTTGAATAAAAGGCACCCTCTTCACCTGCAAGTTCCCTGAGTACATAGGCAGCGATCTGCTGCGCGATCTCTCCATAGCCTTCAACCCCTGTCACAGCGCGGGCAGCCGTGTACAGCTCTATCAGGAATGCCTGATCGTACAGCATCTTCTCGAAGTGGGGAAGGAGCCATTCTCTGTCGGTTGCATACCGGTGGAACCCGGAACCGATTTGATCGTATATGCCACCCTGCCACATCCGCTCGAGTGTCTTCTCCACCATCGCGAGAGACTCCTTCTCATGGGTTCTGAAGTGATGATAGAGGAGGAAGAGCAGGTGATGGGGGACGGGGAATTTGGGGGAACGGCCGAAACCCCCGAAGACAGGATCGTACTCTCTGCGCAGCCCCTCGAGTGCCATGCGGAAGAGATCATCAGCGTATGAAGCACTGCCCTTTGCGTCTTCCTGCCCCATGGTACGGATGATCTCCTCACCGGCTGCGAGAAGATCCCCCCGCCGCTCGGCCCAGAGTCTCTTTACAGCAAGAGCGAGATCTCGGAGCCCGATCATGCCTCCCCGGCTCTCCTTCGGGAGATAGGTTGCAGCGAAGAATGGGATCCGGTCAGGCGTCATGATGATGGTGAGGGGCCATCCCCCGCTGCCTGTCAATCGGAGGCTCGCCTCCATGTACAGACGGTCGATGTCAGGCCTCTCCTCCCTGTCCACCTTTATACAGACGAATGTCCCGTTCAGCAATGCCGCGAGCTCCTCGTCCTCGAAGGACTCCCGCTCCATCACATGGCACCAGTGGCATGTCGAATAACCGATCGAGAGGAAGATGGGCCTCTCCTCTCTCTTTGCCTTTCCGAACGCCTCCTCACCCCAGGGGTACCAGTCCACGGGATTGAACGCATGAAGCAGGAGATATGGGCTCCGCTCCGACGCCAGACGATTTCCTTTTCCTGTCACAGGATTCTCCCCTGGTTTCATATCAGAGCGCTGGCTGAGACTGAGTCCCGATGCACGAGATGATGGTCTTTCGAAGTTAAAAAAGTGAGGTCCGTGACTTATCTGAAGTATACCTTCTCTTCTTTTATCTTATATACCACTCCGTTGATCGTCACCCAGATTTCGACCCGGTTCTCCCCACGCTCCCCCTTGAACTCCAGGGATGCGCCCATGGGAATCTGCCCGCCGTCTCGTGTGAGGCTCCTGGTAAAGACCCCACCGGAGGGTGTCGTGACCGTTGCCCTCACCTCCTGGAGGAGGATCTGACCCTTGCCTCCATTGTATGTGACAAAGATCGTTCTGAACACATCTTCCGAGGTTACGCTCACCTGGGTCTCCAGCTCGCTCGGGAGCGTGACGGTCGGTTCGGGGGTCATCACCGGTGTCGTCGCGATCGGGGTGGGGGAGGCAGTTGGGTGTGTGGTGGGTGCGGGTGTCATCGGTGTCGTTGGGACCGGTGTGATCTGTTCGGAAGGTGTGACGCATCCAGCGAGGATGACGGATGCGGCAACGATACAGAGATATGATAAAAGCATGGCGAGTCTCATAATTCACCGTCAGCAATTTTCCAATTAAATATTATTCCCCGCTATGTATTCCACCCTGTTCGGAGGTTCGAATGCAGAGCACGCGAACGATTTCGAAGCATGGGCGCGCATTCGGTGATCTTCCCGTCGATGCAGGTCACGACTCCCTCTCCAGCACCCTTTGTATCTCCCTTCTCATCTGCGGGAGCGATATGCGGCCGATCGGAACGACCTTGCCATTCACGAGGACGATGGGGAGCGGCGGATGCCTTAACTCCACGATCTGTCTGATCCGTTCAGGGACTCCATCGTCCAGCGGGGTGAGCAACAGCGTGACCTGGTCGCCGAATTCGGATTTCAGGGCATTCTTCAATGCCTTGAATGCCTCGAAGAGGTTCTCCGATGGTGCACACTCCTCGAGCCCGCAGGTTCTATCCCTGTGGCAGGGAAATGGCCCGCAGGGGGTATCGCTGAACCCCGCGATCTCCACCGTCACTACAGATGTCATACTTCAATAATCTCTCTGTCGGCATTAATTATCGTCACTATCCTGCAAACGGAAGGGTGATTCGGTTGAAAATTTTTTTATCCCCGATAAACTTTATGATCGATTTATTTTTGCTCATTGATTATTTATATAGCATTTATGAATAGAAATCATCTATAAAAAATTATTTTTAGTTTAATTGAGTTTTTTGTAGATATCAGGTTCAGATATATTAATATATTTTTAAAAATTATGTATACTTGTTTACAGTCGGCATTACACGCGGAGAGCGAAGGGAGTCCGGTATGCTCAATTTTCTGAAGGGAAGGGAAGCATCAAGATTCATCAGTGAGGGGGATGTCCATGCAGAGCATGGCCGGTTCGAGGAGGCTTTGCGCTCCTACCGGAAGGCATGCGAATACGATCCGACCAACATCGAGCCATGGTTCAAGATCGGCCTCCTCTATAAAGAAAGGGGCAACTTTGAGGAGTCGGTCGCCGCTTTCGACAGGGTCCTCGAACTCTCCAGAGATCACGTCCAGGCCATATACCAGAAGGGGCTGGTCCTCGGAAACTGCGGTAAGATCGAGGAGGCCCTGAAGTGTTTCGACCGGGTGCTCGAGCTGGATCCGAAGTATGCGATGACGATCTGGTACCAGAAGGGGATACATCTCGGCAAACTGGGGAAGATCGACGAGGCGATCAAAACCTACGATCTGATACTCGAGAAGGATCCGAAGTTCGCCCTCGCATGGTACAGCAAGGGGCTGCTCCTGGAATATCTCGGGAGGTGGAAAGAGGCGATCGACTGCTTCGACAGGGCGCTCGAGATATACCCGAAGAGTGCCGATCTCTGGTACCACAAGGGATTGAATCTGATGAAGGATCATCAGATGCACGAAGCGATAATCGCATTCAATATGTCCCTGAAACTGGACAGGACCCATGCAAATTCCGCTATCTGCAAGGGTCAGGCCTTCGAGGAGCTCGGCGAACATGACAATGCCCTTGCCGCTTTCGAGACCGTGCTGAAGCTGGACCAGAGGAATGCAAAGGCATGGTATCACAGGGGACTCAGCCTTCAGAACATGGGCAGATACGAGGATGCACTCGCATCCTTCGATAAGGCGATCGATCTCTCGTCGAAGAACCCCACCCCGCTGATCACCAAGGGTATCCTTCTCGCTTCGCTTAAAAGGACGAAGGAGGCCTTGAAAACCCTCGATCAGGCCCTTCAGATCGAATTCATCCCCGAGGTGAAGAAGTTCCGCGATGCAGTCGCCGGGGATGCAGGCGAAGCAACGGAGTCATGAGCAGGGACCCGGTATCTGGGTAGATGTGGCGTTCGAGGCGAATCCACCAGCATGATATCGCTCATGTAACGTATCCCTTTCGATTGCAAACCCCATCCCCCCTTTTATCCGAGTTCTGAATTCGTCTGTCGGCTTTTCCGAGGATCAAAGTGACACTCTGCGTCTCTCGTCGCTCATCGGCGCACACAGCATCTCTTTCTACGGAATACCACGACCATCACGAGCCCGGATGAAAATCACCTTCGGTCAGGGACTCGCAGTGGATGGTGCAACAAAAAGGTTCTATCATGACGGAACCGACACAGATGCGACTCTTCTACCATGGATCTTCCCCTTTGCCTGGCGGGGCGTCGAGACTCGCTCAGAGATGGAACATGAATCATGAAGGGGTGCCGGAGCAGCGGGGAGAATATGGAAATATCGATCGGCTTTTCGAGCCATCCTCATGAGCAGTTTCTTCAATGGCGTCAGGCGGAGGAATAACAGTTCATGCCCGAATTTACAAAAACGTTTAATAAATTCCTCTAAATAAAAAAAGAGTTTATCCCTCGAAAAAGAACGCGTACAGTCTCATCTTCCGCCCTTCAGCATGACCTCGATATCCTCGAGCAGCGCCTGGAGATCCTCCTCGTGCTCCACCTCCTGCTGCAGGATCTGGAGGATGATGTTGTAGGTCACCGGATCCGTCTCCTTCGTCTTCTGGAGCAATTTATTGTAGGTCTCTATGGCGCACTGCTCCCCCTTGATGTTCTGCTCCACGACCTTCTTCACGAAGGGATCGTCAGGTGCATCGTAGCCGCAATTGGTCATCCTGTACCAGTCTTCCGGTTTCGTAATGGGCATCCCTCCCAGCTGGATGATGCGCAGCGCAATCATGGTCGCGTGGTTCTGCTCGTCCGTGGCATGCTGGGTCAGTTCGGCAATCGCCGCCTCCTTGTTCGGTCCTCTGACCACCTTCGCCCCGATCCAGTACTGGTAGTATGCCAGCCATTCATCCGCAAATGCCCTGTTCAGTAGATTCAGCAGTTCATTGACATCCATTCCGACGATCTTTATGCCTTTCGTTCCCATTCGGTATACCTCCTACTGTAATGCATTGTCGCATCTCCAATATAGCAGTTTTCAGTGCCCATCACAGATCGGCGTATATGGACAGCCCTCCGTCGCCGATTTCTTTTTGATTGCCCACTGACGTGGCTGCGTATTCCGCACGACAGGAACGGAGACCTTATACGAATACATGCATGGGAATGGTCTGACGAGGAGAGCCGGAGTTCGACGGCATCTACCGACCTGTTCGAGTGCGTCTGATCCGAATCGGAGCACGAAAGAGGACATCTTGAACCGTGCCTGACAGCGTTCTCCCTCTACCTGTATTGCGATCGTCAGCACCCGGAACCATTCATGAAAGAGAATTGAATCGCCCATCTACACCATTGCATCACGTTAATAAGGTGATTCGCACACTGTTTATGGACATTGATGAAGGCAGTCCTGGGTTTGGAGAACGGAGATTTCGTTGTCGGAGAGGGTTTCGGGGTGGAAGGCATGCTCGCCGGGGAACTTGTCTTCACCACCCAGATGACAGGGTACATGGAGGCGCTCACCGACCCGAGTTACCATGGCCAGATCCTGATGTTCACTTTTCCTCTCATCGGGATATACGGCGTGGATCGGCAGAATTTCCAGAGCAAACGCATATGGGCGAGGGGATGCGTGGTACAGGAGGTATGCACCAGCCGCATACACCATCCGTCCCTGGAGGAGTTCTTCGGGGACGAATCGCTACTCGGTATCAGTGGTGTCGATACCCGTCGACTGACGATCGCGATCCGGGAGCAGGGGACCGTTCGGGCCGCTCTCATCGTCGGTTCCGATGATCATGAAGCAGCCGTCTCCTGTGCAAGGAGGGCGCCGCCGATATCGGAGAGGGACCTCATTCCGGAGGTCTCAACCAGGGAGCGGATCCATATTGCAGGCAGGGGAAAGAGATTCGCGGTCATCGATCTCGGAATAAAGAGGCATATGATCGAGAGTCTGAAAGAGAGGGGTGCGGATATTCACATCTTCCCGCACGACGCCTCACACGATGAGGTGGCTTCAATCGAACCGGAGGTGCTCTTTGTGAGCAACGGTCCAGGCGATCCCAGGCGGGCGAAGCACGCGATCGCGTGCGTTGAGCACTTCATCGGCGAGTTGCCGATCTTCGGCGTATGCATGGGCAATCAGATCGCAGCCCTCGCACTGGGTGCAGAGACCAGAAAGATGAAGTTTGGCCACAGGGGGACGAATCAGCCGGTACGGTACATCGATGGCCATATCTTCATCACCACCCAGAATCATGGGTTCGTCGTGGACCATGAGACCCTTCCCGAGGGGTGCAGGATCACCTATTCGAATGTGAACGACGGCACGCTCGAGGGATTCGAGGAGAGGGATCTGAATATCTCCTGCGTCCAGTTCCACCCGGAGGCACATGGCGGGCCGAGGGATACGGATATACACTACTTCGACGAGATCTTCCGGAGGCTTCCCTGATGCCGAAGAAGGAATATCTGAAGAAGGTCCTTCTGATCGGCTCCGGGCCGATTCAGATCGGTCAGGCCGCAGAGTTTGATTTTTCTGGTTCTCAGGCGTGCAGGGCGCTGAGGGAGGAAGGTGTCCGTGTGGTGCTGGTGAACTCCAATCCCGCCACGATCCAGACGGACCCGGAGATGGCAGACGTCATCTACCTCGAGCCGCTGAAGAAGGAGATCATCGCGAAGATCATCGAGAAGGAGAAGCCGGATGGCATACTGAGCGGGATGGGGGGACAGACAGGTCTCAACCTGACCGCTGAACTGGCAGAGATGGGTGCACTGGAGGGTGTGGAGATTCTGGGGACCCCGCTGGAGGCGATCTACCGTGGTGAGGATCGTCAGAAGTTCAAGGATCTGATGCTCTCCATCGGGGAGCCGGTGCCAAAGAGCATGATCGTCACCCGCATGGATCAGACGGAGGAGGTGCTGGCAGAGGTGGGTCTGCCGGTGATCGTCAGGCCTGCCTACACGCTGGGGGGCTCAGGTGGAGGTGTCGCCCGGACAAGAGAGGAGCTGACCAGGATCCTGGACATCGGCCTGACGAGATCGAGGATACATCAGGTGCTGGTGGAGGAGAGTGTCATCGGGTGGCAGGAGATCGAGTTCGAGGTGATGAGGGACTCGGCAGACACCTGCCTCGTCGTCTGCGGGATGGAGAACGTAGATCCGATGGGGATCCACACGGGAGAGAGCGTGGTCGTGGCGCCGATCCTGACACTGAGGGACGACGAGTTCCAGACGCTTCGATCCGCGGCGCTGAAGATCATCCGTGCACTCGGGGTGCAGGGCGGCTGCAACATCCAGTTCGCCTACAGGAACGGTGAATACCGCGTGATAGAGGTGAATCCGCGTGTGAGCAGGTCTTCCGCACTCGCATCGAAGGCCACAGGTTATCCCATCGCACGAGTGGCGGCAAAGATCGCGATCGGTCTCAGGCTGGACGAGATCCTGAACTCCGTCACCGGTGTTACGCCCGCATCCTTCGAGCCTGCGATCGATTACGTGGTGGTGAAGGTTCCGAGGTGGCCCTTCGACAAGTTCAGGACGGCAGACAGGACACTGGGCACCTCCATGAAGAGCACCGGAGAGGTGATGGCGATCGGGCGCTCGCTGGAGGAGGCGTTCAAGAAGGCGATACGCTCCCTCGATACAGACATCAGGAGGCATACGAGTCCGAGTGAGATCCGGATGATCCTCTCGAGGCCGACCGACGAGCGATTCGGGTGCCTCTTCGACGCCTTCCGTGAAGGCCTCTCGGTGGAAGAGGTGGAGGGACTCACCTCGATTCACCCGTTCTTCTTGGAGAAGATCAGGAATATCGTGGAGCTCGAAGGGGCGCTGAAGAAGAACCCCGATGAAGGGCTGATCCGGAAGGCGAAGCGTTACGGTTTCTCGAACCAGGAGATCATGGAGCTGACCGGCCGCAATGCAGACGAGATCGAGGATGAAGTGGGCCTCCCTTCGTACAAGATCGTGGATACCTGTGCGGCGGAGTTCCCTGCCAGAACACCCTACTTCTACTCCACATGGGCAGAGAGCTGCGAGATAGAGAGGTCGGGCAGGAGGAAGATCCTGATACTGGGTTCGGGCCCCATCCGAATCGGGCAGGGCATAGAGTTCGATTACTGCACGGTCCATGCGGTGAAGGCGCTGAGGGAGGAGGGGATCCTGGTGCATATCGTCAACAACAACCCGGAGACCGTATCTACGGACTTCGACACCTCGGACCGGCTCTTCTTCGAGCCCATGGAGCTCGAGGATGTGATGAACATCCTCAAAAAGGACAGTTACGAGGGTGTGATGGTCCAGTTCGGTGGACAGAACTCGGTGAACCTCGCGGTGCCGCTTCACCAGGAGATGGCGAAGGCCGGTCTGGATACCAGGATCCTCGGCACCTCCCCGGATGCAATGGATATCGCGGAGGACAGGGACAGGTTCAGCCTCTTTTTGCAGCGCCTGAATATCCCGAGCCCTGAAAACGCCTCCGCATACTCAGAGGAGGAGGCGCTGGAAAAAGCGGAGAGGATCGGGTACCCGGTGCTGGTGCGGCCATCTTATGTGCTCGGCGGGCGGGCGATGGAGCTCGTGCACGACACGGAGGAGATGAGGGCGTACATCAAGGAGGCAGTGCGTGTCTCCAGGAAGCACCCGGTACTCATAGACAGATTTCTCCAGAACGCGATCGAGATCGATGTGGATGCGGTCTGCGACGGAGAAGATGTGCTGATCGGCGGTATCATGGAGCATATCGAGGAGGCAGGTGTCCACAGTGGCGACTCGGCATGCGTGATCCCGTCACAGTCGCTCTCCGCAGATGTCCTCGCTCACCTGAAGGACTACACCCGAAGGATCGCCCTGGAGCTGGGGGTCGTGGGCCTCATCAACATCCAGTATGCGGTGAAGGAAGGCGTGGTCTATGTGCTGGAGGCGAACCCGAGGGCGAGCCGGACGGTGCCCTTCGCCAGCAAGGCGACGGGAATTCCGCTTGCCAAGGTGGCGGCGAAGGTGATGATCGGGAAGAAACTGCGGGATATGGACTACAGGGAGAAGAGCGTGGGGCATGTGGCCGTGAAGGAGGTCCTGTTGCCATTCAACAGGCTGCCCGGTGTGGACACGGTGCTGGGACCGGAGATGAAGAGCACCGGTGAGGTGATGGGGATCGATATGGACTTCGGACGTGCGTTCTACAAGGCGAGCATCAGTGCAGATAACCCCCTGCCCACTCAGGGAAATGTCTTCCTCTCCATCAGCGATGAACAGAAGATGGAGATCGCACCGATCGCGAAGAAACTGAAGAAACTCGGACTCAATATCTTCGGGACCTCTGGCACGGTGGAGTTTCTCAACCAGATAGGCGTGGAGGCAGGTATGCTGAGAAAGGTGCAGGAGGGATCGCCGAATGTGATCGACATGATGAGGAACGGCGAGATCGCGCTGATCATCAATACTCCGACGGACAAACAGTCGAGGCAGGATCACTACCAGATCATGCGGGAGGCAGTGGACCATGGCATCCCCTATATTACGACGATTCAGGCCGCACGTGCCGCTGCATCCGCGATAGATGCAATAAAAAAGGAGAGAATAACGATCGAACCGCTCAGCCATTATATCGGGGGTGTTTGAATGGGCAGAGGAAAGATCGTGCTCGCATACTCAGGCGGGCTGGATACCTCCATCTGCATACCGCTGCTCAGGGAGCACTATGGGTACGACGAAGTCATCACCGTCGTCGTGCATGTGGGTCAGCGGGACGAGGAGATAGAGGCCGCGACCAGGAAGGGGGAGCGGATTGCTGATCGCCACTACACGATCGACGCCAGGAAGAGGTTCGTCGAGGAGTTCATCTTCCCTGCCATCAGGGCGAACGGCTCCTACGAGGGTTATCCGATGGGCACCTCTCTCGCACGCCCACTCATCGCCGAGGAGGTGATCGGAGTGGCGAGGCGCGAGGGGGCGAATGCGGTCGCACATGGCTGCACAGGGAAGGGGAACGATCAGCTCAGGTTCGACTTCGTCTTCAGGAGCGCAGGAATGGAGGTGATTGCACCGATCAGGGAGATGAATCTCACGAGAGAGTGGGAGATCGAGTACGCGAGGACGCATGGCATCCCGGTACCGGTGGCGAAGGAGAAACCCTGGAGCACGGACGAGAACTGCTGGAGCAGGAGTATCGAGGGCGGGAATCTGGAAGACCCTGCCTTTCACCCACCCGAGGAGATCTACCTCTGGACCCGATCGCCGGCAGAGGCTCCGAACGAGCCAGAGGCGATCCGCATCGGCTTCGAGGACGGTGCCCCCGTCTCCGTCAACGGGGAGAGGATGGAGGGGTACGACCTGATCCAGCGCCTGAATCGCATGGCAGGCATGCACGGGATTGGCCGGAATGACATGATAGAAGATCGGATCCTGGGCCTGAAGGTGAGGGAGTGCTACGAGCACCCGGCCGCCACAGTGCTGCTCACCGCACACCAGGATCTTGAAAGGCTGGTCCTGACGAGGAACGAGCTTGCCTTCAAGGAGCTGGTGGATGCGAGGTGGTCCGAGCTCGCATACATGGGGCTCGTGTACGAGCCACTCTTCGCCGCCCTGAATGCCTTCATCCGCAAGACACAGGAGCGTGTGAATGGTGGCGTCGACCTGGAGATGTTCAGGGGGAATGTGCGTGTGCGTGGCAGGTCTTCGCCAAACGCGCTCTATTCGAGTGAACTGGTCTCTTTCGACAAAAAGGCGATCGATCAGTGCCATGCGATAGGTTATTCCCAGTACTTCGGGTTCCAGGCCTGCCTGCTCCGGCGGATGAAGGACACTAAATAGGGAATTCTCGGTAGAAAAATGAAGAAATCTTAAAAATTGGCCATCGATCCTCATTTTTTAGTCTGTCCATCAGGCCCACCATCAAGAGTTGGCCAGGTCGGGGTTCTGGACCGGAGGAGATCATATACACTGACTGAGAACATGATACTGATGCTGGAAGTCGGTCATTTGAAATATGCATGCATGTTCCCACCGCGTTCGATCTGGTCGCACTGACACGAGTGTTATCGTGAATCCCTGCTTTTCGAATGCACTTTTTATTCGAAGTCAGGACGAATACGCGTGCCCGGGAGGAAGGGGGCAGGAGAACCCCGATGAACCTTCAGGAATGGAAGTACGAACACCGTCGGAATTGTGAGTGATAAAACCTCAGCATGATACAGGTCACCGGCACTTGCCAGAAATTCGATCCAGAACAGAATGGAGGAATCCCAGTCGGGGGCGCCGGAGGGCGTGAATGGAGTGAATGCGGAGTCCCTCAGCGCGTCCATCCATCTTCTTACCCGGACCTCGCCGATGAGGGACAGGATCGTAACATTTTCCGGCTCGAAAAAAAAGGATCAGAGTAATTTCTTTCCGGCCGTTGCGCCGGGTGTACATTCGTACACTTCGGTGATCTTCACGATGAGCACCGACTTCGCCGGGTACTTCTCGTTCTTTGCTTTTATCGCCTGACGCATCTTCTCGAATTCGGGTCCGCTCGTTTTTACCGTGACATTGCCCTTTATCTGGAAACACCTCTTCGTCTCGGCATCGTAGATGTACGTCGCCAGATGCGGGTTCTCCTTCACGTTTGCCAGCGTCTTCACCATGTAATTGTCGCCGATCCACATCGTCCCGTCATCTGCCAGCTGTACAAAGGCGATGGGTACGACATTTGGCACACCGGCCTTCGATGCCGTCGCTATATGAAAGAGCTTCGTCTTCGCGAATACCGATTTCATCTCCTCGGTGAGTTTCACCATCTCGTCTCACGCTCCAGGCCTCGATTCGAGCCTACATTCGATATCACCCGCTCCTGTATATGTTTTTAACGACTCAGCACCAGGGACGGCGCAATCAGAGTGACGATGAGAAAGACAGGCGGAATTCAAACCGAAGTACGATATCCTTAAAGACCGATAAGACCGGGGATTCGATTTTTCTCAGGAAAATAGAAAGGCATAAAGTAAGGCAGAGGAAACCGTAGAGTATGGCGGCCAGTTTTTTCCGTCGTTTCTTCAGGCCGAACCTCAATATCGTGCACAGTCCTCCCCCTCCCTCGATCGCCCATGGGCCCGGGCTGAATATACCTGAATACCGTGTAAAGCCATATTTCATCGTCGCCTCGGTCGAGGTGGGGAACACAACGACGAAGTGCATCCTGACGGGCACGAACCTAGAGACCGGTCAGTGCTACGTGATCAACAAGACGGTCAGCATGACGAGGGATATCCGGCCGCCAAAAACAGGAGAGACGATCTTCGGTGCGACACTGGATGGGACCGAGATCACCAGGGAGTCGGTCACCGAGCTGGTCAGGGATACCCTGCTCAGGTGCCACAGGGAGGCGAACCTCTCGGTGAAGGACGATCTGGATTTCGTTGTGCGCAGCACCGGTGTGGTGGCAGAGATGGAGACCCCCGATCAGGTGGGGGATTTTGTCATCGCACTCGCGAATGGGTGTCTGCTCGCCGGCGTCCCTCCGCGAAAGATGACGCCCCCGATGGCGAAGGAGAACCTCCCACAGAAGCTCCAGCCCTTCAGTTACTCGGACAAGGTGGTCTTCGTCGGGGCAGTGGCAGGGGTGGTCCCGCCTCTGGGAAGTACCGGTGTGGAGATGGTGGCGAACGAGATGGAAGGAGAGCTGGCGATGGCAGGGATCAAGGAAGGGGCGAAGTGGACTCCTGTGGACTTCAGAAACCCCTGCATCACCATCGACTTCGGCACCACTCTCGATGGAAGGATCACCAGCGATGTACCCCGCGATGCCCCGAATCCCTTCGCAAAGACGATCGGCAACTTCTGTGGTCTCGCCGGCGCGATACCGGATGCGATCGTGCGCGGTACCGGCAGGGTCGATCCCAAGACAGGTACCGCGCTCGACATACTCGGGGAGCACAGCACCATCGGCGAGCTCCGGCTGAAGAGGGCGCCCTCTGAAACGTTGATAAGGGATTACGTGGACCGCTGCCATCGCCACATCGACATCAGGCTCGTCCCCCCGGATAGAAAGAAATTCGGGCGGGTGCCGGTCTATGCCGATGTGGCCGCCGCATCGGGGGTTGCACTGATCGGGTGCGACTGTGGCATAAACGGGAGCGATATCCCCCGTCTGGAGGAGATCGGCAGGGAGATAGTGGAGACGTACGGGTTGGGGGATCTGCTTACGGCCGTGGTGGACGGCGTCTGTGCAAAGATGGCGCTCAGACTTGTGGATGTGGCAATCGAACAGGGCATGGTACCCGAAAATTCATCCATCGGTTTCACCGGCAGAGCAGCGATATCGGGACGGAAACCGGAGCTCATCTTCGAAGGTTTGGAGGAGAGGAAGGTATTCAAGAACACGAACGAACACCTGGTCTTTGTCGACGACGGACTGGCGAGGGGGGCCGCATTGATGGCCCGCTGCATGTGCTCCCTGGGTAAACCGAAGAACCCGCTCGGCGGCGTGAGAGGGGGGCCATGTATTATGAGCAGGAGAATAAAGATAGGGAAATGAGGAGGTGTGTCAGGGTGGAGAAGGAAGAGATGTTCGATCTGGTCATCCCCCCCGGTGTCCCGAGGAAGATGATCGCAGATATCATACAGAAGTTCGAGGTGGATCTGGTGGAGAGGCGCGAGAGGCTCTTCTTCGCGAACATGGATGGGGTGGAGCGGGATCTCCTCGCGTTTCGGGGCAAGAAGGAGGTGCTGGAGGAGGTGGAGAAGTACCTACTCTCCCGTCTCAGGGAGTTCATCGGCGACGAGGAGCCAAGCGTGGAGGAAGCGGCGGAGCCACCCTGAATCTTCTTTCAGGTCTTTTCAACGAGAAAGAGAAGCAATGCCTTTTCCGTATGGAGCCTGTTCTCCGCCTGCATCCAGACTGCACTCTTCTCGCCTTCGATGACCGCGTCCTCGATCTCCTCCCCGCGGTGTGCGGGCAGACAGTGCATCACCGCCACATGGGGCGATGCGGTATCGAGGAGGTCTGCGGTGACTGTGTAACCCCTGAATGCCTTCAGGCGTGCATCCCTCTCCTCCTCGTCCCCCATGGATACCCAGACGTCCGTGTATATGATATCCGCGTCCCTGACCGCTTCCTTCGGGGTATCTGCCAGCCTTACGTCTGCACCACCTCTGCGCGCCTCCTCGATCAGCTCGACGGGCGGTGCATACCCCGGGGGCGATGCGATCCTGAGATCGATGCCGGCCAGGGGTGCGGCGAGGATGAGCGACCTGCAGACATTGTTCCCGTCACCGATCCATGCAACCCTCACGCCCTCCATGGAACCGAAGAGCTCCCTGATCGTCATCAGATCGGCGAGGATCTGGCAGGGATGTTCCTGATCCGAAAGACCATTGATCACCGGTATACTGGAATGGCGCGCGTACTCCTCGATATTCGAATGTCTGTACGCCCTGATCATCACACAGGAGACATATCGCGAGAGCACGCGGGACGCATCCCGGATCTCCTCGCCCCTCCCGAGCTGCATGTCGCGTGGATTCAGGAAGAGCGCATGCCCCCCGAGTTCGAACATACCGACCTCGAAGGAGATGCGCGTGCGGGTGGAGGCCTTCTCGAAGATCATCGCGAGTGTCCTTCCCTCGAGCGGGCGGGTGAGGATGCCGGAGGCTCTCTCCCTCTTCAGCCTGCAGGCATCCTCGATGATGGCACTGAGCTCCTCTCTGTTAATATCCCTCATCGAGATGAAGTGCCTCATCTGATCCTCTCCATGTGTTCGATTCTCCTCTTCAGGAGCCCGGTGGTCCCGATATCCCGCCTGAATCTCACCCTTCCTTTTATGGATTCAGCGGCCTTCTGGGCGATCTGCTCTGCCTCCTCCAGCGAGTCCCCGATGCCGACCACTGCACAGGAACGCGAATTCAGAGTATACAGCACCCTATCCCGTTCCTCGATATTCGCGTAGAAGAGCCTCGCCCTGCCGATATCCCCTATCAGGACGGGTTCGCCACGCCTCGGCCTCTCCGGATAGCCTTCTGGCACGATGTATTTGCATACCGTCGCTCTTCTCTCGAAGGAGACATCACTTTCCGTGAGATCTCCCTCCACAATCCCTTCCACGATCTCCGTCATGTTCGTCGACAGGATCGAAAGGACATTGATCGCTTCCGGATCGCCGAACCTTGCATTGAACTCGACGAGCATCGGGCCCTTCGCCGTGTTCATGAACTGGCCGTACAGGATGCCTCTGTACGGCGTACCCTCCTCCCGCATCACCCTAACCGCATCCTTCATGATGGAGAGCGCCTTCTCGTAATCGCGACGGCTCACGAATGGAAGCATGTGATCCTCCAGGGAATAGGATCCCATCCCCCCTGTATTCGGGCCAAGGTCTCCTTCGAAGGCACGCTTGTGATCTTGTACGAGTGGCATCGGGACGATCCTCTGGCCATCGACGAAGGCCTGCAGGGTGAACTCCTCCCCCTCGAGACGTTCCTCGAGCACCACTCCTCCCTTCAGGGCCTTCACATAATCGATCGCCTCTTCTTTATTCAGATGCTCGCCGATGATCCTGACACCCTTTCCGCCTGTGAGCCCGATGGGTTTGATGGCCAGATCGCGTTCCGATTCTGCGATGAACGCGGCTGCCTCCTCCGTATCATAAAAGACGCGGTATCTGGGGCAGCCTGCGATACCGTGCCCCTCCATCAATCCCCGGCAGAACGCCTTGTCTGTCTCGAGCCTCGCCGCCGCCCTCGAGGGCCCGACGCACCCGATGCCCTGCTCTTCGAGTGCGTCCACGATCCCTGCCTCGAGGGGTGCCTCCGGTCCTATCACTGCATAATCCACGTGTGCCCTGGTGGCGAACCGGACTGCCTCCCTCACTTCCGTATCCCTCGCGATCAGGCAGTCCTTTGCCAGGGTGGCGATTCCCGGGTTCCGGAACCCCATCATCGCATATATCTCGGCTCCACCCGATCTGGCGATCGCATCGGCGATTGCATGCTCCCGGCCGCCGCCTCCAACGACGAGCACTCTCATGACGATCAGATCCGTTGTTTTTTATTAAACCCCATTCAGGATAACAATTCTGATACCCTTACGAGCGCCACCAGTTCGATCCCCTCGCTCCTGAGCAGGTCCTCTGCTCCCTCCCCGCGATCCACCACCGTGATCACCCGATCGACCGTCGCACCCCTCTCTCTGAGCACATGGCATCCGTATAGCGCGGATTCTCCGCTCGTGGTTACATCCTCCACCAGTATCGCCCTCCTTCCCTCCACCTCCCCGATCACAACTCCGGCGATCCCGTGGCCCTTCTCCCCCCTCCTGATGATCGCATAGGGTATACCGGTCGCAAGCGCTGTGGCCACTGCAAGCGGAACCCCTCCCACCGCCACACCCGCGACAACGTCCCCATCCAGACGTTCGCCTATCGCTCTCGCTATCGCTCCGAGCACTAAGGGTTTCGTCAGCGCGACCTTCACGTCGACATAAATACTGCTTCTTCTGCCGGAGGAGAGTAGAAATTCTCCCCTTTTGAGCGCCCCTGCCTCCTTCAGCAATTCAGCGATATCGTTCACCATGGTACATCCTTCACCCCTGTCAGATAGCCAATGATATTCACCGCCCTGTGGAGCACGGGTGTGAGCAGTAGGATGGCGATGAATGTGCCTGTCGTCATGGTGGTCAGGAACCAGCCGGTGTTCAGGACCAGATTCAGGACAAAGGCTCCCGCGACCAGATCGTACTGATCGGCGATCGGCCATGCCTCTCCTCTCTCCTTTCCGATCCTCCTCTTGAAGAAGCTCTTCACCAGATCTCCGAGCAGCGCGCCGGTTGCCATAAGCATGACGGAAAGGAGCGTATGCGGGTAGAGGAATCCGGGTGGAATCGAATTCTGCAGGTGCAGCTGCAGGAGTCCTGTGAGGATACCTGCACCGATGCCTGCCGCCAGACCTCTGAAGGTCTTGCCATCCCCGAGTACCCTCCTCCCGTCACGGCATCTCCTCCCCAGATCAACGGGCATACCACCCCCGACCAGGGCAGCGACAGGATTCGGAATGTATGCGGGAAGCATGATCCAGAGTGCGTTCAGCACGATCGTCGCGATATCTACCACGAGCGGCACGCCATCCCCCAGCGCCGAACGTTCACAGACACTCTGCAGAAATAGGGTTCCACATCGGTTAAATAGATGTTGAAAGGGTGCGATCACTTCATCGGCTGCGTCCGTTCGCACCCCCCTCTCCTGTCCAGCTCCCTGAGCAGTTCGATCATCAGGGCGAATACCACTGCCTCCAGCGGATCCTCGATGCGGTCGAGGCGGTCCTCACCGTGCGCCTTCAGCATCGAGACGAGCCGGTCCACGTATACGTGATCCTCCACCCCCATCGCACGCCTCACCCGCTGCCAGCGCCTTATCGCATCCACCATGCCATCGTGACCTCTCTCTGCCCCCATCATGCAATCCCGATCTCCAGCCATGAGATCCTCTCTCCGGCCCACCTTCTGCCTCACGTTCACATGGCTGGCTGAAGAGAGCTACCCGGGGAACGTGAAAGTGAATACACATCTCGAAGGAGACGAAATGATATTCCCTCGATCAGGAAAGACTATGATTGAACGGGAACAGAGAATGGAGGACATACCGGAGAACCTGACGTGATCGTCGAACTCTGGGATGTCGCCCTGCTGCTACTGGCGGCGAAGATCGGGGGGACGCTGCTCTCCAGACTGGGACAGCCCGGTCTGATCGGAGAGCTCCTCGCCGGGGCAGTGGTCGGCACCCTCATCCTCGACCTGCAGAAATCCACGACCGTGAACGTGGTCGCCCAGCTCGGCATCATCTTTCTCATACTCCTGACCATGCTCCAGATAGACCTGCACGAGATCGAACAGGAGATGGAGAGGCTGGTGTTCCTGCAGGTGGCCTCTGCGCTCGCGATATTTGTGCTGCTCTACGGGTTCTTCTCTCTCCTCGGATGGAGTGTCGATCCCATCCTGACCGTCGCGGCGGCAATATTCGGCTCCTCGACTGCCATCTCTACAAAGACGATCGCATCGCTCGGGGTGATCGCATCGAAGGAGGGGCAAGCGATCCTCGGACTCCAGATCGTGAATGGCGTGATGGAGATCCTGATGATCTCGGCGGTGGCGAACATGATCAGGCACCACGCCCTGGACGTTGCACCGATCCTCTCGCTCGCGCTCATGATCATCGGCACACTCGCGGTGATGAGCAGGTTCGGCTCCCGGTTTGTCACCTGGCTCGTCTCCACCGCCAGGGTGCTCCGGATGGAGGAGGTGCTCCTCGCGCTCACCCTGCTCCTCGCCTTCTCCATGGCAGCGATCACGGAGATGGTGGGGATGACCAGCTACTACGGCGTGATGCTGATCGGGATTCTCCTGTCGAGGACAGAATCGGCCCACCGGATCGCCTGCACGCTCGGGCAGCTCGGCGAGAGTTTCTTCATCCCCGTCTTCTTCGCGACGCTGGGGCTTGGTGTGAGTTTCGCGTCCATCACAGGCAACCTCCCCCTCCTCCTTCTGATGTTCAGCGGCATCACCCTGATCAGGTTCGTCGGATTTACGTTCCCGCTCATCCTTCAGGGCAACACCCCCGGCGAAGCGATAAAGATCGGGGCGGGTATGCTGACCATGTCCGAATACGGTCTTCTCATGCTCGGTATAGGGCTCTCGCTCGGCGCCCTCGATCAGGATATTTATTCGATACTCGTGGTGGTCTTTCTCCTGGTAAATATACTCGCGCCGGTCTTCATGAGCCTCGCCTTCGGAGCCCGCATCTCCAGAAGGCAGCGTAGCCGGAGCATTGACAAGTTCGCTTGAGCCGTTGCCAGCAGATGGCGGGAGTTTGAATGATGGTGACGGTCACAGGTATGCGGTCATGAAGGGAAAAATAAGAATCGCCATACTGGGTGCACTGCCCCTCTCCTTTGCGGTCACACCCGTCGGCTGTCAGTACCTTTCGGATCCGATGGCAATCCATGCGTCCGGATATCCCGCTGGATCTATGCCCAGAATCTATGGTGCATTCGTCATTCCGTCATTCATGCCCGGCACGATTGCCCGGCTCCGCGTAATCCCCCGTTCTGGACACTCTGAGGGCGAGCATTGATCGGTTCAGAGTCCATTACGAGGGGTTCCTCCTCTTCGGAATCTTTATACCGGAAATACAGCTCTTTGTCCTGCTCTGGAACACGGGTGTGCTGAACAATTCCCGGTGCGATCCTCCCTGTCGGGATCGGATCTCTCCTCATCCACACCAAGTCGAGTGGGGAAGGCGAAAAGGAACTGGTTCACAGGCATCAGGACTCCCTGGACCTTGTCCAGCGACAGGGTATAAGAGCGGACGCACCGTCGGGAAGTGTCCGCTTCATACCCTCCGGTTCGATTGCAATTTCGGGCGTCTTCTTTCAGGAGCATGCGTGGGTGTTCGTGCTCGTGGCGCTGCTCGTCTCATCCTTCGTTGCCGTCGTATACTCCTGTCTGGATTTCAGAAAGGAGGTGGATAGGGATCGATGGGGCATCTCGAACCTGCAAAGGAGAGATTCGCATGTGTGGAACGACTATAAGGAAGAAGGCCCGTAACCATGACGTTCCTCTCTGCATGAAACGATCCCGGATGAACTCCCAAAAACCAGATCGACTAAAAAGGATACTCTTCGGTAGCGTACACGAAGTGATGTAAAATAAAATCCCCCGTATCCTACAGTGAT
>JARYLJ010000034.1 GCA_029907705.1 Methanomicrobiales archaeon
AATCACTGTAGGATACGGGGGATTTTATTTTACATCACTTCGTGTACGCTACCATGAATTCTGCAATTTCAGTATAGGGAAAGTAAAATATCAGTGAATCACATGAGTGAATCCAGAACCCAATTATCGCTTATCATAAACAGACAATTCAACAACAGAGAGAAGAGATCCTGGGGGAAATATGTTACGATGGATCCCATCGAGGAGTGGTTCCCCTATCCCTCCTATCGCCCACACCAGCGTTCCATGCTCGATATGGCTGCGAAATGCGCCAGAGAAGGCGGTATCGGTATGATCGATGCACCTACCGGATACGGGAAGTCAAGTGTGGTCACCGCACTCCTTTCGGAGGCAAATGGCAGGAAGGTGATTATCGCGGTCAGAACTATAAGCCAGCTGACTACCTTTCTGAAGGAGCTCTCGCTCATCAGATCCAAAAAACCGGATTTAAAGTTCTCTTACCTTATCGGAAAGGCAAATGCATGCCCGATGCATGGAAATGGGGATGTATACCGAAGGTGCGAGGCGCTTAAGGCATTATCCCTCTCCCTCATGAAGGGAAGGGCAAGGGAGGGTTCTCTGAATCCCTCGAGGGATCGCATAATACAGACACAGATGAGACACAATTCAAAGGAGCGCCCCTTATTATGCCCTTATTACATCGGATCGAAGGTATTCATGGAAGGGGATGAAGGTCTGCGCCTCATTTCGTCATCGTTACTTCGCACTCTTGCACACCGTGTGATTACCGAAGTGATCACGCCCGACCGTCTTTTCAGCCTCTGCCGCGATACCTGCCCATACGAGGTGCTCCTGCAGGCGGCACGGGGTGCCGATGTTCTCATCGTGAACTTTCATCATATATTCGACGAAGAGGTCAGATCGCAGATCTATGCCTCTGCAGGGATCGAGCCCCGTAATACGCTTCTCCTCATCGACGAGGCACATAACTGTGCCGATGCCATCCAGTCCGCACAGAGTATGACTATGGAGCGTTCCTGGCTCGAGGAGGCTGCACAGGAGCTAGGCCGTCTGCGCAGAAGAGGCCGCCAGATCGGAGGTCTGCTCGAGATAATCGCGCATCTTTTAAGTTTTATCGGGGATCTGCAGGTATCTGAAGCGGTTGAAGATATCCTCGATTCAGCGGGGCTTACCTCCTTTCTGCTCCGTGGGACGTTGTATAACGACCTCCAGGATCCACTCGAGGAGCTGCTGCAGCTGAGCGAAGAGGTGAGGGATAAAAAGATGGAGTCGGGGGATTTCAGGATTTCAGGTGTGGAGCGCCTCACCAATTTCCTTTACGGAGTACATCGTGCCTATGAGGATCGATCCTTCATGGTCCTCTTCCAGAAGGAGGGGGAGAAAATTGTCCTCGAGGTGAGGAATATCGATCCAGGCCCCAGACTTGCGGAAATCGCCAGTTTGCATGGATGCTGTCTTTTAATAAGCGGAACTTTCTCGCCCATCGAAGGTTTCAGGAGATATTACTTTCCCGACGCGCAGGTGACCACACTCGTCCTTCCAAGCATATTTCCCAGAGAGAACCGTCTCGTGATATGTGCCTCCGATGTTACAACTGCATTCAGTATGCGTGACAACGAGGAGAACAACGCCCGGATCAGTCGTTATATCTCCACTCTCTCTAGGTGCAGGGGAAACCTCGCCATTTATTTTCCATCCTATCAGATGCTTGATCGATATTCATCGACCAGATGGAGCAGCGGGTCCTCCCATCGCATCTTCATCGAGCCCAGGGACCCAGTCGATGCGGCAGTTGCGTTGCGAGAATTCCTCTCACTGCCTGACAGAGGAGAGGAAGGCATCATGATGGCCGTCTGCGGTGGTAAATGGAGCGAGGGTCTGGACTATCGCGGAGAACAGCTTGCCGGTGCGATGGTTATCGGATTACCGCTCTCACCATTCAATCGGGTCAGAAGAAAGATCAATGATTATTTCCGTGCGAAGTTCGGGGCGGAGGGTGAATTTCTTAGCTATACGGTACCTGCGATCAACAGGGCGTTGCAGGCGATCGGCAGGGTCATCAGAACCCCCGAGGACAGAGGGGTACTGGTACTTACAGATAGGAGGTATCTGGAACCCAGGATCAGGAGCGCATTGCCATCATGGGTGCAGGATGAGATGAGGATAAGCACCATAGGGGAGTTCAGAGATATTATCAGGGGGTGGAGATGAGGAGGGGAACAACGAAGTTTGGCCTCTGGTTTGTCACTTTAGACTGGGATGATGGCATCATTTACCGGGTTGCTTTTCTGAAGAGCGGTAAAGAGTCACCGGTTCCACCCCAGATACGTCAGTATCTTGCGGGAAAGGTTAAAGTCATCGAGGGATTCGAGAGCATTGCGATGCAGGGTTCTGATATGAATACCCGGGTATATCGGGAGGTCTGCAGGGTACCTTACGGATCAACGGCAACATACGGAGAGATCGCTTCGAAGGTGGGAACCTCCCCCAGGGTGGTGGGCAGAGCACTCGCCCACAATCCGACTCCACTCATCATCCCCTGCCACCGAATCATATCTGCGCATGGAATCGGTGGTTTTACACCAGGCATAGAGATCAAGGAAGCCCTTCTTCGACTCGAGGGGCAGAATCGATCGAAGACGGTAACTACTGCTTCAGGGGATCGCAGGGGATGAGGAAAGTTGAAACAATCGTTCCATTCAGAATATCCCAGCGTGGGGGTTCATCAACGAATGTGGTTATCTCATGTGGCGATACTCCTGTTCAAAAGTTTGATGCAATCACATTATTGTGGTTGGGGCATTACAAACCCTCGGCACAGGGGCGTCGGTGTTTCCATAAAAGGGGAATCTGCAGAGCGAATGATGCATGTGTGCCGTCATCTCACCGAAGCATGTGAGACATCTGCATGTGGGGGGCGCTGTCAATTATGAGGTCCGCCATCGTGCTCGTAGGAGGTCTAGCGGAGAGAGCAGGTGGCATGGAGAAATATTTCTTTAGATACAGGGGGAGGACATTCATTGATACGATGATTTACACGCTTTCAGGCATTCTTGACGATATCGTGCTTGTGGCGAGAGATAAGGAACAGTGCAGGAGATTCAGTCACATCAAAGGTGTCCGGTGCGTGGCAGACATCAGGCGGGGTATCGGTCCAATCGGTGGGTTGCATGCAGGAGTCCAGTATATACGGGGGGATACTGTCTTTGTCAGCGCATGCGATATGCCTTTGATAAAAAAAGAAGTAATTCTTCACCTGTTCTCTCTGATAGAAAGTTATGACGCCGTCGTTCCCTGCTGGGATAAGGATCGCCTCGAACCTCTTCATGCCGTATACCGACGCGATGCGCTAATGAGATACCTCGATCAGGGGGGTGAACCCCTCTCTCTTCGGGGTATGGTTCAGACGCTGAATACAAGATTTGTGGGTGTGAACGAGATCCGCACTGTAGACCCTGAACTTACATCTTTCATCAATATCAACCGCCTCGAGGAATTGGAGGCGATAGGGGGCACTCAGGGATCAGATTAGTGCACAATCATGGGATTGAATGTTCATTCACAGTTCGGCAAGCGTTCGCTGGCTAAAATAATCTGAATTAACGATAATACAAAATGAACATTATCTCAATACCTTGCCATATGATCCGAATGCAACATGGAAAATATTTATCCATCGGGTAACGATACAAGAAACTGTCAAATTGTCACAATCGATCGCAGTCCCATGCGGATGCCCGCAGCCTTTCTCGAGAGAAAGAAAGAGCAGGAAGAAAGATATGACATTACCCTCACACCTGATTCCCAGCTGGATTAAAAGGAGAAAGATCTGGATTGCCCTGGAGTGCCGGTGCGAGATCTGCGGAGAAGAATTCCACCAGGACCATACCCTTCTCCATTATATACCAGGCAGCGATGTTTTCAGTCAAAAGGAAGAAAAACTCGTGGAAGAATCGATCCTGATGCTCTGCCTGGCCTGTCATCGTGAAATCCACGCAAGAAAGATATCGGTGGTAGAACAGCTGAAGATTGTGAATTCGAGATCACCGGATATCAGGGAGCAGATACGCCGTATCCTGTCGTATCATCCGAAAGCCTACACACCGCCAGATATTGATATAGAGCAGCAGTATGAAGAGGCGAAGCAGGTCACGCAGCTGATCTTTGGGGTATAACCTCAAGACTGGTGCCCTTTTACTGTGGCGGAAAATGCCTTCGGTCACGCGGTTCAGCGCATCACGATCTGAATCGCAGTTGGAAATCTGGCAATCAATGAGTACACGATCGCCCTCGAAATCCAGACCCCACCTTCGTGGAATGTGCGTAGAGGACTTATTGCACCAAGCTCCTTAAGCGCATCCATGGCAACCCTCTCGGATAGCAGACAGCTGTTTTTCACCTCCGTGTCACAGTAAAAGAGCATGGGAATACGGAGCTTTTTAGTGATGTCCACCGGGAGCGCTCGAGCCATCTCCGTAAGTACGCGCCTGTCGAATCGGTACTCCATTCCACCCTTCGTCACAGAGGATGGAATCTCCTCATGCAAGAGGGCAAGCAGCGTCTTTCTTTCCGATACGGTCCCGTCGTTCACGCGCCTCATCTCGAGCATGAACCATCTTTTTAGCACCCCTTCGTCCGTCAGGTGAGTTCTCTCCATCGCATCCATCAGAGATAACTCCAGGAACCCATAAACACTCTCCCATTGATTAGTGCGATATGGTAAAACAGGCCTCCATCAGTCTCATGTATCCCCAACGCCAGGCAGGGAACCTGGAACTCATCATGGAGATGCAATCATTCATCTCCCAATCAGAGTGATCATCGTGAAAGCCGCATCTATTATTCACTGATTTGAAGGTAACGTGTCCATCGGAATGCTGCGAATAACCTGAAGTGAACTTGTGGGAATGGCTCATATTCGTGCGCGACTCTCAAAACCTTATGCTGTCGCCTTTGTTTACACATACACAGGCATTATCTATCAACCCTGCAGATGCCTCTCTCTTCCTCCACTGCCTCGCCCCTCGAGAGGGAGGCGAAGATTCCGACGATGCAGAGGCATGCGAATACGAGAAATCCCGCTTTCATGGCTCCAAGGAGTCCAGAGTACTGCTCGGGAATGATCTCCACCCTGCCCATAAAAATGGCAATGAGCATCATGGCGATGGCCATGGATAACATCTGCCCCATGAGCCTCATCGTACCCAGCGTCCCAGAAGCGACTCCATAGCATTTCGGTTCTACTGAACTCATAATCGCATTTGTATTGGGTGAAGAGAAGAAGGCAAGACCAGCCCCCATGACGAAGAGAATAATTCCGAGATGAGCGATCGAGCTACCCTCATCCAGCAGAGCGAGTGACAGGAGGGCAATCGCGTTCAGCGCCATTCCCGCCGATGCAACTTTCCCCGGATCGACCCGATCAGAAAGATAGCCTGCGGAGGATGCGAATAGGGCCTGAATCACGGGCTGGACAATCAGTATGAGGCCCGCCTCAGACGGGGAAAGCCTTCCAATATATTGGAGATATAGGCTCAGGAAGAAAGTCACTGCAAATGTCGCGCTGTAGTTCAGCAGTGCAGCCAGATTCGAAAATGCGAACCTCCTGTTATATCGGAAGAGATAGAGATCGATGAGCGGGCTTCTGGTGTGCCATTCATACCATAAGAACAGGATGAACAGGGCGGCACCCGCAAGAATGATCCCTGTCGCCTCAGTCGAGGGCAGCATCGAAAGACCGTAGATGAGTGCGAGGAGCATAAGACCATAGAGGAGTGATCCATGAAGATCGAATCTCTCCCCCTGTGCATCTGCCCACTCTCCTCTGAGCCTGAAGATCAGGAGAGAGACGGCAACCACTCCGATTGGAATGTTAATCAGAAAAATGCTCCTCCAGCCGAGATGATCCGTCATGAATCCTCCGATGGAAGGACCAAATGAGAGCCCCAGATAAACCGCCGTTGTGTAAATGCCGAGGGCCTTACCCCTCTCCCCGCGAGGAGCGAGAGATGTGAGTATCGCGATCGCCGTGCCGAAGATGAATGCACCTCCCACCCCCTGCCAGACCCGCGACAGTATGATGAAGGGGACAATGGGTGAGAGGATCATGGAGATCGACGCCAGTGTGAAGAGGGAGAGACCCACGGTGCAAACCTTTTTTCTGCCGTAAATATCTGCTACCCTGCCTATTGGGACGAGGAATATGGCAGATGTGAGAAGGTATGCGGTGGGAATCCAGCTCATGCTCACCGCATCCATTGCGAACTCCCTGCCTATCGTGGGGAGAGCGATGTTGACAGCAGAAAGGTCAAATGGCGTGAGAAATCCGGCGAGCACCGCAATGAACAGAGCGATTTTATAATCCCCACTCTTTTCTTCTACATTTCCCATACCAGTACACGGTCCAAACTCAACCGTTCTCTTCAAGTTTTGTTATATTATCAAATCTCGATATGAGTGTTTTCTGCAGGAAGCAACGTTAAACCTTTTCAATAGATGAGATGAAATGGAGTATGAGGGAGAGCAGGATGAAGATCCTTGGAATGAATGCAAGCCCGAAGGGGGCACAGAGCCAGACGCTCAGATTGGTCCGGGCGGTGCTGAATGGAGCGGCGGATGAGGGAGCGGAGACCGAGCTGGTCGATATTTACAGACTTAAAGTTGGATACTGCACTGCATGCGGAGTCTGCTATGCAGAAGGAGAATGCACACTTATCGATGACTTTCCAGACCTCATGGAGAAGATGCTTGACGCAGAAGGCATCGTCCTGGGATCTCCCAATTACATCGATTCTGTGACTGCACCGATGAAGGCGATCTTCGACAGGATGGCAGATGCAGTCCATCGCCAGCTCTTCAGCGGAAAGTACGGATGCGCGGTCTGCACTGCCGGTGGAAGCGGTCAGGAGAAGGTGGTTGATTATATGAATCATGTGATCATCGCGCTGGGGGGGACCGCGGTCGGCGGGGTAGGCGTTGCCGTCGGAAGGGATCCGAATGCAATTCTCGAAGGGGAGAGGGATGCCCGCGAGCTCGGAAAACGGCTGGTGCAGTCCATCCGGGGGGAACACCGGTACCCCGAGCAGGAGGTGATCCACAGACAGAGAAGGGAGTATTTCTCCCAGATGGTCAGATACAACAGAGACAGGTGGCCCTTCGAGTACGAGTGGTGGGTGAGACAGGGAGCGATCAGGGAGATCTGATCAGATCTTTCATTCGTTCGTTTTCCGAATAGCTCAAGGTCGGTGAAGGAGCGGAGAGAGCGGTATATGCAAGAACCACCAGGAGATATCCGTGGACTTCTCATCGATCTGGATGGGGTTATTTATACTGGAGAATCTCTCATCGAAGGTGCTGGCGAACTTCCAGATATACTGGAAGAGAGAAGGATTCCGTATCTCTTCGTATCCAATTCCACGCGCAGATGCAGGGCATCGATTGTGGCGCGATTGTCTAACATGGGATTCAGAACCCGGGAGGAGAGGATCCTGACTCCCGCCATTGTCGCCGCCGGCGAACTCCAACGCAGGGGAATAAAAAAATGCCACCTGCTTGCGACAGGGGATGTGTGGAAAGACTTCTTCGAGGCAGGGGTGGAACCCTTCGGGGAATCAGCCGATGTCGTGGTCGTGGCAGATGCCGGTGATAATTTCACCTATGAACGCCTGACGAAGGCGTTCAGGATGCTTCTGGACGGAGCGGAGCTGATCGCACTCGAGCACGATCGCTACTGGATGGGAGCAGATGGGCTCATGCTCTCGGCAGGACCCTTCGTCTCCGCACTGGAGTACGCCTCCGGAGTGACCGCATCTGTGGTCGGCAAACCCTCGAACACATTCTTTATTCACGCGCTCCATCTGCTGGGAATCGAACAGGAATATGCTGCGATGGTGGGAGACGACATCGCCACCGATATCGGCGGGGCGAAGGCCTGCGGTATGATGGGTATCCTCATTAGAACAGGGAAATATTTGCCGGCGGCAGTGGAGAGGGCAAAGATACCACCGGATATCATCATCGAATCGATCGCTGAACTACCCCGTCTGCTCTAATGGGGACTGTTCGTCGCTTCCACTCGTCCATATCTCCATGGCGGGGGATGGGTCCACTCCTGAACCCTGGGACGAGATCCACTCGGATATCCTGGAGAGGGCTGTTCTGCAGTAATCGCATCCGATCTCGATGCCGATGAAACGCCTCTCGCTTTTCACCGCTGCAAGCGTCGTCGTGCCGACACCATTGAAGGGATCGAGGACGATGTCATTCCTGAAGGAGAATAGTTTCATCAAACGTAGAGGAAGCTCTTCTGGGAACACCGCCGGGTGGTTGTAGGCCCTCATGTTCACCTCTGGTGGGATGGACCATCTGCCGAATACCCACGACTTGAATTCTTCTGCACTGATATCGATATCCTCATTCCTCCCCGCCTTCTTATGCGTGCCCTTGTCGAAGACCTCGATGAACTCCCAGGTATATTTAAGGTATGGCATGGACGGTGATCTCCAGCTCCCCCACGCGGTGTACTTTGCGTTGTAATTTCTCTTCTCCCAGAGGATCTCTGCCTTCCATAGAAATCCGAGCTCCATCAGCTGATTCGAGACGATGTGGTGGGTGGGTATATAATCGGAGAAGAGCGGCTGTACATTGACAGCGATCCTGCCTCCCTTTTTGAGAACACGATATGATTCGGTCCATATCTGCCGCAGACACCTGAAGTATTCCCCCCATTCCCTCGTATCCTCTTCTGGATCACCACAATAAGCATGACCGAAGTTATAAGGGGGGGAGGTGATGATGATGTCGATGGAGTCATCAGGGATAGCCTTCATCACCTCTGCCGCATCGCCACAGATGATACGGTTCAAAAAACGTTCAGTAAATGGGGCATCCACCCTCTCTGCTGGCTCTTTGATGCCCTTTGTACCTCTGCGTATCCTCTCTTTCAGGGGTTTGTCAGGTACCTTCTGTCTTCCCATCGGAACGAGCGATCCTCATCGATCTGTTCGTCTCGAGAGTGCTTAACAGTAGCCATCCGAAGGGCTGAGGGCGACCATGACGTTCTCTTTCTTGATCGTGCAGGGATGACCTCATCTGTCCGCGGTGCATCAACCATGGGTATGCTCTTGCCCTCTCTGCAATGAAATCGAATGTTGACCCTTGCATGCGTGTGTTCTGCATAAATGATAACACTCTGGGAGGGTTTATGAATCCTCAGACTGCGGGGTGCGAAAGTGTCCGGCTGAATGGCTTTTACTTCTCAAAGAGAGGATACACATCACTCCCCAGATAAAACTGCCTTTTCCCGTTATGAGAAGGATTTAATCCGATCCCTGCAGAATTAGTATCAGGTTGAGATATGCTCGAGATCGAAGACCTTCATGTGGAGGTGGGAAATAAGGAGATCCTCCACGACATCAATCTCCGCATCGAAAAAGGGGAGACCCACGTGCTCATGGGCCCCAATGGCTCCGGAAAGAGCACATTGTTGATGGCGATCATGGGTTTCAGCGGCCCCAGGGTCACGAAGGGCCTGATCGTCTTCAAGGGGAAGGATATCACCGATATGCCGGTGAATGAGAGGGCGAAGATGGGCATCGGTATAATGTTCCAGCGTCCTCCGACGATTGCAGGGTTGAAACTGGGAAAGCTCCTAAACGTGGTGAAGCGTGGGAACGATCAGACGATCGAAGATTATGCGAAATCATTGAATATGGAGGCTCTGCTGAACAGGGATATCAATAGGGGTTTTTCCGGAGGGGAGATCAAGAGGAGCGAGGTACTCCAGCTTATTGTCCAGAAGCCCGATTTTATGTTGCTCGATGAACCCGAGAGTGGTGTGGATCTCGAGAACATGGCACTCATGGGTAGATCCATCGCCCATCTGCTGGAGAAGGACAGGCATCTGGTCCACCGTGAGAAGGGGGGACTGATCATCACCCACACGGGCTATATCCTCGATTACCTGGATGCAGACGGTGGGCATGTGCTCATCGATGGAGAGATCAGGTGCCATGGAAATCCGAGGGAGATCCTGAAAGTGGTGAAGCGTTCCGGCTACAGGGAGTGCCTGAAATGCCCGCAGATATAAAAGGCCTTGGGGATCTGCCCCAGCAGGAGAAGGAGCGGCTGAGGCAGACAGGGCTCGAAGAAGACATGACGAAAAGAGCCGGCAGCTACTTCCAGATAAATCAGGAGGTGATCCAGGCAGGATCACAGGCAGAGGGTATTGAGGTGCTTCCCATCTCGGAGGCACTCGAGAAGTACGATGAGCTGAAGGAATACTACTGGAAGGCAGTACCGAAGGAGAAGGATAAATACACCGCATACGTTGCCAGACAGAAGGAACCGAGGGGTGTATTTATAAGGGCACGTGAAGGGGCAAAGACAGTACTCCCCCTCCAGGCATGCCTCTATCTGGCAGCAGAGAGGGTCCAGCACGTGCATAATATCATCATAGCAGAGAAGGGGGCGGAGGTCCATCTGATATCAGGATGTGCCAGTGCCACCCATAACGTGGCAGGAGCTCACATCGGTGTGACAGAGTTCTACGTCGGGGAGGGGGCGAAGATCACATCCACGATGATCCATAGCTGGGGAGCCAAGATCAGTGTATTTCCGAGGAGTGCGGCCTTCATCGAGAAAGGGGGGACATTTCTCTCCAACTATGTCTGTCTGCAGCCAGTGAAGAAGATCGAGATGTATCCCACAGCATTCCTCCGCGGCGAGGGAGCAATGGCACGCTTCAGCAGCATCGTGATGGCCCTGCCCGCATCCACCTTCGATATCGGATCGAGGGCGATATTGGGTGAGAAAGGGAGCAGTGCGGAGCTGATCACGAGGGCGATCACCCGCGGTGGAAACGTCATCTCGCGGGGTCATGTTGTTGGCGCTTCAGACGGCACGAAGGGGCACATCGAGTGCAGAGGGCTCATACTCGGCGATGGTCTGATTCACGCCATCCCGGAGATCGAGGGGAAGGTGATGGGAACGGAGCTATCCCATGAAGCGGCTGTCGGCAAGATCGCCCGCGAAGAGATAGAGTACCTGATGGCACGGGGACTGACTGAGGAGGAGTCGACGGCCACGATCATCAGGGGCTTTCTGGATGTGAAGATACAGGGACTGCCGGATGTACTCCAGAAACAGATCGATGCAGCCATCGATGCAGCGGAAAAGGGTTTCTGATAGCGCATGAGTTCCGATCCCTATCTACCGGAACGCCTCCGGATGGTTGAAATGCAGATTGCAGCGCGCGGCATCAATAATTTTCGAATCCTTCAGGCGATGAGGAAAATACCGCGGCATCTCTTCGTCCCCGAACCCTACCGAAAAGCCGCCTACGAGGATCGTCCTCTCCCTATAGGCGAGGGCCAGACGATATCGCAACCATACATCGTTGCATTCATGACAGAACTCCTGGATCCGCAGCCGGAGGATCATATTCTGGAGATAGGGGCGGGTAGCGGCTATCAGGCAGCCATCATCGGACTGCTGTCATCACGGGTCACCACCGTCGAGCGGCTGCCGAATATCGCCGAGCTCGCACGCAGCAACCTGAAGAAGGCCGGAATCGCGAATGTGGAGGTCGTGGTGGGCGACGGAACGCTCGGATGGCCGGATCATGCACCCTACCATGGTATCATCGTTACAGCTGCGGCACCGGATATACCGTCACCCCTCATCGATCAGCTGGCAGACGGGGGGAGAATGGTGGCACCGCTCGGGGGAAGGGGGCTGCAGGAGCTGGTGAAGATCGTGAAGAGGGGCGCATATCTGGAGAGGACGTATCACGGCGGTGTGATGTTCGTTCCGCTGATAGGACGATATGGCTGGCGGGAGGAGATGCTCTGAAAGAACTGTACGATATCACCCGCCTGCTTTCGGAGAACACGGCGGTCTACCCCGGGGATATGAAACCCTCGATCCAGAGGAAGGATACGGGGCTCTATGTGATGAGCGAGCTGTGCATCACCTCCCATGCAGGGACGCATATCGATGCCCCTGCACATTACCTCCACGGGGGACTCACGATCGACCGGATACCCCTGACTTCACTCGTCGGAAGGTGCAGGGTGATCGAAGTTGGAAAAAACAGAAAAGACATCGAACCATCCGATTTTCTGGATCGGACGGATGGGGTGAAGAAGATCCTGTTCAGGACCTCCGCCTCGAGTCAGGCATCATTCGGGGAGGATTTCCCCCATCTTACCACAGCGGCGGCATCCGCAATCGCCGAACGTGGATGCGACTGTGTCGGGATCGATTCTCCATCGATCGAGGCCTTCGGAGGCGGGGGCGGGGTTCACCGGCAGCTGCTCGATAGAGGCGTTGTGATCATCGAGCTGCTCGATCTCTCGAATGTTCGAAGTGGCGATTACCTGATGGTGGCATTGCCCCTGAAGATCGAAGGAGGGGATGGAGCCCCTGCCCGGGTCATTCTGATGGAGAGGTGAAATGTTTTTATGACTTTGGTAAACGAGGCAGTCGAGAAGCTTCTGAAAACCATCGAAGGGTGCGGTTGCGAGGAGGGAGAGGTGGTATTGAGGAGGAGACCTGATGCTCCCCGCTGCCAGTTCGAGTTCGGGGTCACTATAGAGGCAGTATTCGGAGGGAGATCAGGAGAGGTGGTGACCGAATCGCCCGTTCAGGCAAGAACGAGGATCTCCTTCATGAAGGGCGCTCATCTCGATGAGGAGAGAGAAAGGACCGCAGCGCTCGCCATCGTCAATGTCGCCACCTCTTTTCTATGCATCTCGCGCAAAGTGCATGCCTGTCCGCCCGAGTGCCACGCCCCCTGCATGAGCGAACTGAAGGATGCCCTGCGTGGCAGGCGTATTGCCTCGATCACTGAGATCCCCGGGATTTGTACAGAGTCCGCTCGGCCGTATAGCACGGGAATCGAGAGTGCCGATCTGATCCTCGTGACAGCAGGAGACCTCCTCTCGAAGGACAAGGAGAAGGAGCTGGAGGAGCTGTTGAGGACGAAGAAGGTGCTCTTTCTCGGCCCCTCGCTGAACGGACTGTGCTGCCTGCTCAACCTGGAGCACTGGTGTCCGTATGGGAGATGAAGGTATATCAGGAGTGAGAATGGAGGGAAAGGGGAAATTCGGATCCTCCGGCATCAGGCAGTTGTATGGCAGGGATTTGATAGAGCTCTCGCCGGAGGTGGGCGCGGCGTTCGCATGCATGGCACAAAGTGTCGTCGTGGGCAGGGACACCCGCACCACGAGCCTGCTCATCATGCACGGTCTTATATCAGGGCTTCTCTCGGGTGGAGCGATGGTCCTGGAGGCAGGAATGTCGCCCACACCGAGCATCGGGTACACCGCGAGGTATGCGAAGGGCGCGGCGATGATCACTGCATCGCACAACCCTGAAGAGTACAATGGGATCAAGCTGATGAATGCTGATGGTTCCGCGGTCACGCGGGTGCAGAGAGGAGAGCTCGAAAAGATGCTCGGACATGCACCTCTTCGTGATTGGGATCATCAGGGGGAGATCACGCATTTCGATGCGATCGAGGTGCATAAAAATGCGATCCTGGACACGGTAAATCCCGGGAAGCAGTTCAGCGCGGTGGTGGACTGCGGAAACGGCGCAGGCAGCCTGCTTACGCCATATCTGCTCGACGCACTGGGGCAGAAGACGATCACCCTGAACTGCAACCCCTCGGGCAGATTCGCGAGACCTTCGGAGCCATTGCCTGCGAACCTGCCCTATCTGGAGAAGGTGATGGCAGGGACGGGTGCGGACTTCGCATTGATCCACGATGGGGATGCAGACCGCCTCGTCGTGTTCCTGAAGGGGTGGGGATTCGTCAGCGGTGACGACCTCCTGATCCTCTTCGCGAAGTATCAGGAAGCGGAGCGAGTCGTCACCACCTACGATGCTTCGATGGCGATCGAGGAGGTCGCCGAGGTTCGCCGTGTCCCCGTCGGCGATGCCTACGTCTCCGAGGAACTCCTTCGATGGGGGGACTTCGGGGGTGAACCCTCGGGTGCGATCATCTTTCCCAATTTGTCCTTTTGTCCCGATGGCATCCATGCGGCTGCGCTCTTCTGCGAGCTCGCCTCGGAGATGAACGTGATTGAGGAACTAAAGGCAATACCACGCTACATAATGCTCCGCGAGTCATTCCCATGCGCGATGGCACGCGAGGTCGTCATCGCGATGGGTGCAGAGGAGCCGACAGATGGGGTTCGTATCTCCACCGAGGATGGATGGCTCCTCGTCAGGGCATCCGGCACCGAGCCGAAGATCAGGATCACCGCAGAAGGAAGGACGAAGGAGGCGGCGAAGAGGATGATGGGGAAGGCAAAGAAGCTGGTTCGGAAAGGGCATGAAAGCATCTGAATTGAGTGAGAAAAGGGAAAAATGTATCGCCGTATAATCTTAACGATGTCCCTTCATTTGAGAGTTTTTTACGCGAGATTTCATGAGCTGACCCCCGAGCGAGATGGATAGAAATGCAAGGAATAGAAATGCAAGGAGAGAAAAAAATTAAGATCGCCATCGTTGGACCTTCATCCAGATTTCTATCCGGAATCAGCTATTATACCATCCGGCTTGCGAACGCCCTTTCCAAAGAGGCCGCTGTTATTGCGATTTTATACAGGAACATGCTTCCTTCGAGACTCTTTCCGGGTTGGAAACGGGTTGGAGAAGATCTCACCCAGCTCCACTTCGCCAAGAGAGTGAAGGTTTGCGAGATCCTCGACTGGTATAATCCGATCACATGGTTTCAGGCAGCAAAGGCGGCTAGTGGTGCAGATGTTATACTTCTGGAATGGTGGACCTCCAGTGTCGCTCATATGTGCATCGCGATTCTACTGCTCCTTTTTAAAAAAATCCCCATAGTGATCGAATATCACGAAGTGCTCGATCCACTGGAGCAATCGATACTTCCTGTTCGCATTTATGCAAAATTCACCAGCAAATTACTACGGAAGTGGGGGACGCATTTTGTGGTTCACTCGGTACCGGATAAAAAATTGATTTGCACTCTTTTCGGGGTGCCTGGGGACAATGCCACTGTCATACCTCATGGCCTCTATGACCATTACAAAACCATCGATAAAGATCTCGCTCAAAAAACGCTCGATATCGAAGAAAAGCATGTGATTTTATTCTTCGGTTTACTGAGGCCATATAAAGGCGTGAAATATCTTGTTCAGGCGTTCAGCGAATTGCCTGAACAGATCGTTTCAGATACAAGGTTGCTGATTGCAGGAGAGACCTGGGAAGACAGGGAATCGGTAGAGCTCGCAAGATGTTCGCCCTATAAAGATAAAATCACCTTTATAAATCGGTACATCGCGGACGAGGAAATTTCGTTCATCTTCTCCGCTGCGGATGTACTGGTGATCCCCTATTTGCGAGCTTCACAGAGCGGAGTTGCACATATCGGAATGGCCTATGGCATGCCGATAATTGCGTCCCTTGTGGGGGGTCTCGAGGAGAGTCTCTCAGAGTACGAGGGTACGGTTTTCACTACCCCCGAAAATCTGGATGAACTGAAGATGGCGATCATCCGAACAATCGGGAACGGCAGGAGGTATACTGTTCCCGCATGCCTCAGATGGGAAAATATTGCCAAAAACTGGGTAACGCTATTCGGAAAATTGGTAAATCAAGATGACCAAATATGAACTTTCAACCACCCCAGGAAGATACATGAAGATCGTTCAGGTCTGCCCGAGATACCACCCGCACATCGGCGGCGTAGAAACACATGTGAGGGAGATCAGCGAGAGGCTCGTAAAACGTGGTTTCGAGGTGGAGGTTGTCTGCACCGATCCGAGTGGAAAGTTGCCGAGAAAAGAGGTACTCAACGGTATCGATATCACCAGGTTTCCATCGATTGCACCGAAAAGCACGATATTTTTTTCACGTAGCATCATTCGATATCTAAAAAGATGCGAATACGATATCATTCATGCCCACAACTATCATGCACTTCCTGCATATTTTGCGGCCCTCGCTTCGAGAGATAACCTCGTATTCACACCGCATTACCATGGAAAAGGGAGCATCGGAATCACCAATATTCTGCTGAGGCCATACAAGTTACTCGGCAGAAAGATATTCGAGAAGGCGAAGGTCGTGATATGCGTCTCCGAGTATGAGAAAAACCTTGTTCTGCGGGATTTCCATCTCGAACCATCGAAGATCGCTGTGATCCCCAACGGCATCGATCTGGAGGCAATCCAGAAGGCAGAGCCCTATGAATTCGATGGTGATCTCATTCTCTATATCGGGAGACTGGAGAGATACAAGCATATCGATGTCGTCATACGTGCGATGCCCCTCATTCCAGATGCGAAATTCTTCATTATCGGGGGTGCGGGCAATTACAGGTCAGAGCTGTTAGGTCTGGTGAAACAGCTTGGACTCGAGGAGAGGGTCAAATTTCTCGGTCATGTCTCGGATGAGGAGAAGTATCGCTGGCTCAAGACCTGCTCTCTCTTGGTAAACCTCTCCGATACAGAGGCCTTCGGGATCACGGTCCTCGAGGCATTAGCGGCAGGAAAGCCTGTGATCGTGAATCCAAAGAGTGCATTGGGGGAGTTCGTCGGCAAATTCGAGGGAGTTTATGCTATTCATGTTAAAAAAGAATGTAGTTATGAAATGATCAATGTATTGTCAAATTTGGTCACTGTAAAAATGAAGATGATGGATAAAAATGAATTGAAATGTTATAATTGGGACAGTATTATACAAAAAACCATTGAGGTATTTATAAATTTAAATAATGTGATTTGATTTTGATGGGCAATCCAGGCGGCATATCAGTAATAATTCCCAGTAAAGGAGGTGAATAATTAGAATGTACGGCAGTGTACACCTTAAGCTGTAAATTGAGTTCCCGTATCCTGACAGGATCTC
>JARYLJ010000035.1 GCA_029907705.1 Methanomicrobiales archaeon
CACTGTAGGATACGGGGGATTTTATTTTACATCACTTCGTGTACGCTACCAGGGAAAGTGAGCCAAAAAAAATAATTTTAGTATTGGACTATCCTTTCCTTCTCACGCGCACCCTATGTTGCTATCCCTTTAACTCCCACCCCATCAACAGTGTGCCTACACTCCGCCACCTGTAGCCACAGGAGAAACAGGGCAGGGAAACCATCAGAATGGAAAAAGAACAGAAAATCACCCGAATCCGTCAACCGATTCATCTTACCTTATCTAAAGATACCATTTCATTACTTAAAAATACGGGCAATAACGCCTCGAAAGTCATCGATTCCCTGGTAAAAGACGCATTCTCTGAATCGAGGCCTGTACGGGTGCTAATAGGCGAATCGGGATGGGCTCGGAGGGATTCGAACCCCCGGCCTCCGCCGTGTGAAGGCGACGTCATAACCAGCTAGACCACGAGCCCCCATGCATCGACCGGGATTCGAACCCGGGCTATCGGCTTGGAAGGCCAACGTCATACCTCTAGACCATCGATGCAGATTTATTCTTTTATTTTGTGTCGGGCGATAATATTATTATTGTTCATCTGGTGCAGGACCGATCACGCCCAGCGTACTTCCTTCTCGATCTCCTCGAGTGCGGCCACACGCTTCTCCAGCGGCGGATGCGTAGAGAAGAGCTCCATGAGAGTGTCACCCGAGAGTGAAGGGATAATGAAGAAGGCGTTCGCCCCCTCTATCTCGCGTCGTTTTTCGGGTGGAACATAGTCCATCCTGCCGCTGATTTTGTAGAGTGCGGTGATGAGCGCACGCGGATTCTTCGTGATATACGCACTCCCTCTGTCAGCCGCGTATTCCCTGTAGCGGGAGAGCGCGTTGATCAGGATCATGCTCACCAGCCACACGATGACGGATACAATCCAGGCAATAAGAATCCCTCCGCTATCCCTTCGATTGCCATACGAGAAGAAGAGGGCATAACGCATCACCATGAATGCGATCATGCTCACGAAGCTGGCGATCGTCATCGTGAGGACATCCCGGTTCTTCACGTGAGCGAGTTCATGCGCGATCACTGCCTCCAGCTCCTTTGGGGTAAGAAGGCGCGTGATCGAGTCAGTGACTGCAACGACGGCGTTTGAAGGCGATCTACCGGTGGCAAAGGCGTTCGGCACGGGTGTCCTCACCATTGCGATCTTGGGTTTCGGGATACCCGCCTCCATCGCTAGCTTCTCCACCATCGCATGCAGCTCGGGATATTCGCTCTCGTCCAGGACATGCGCCCTCATGCTCCAGAGCACTATCCTGTCCGAGAAGAAATACTGCAGGAACGACATCAGGAAGACCAGCCCGATGAGATATACGAATGGTACACCGAGCGCTGCCAGTACTGCGATGAACACCAGATAGACGACACCCAGGAGAAGTATCGTCAGCCACATCCTCAAGCGGAGCCCCCAATCCTTCGGCCATTCCATAGTAACATAATAATTCGGCGTCCGGGATATTAATATCACCGACCGCCAATTCGGGAAAGGACTGGATAAAAAGAAGATGAACCAGACGCCTCAGCTCTCTTCTGCCTCTATTATCTACCGGAAGAAATAGTAAATAAGGGGCTTAGATGGCACTGGACGAGGTGACGATTACCCGGGCAATCCTTGCAGAGCAGCTCCGCATTCTGATGGAGCACCTCGAGCTGGATGTCGGTGTGGTGGGGGGTGGCCCTTCGGGGCTCGTATGCGCAGCTCTCGTTGCCGAGAGAGGCAAGAGTTGCGCCCTCATCGAGAAGAAACTGAGTGTGGGCGGAGGTATGTGGGGCGGCGGAATGATGTTTCCCCGTATCGTCGTGCAGGAGGAAGCCCGCCGGCTCCTGGAGAGGTTCGATATCTCCTATACCGAGCAGGCTGGGAATTACTTTGTTGCATCTTCCGTCGAGGCGGTGGCAAAACTCACTGCCGCCGCCTGTGATGCGGGAGTCGAGTTCATGAACCTGACGACAGTCGAGGATGTGGTGATCAAGGAGAGCGGAAGAGTGAGCGGCCTGGTCATCAACTGGACTGCGGTTGAGATGGCAAGGCTCCATGTGGACCCCCTGACGATTTCATGCCGCTTTACTGTGGATGCAACCGGTCATGACGCATGCATCGCCTCGCTGGTGGAGAGAAAGACGGGCGCTATCCGGGTAAAGGGCGAACGATCCATGTGGGCAGAAAGGGCTGAATCCCAGGTGGTACACCATACGAAGGAGGTGTACCCCGGCCTCATCGTCACAGGCATGGCAGCGAATGCGGTGGCAGGCGAGCACAGGATGGGGCCGATCTTCGGGGGAATGCTCCTTTCGGGTGAGAAGGCAGCGCAGTTGATTCTCGAACGTATCTAAAACCCTCGACGATTGATCTGACAGGAGACAGGAGAGTATTGGGATGGAAGGGGCAGAAGACGAGATACAGGCCGATGTGGCTTATGGTATCTTCGAGATCTTTCTGAACAAGGAGCTCAGGGAGCGTGGATCGCCCCTTTATGAATTGGTGGAGTCGGCCGTGGATTTTTCGGATGCGTTCGTCGAGATCTTCCAAAAATTCAGCGATGAGTACCCGCTGCTCGCAGACACCCTCAAAAAAAGAATGGGTGAACCGGCGGCACTCTACCGGATGCTTCAGGAGGGAGAGGGTGTGACCCCCTCCAGGACCGTAATGACCTATTATATCATCCAGGATGCACCCGGGGTAATAGAGGGGGGCATGGAGGACGAGAATGCAGGGAAATGGCTCATCTTCATCGAACCCGAGAAGGTGGACGAGGCGTGGAGAGTGGTGAGGGATATGACGACAAAAGGTACTCTGGGAATTGCCTCGAAGGTGAGTACTGCCAAACCCAATCCGGAATCGAGGGACAGCAGGAAGGTGATCTTCGTGTATACGCGTGACTGGAGCGACCGTGAGGATGTGATGCGTGTGCGAGAGGAGCTCCGCAAACTTGGATTCACGGATCGCCTCGGCTATAAACGTAACATCGAGACCTTCCGAGGCGAATACAGCAAAAAAGGAAAGAGAGTCACCTATTACAGTGCCTGAAATTGATCAGGCCTTTCTTTCTTTGTTCTTGGGGCGCAGATGCCCGTAGTTGCACTTCCTGCACCTCGTCGCACGAACCGGATTGCGCGCATTGCATTTCATGCATATCTTGACATTCAGCAGCCGTGCCTCCGCTTCCGGGAATTTTGCCATGACAGAGCTCCAGACCTTATGCCAACTTAGAAGGTACTCTGGTGTATTAATCCTTGTGTATACGGAGACGACCCTCCTGCACGAGCCATTCTGCAAGGGCACGGAGCGCCAGGCCTCTGTGAGATATCCTGTTCTTCTCCTCCAGCGGTATCTCTGCAAATGTCCTGTGATCCCATTCGAAGATCGGATCGTAACCGAATCCGCCATGACCGCGGGGATGGACGATGGTGCCATTCACCCTGCCTGTGAATACCTTTATTCCCGATTCATCCGCGAAAGCGACAGCGGTCTCGAAGGATGCCCTCCTGTTCTCCCCCCCCTTCATAAGGGTGAGTATCCCTTCGATGCCGATCGTATCCAGCACATATGCGGCACAGGGGCCGGGGAACCCATTCAGCGCCTCGATGTAGAATGCGGTATCGTCGACGATCAGAGGACGATTTAATTGCTGAAAGGCGTACCTGGCCTTCTCCATGGCGATCTTCGAGACATCAGGATCCCTGAACTCGGGGCAGGTCAGGGGGACGTGCTCCACTTCAAGCTTATTTCTGAAAAATAACTCGATCTCCCTCACCTTACCCGGATTCCCGGTGACAATCGCCAGCTTCAGAGGTATCTCCCCCTCTTTTCTATATCCGTCTCCCGGCGGAGTACATCCATATAACCCTCAAAATTTCTGGAGTATCCTTCGATGAATGCATTCTTCAGGCGCTCATGATCTCTTGTGGTGCTTTTGAGTGTCTGGAAGAGCACGTGCAGGTCTACACCTCTGTCCTCGAGCTCCGAACTCACCTGCGCCAGACCAAAATCGATCAGTACACATCTCCCTTCCCGAACGATGATATTGCTCGTCGTGAGATCACCATGTATTATACCCGCGCTGTGCAGCCTTCCCACCTCGAGACCTGCCTGATAGAATGCATCGGATGTGAGGTGTTCCTTCAAGAGTGTTCCCTTCACTCGCTCCATCACAATCGTATCGTTCGTAATGTCCCTGATGACGGGAGTGGGCGTTCCTGCCCTCCTCGCGAGGGAGATCAACCTCGCTTCCGCCCTGGTTCGCTCCATGATGAGGCGACGATCGAGGGCTTTTTCCCGGTACCGCTTGCTCATCCTCCTCTTTGTCACGATGCCCTCTTCGATGGTCACCACTGCCTCCGCTCCCCTCAACTCGCCATTCTCCCCGGCGATCCCTGCCGCCTTCCCGGTCTCCTCCTGCCTCCATGTCACATCCACATCGTCTGAGCGAAAGGTCGGTATCACACGGGACTCTTTGATCTCCAGTGAACGGCCGCTTTCGAGCATCAATCGACCCGTGTATGCGATCATCGCCCCGTTGTCCCCGAGGTACTTCCTTTCAGGAACGTGAAATGTCGCCCCCCTATCCTCGCACATCGCGGTGAGCATCTCCTGGAGGCGGCGGTTCGCCCCCACCCCACCGACGAGCAGGACTTCGTCCTTGCCTGCATGGGCAAGCGCCCGCTCTGTCACCTCGACACACATGGCAAAGGCGACCTCCTGGATGGAGTGACAGATATCCTCGATGGAGGCCTTCGACTCCTTTGCGGCGCTCACCAGTCCCGAAAAGGCCAGATCCATCCCCTTCACCGTATAAGGAAGATCGATGTAGGCCCCTTTTCTTGCGAGTGCCTCGATGTGGGGTCCACCCGGATGGTGCATCCGGTGGTGGCGGGCGAATTTGTCCAGTGCGTTTCCCAGACCGATATCCAGCGTCTCTCCGAATATCCTGTACCTCCCGTTGAGAAACCCCAGGACCTGTGTGTTCGCTCCGCTCACATAGAGCGTGATGGGATCCCTGCATCCGGTCGCCCACATGCCTATCTCGATATGCGCGATGCAGTGATTCACTCCCACCAGTGGTACGTTGAGTGCGAGGGCGAGGGAGCGTGCTGCTGTGGCCACAGTCCTGAGACACGGACCCAGCCCCGGACCCTGTGAGAATGCGATCGCCTGCACCTCCCCTGCTTCATCGAGCGTTCGTGCAACGATCTCCTTGATGACTGTCGCGTGATGCTGGGCCGCTTCACGCGGGTGAATGCCACCATGAGAAGGTTGATAGGCGGACGAATGCGTGCAGATCAACCGGTCCCCAAACACCGCTGTGCTCAGGTTCCACGCGGTCCCTTCAATACCCAGAACCTGCCCAGAAAAAGGCATTATTTCTTTTTAAACTCTGTATATCCGCATTTCCCACATGAAAGGCGGTCTTTGTGTTCGGCCAGAAAAACACCTGTGCCACATCGTGGACAGCTCTTCCTCTGGGATGTTGCCTTTCCATCCTTTATTGTATAATACGAGCTTCGCCTCTGTGCCATCTTTCACTTCCGATCTACTGCTTTGCCCCTTCTTCCTTCTTCTCTTCTTTCTTACCTCTTTCGAAGAGGTATGGCCTCTCGAGCTTCGACTTCATCTCCTCGCGGTCGTACACTCGGAGAAGACCATGCAATTCTGATGAGCCGAATCTTGTGCGGAAGCTGTTCAATACAACGAGTTTCTGATCGAGGTTCAGCTTCGCGGAGATCTTGTCGAGCACCTCCTTGCGGGACGGTGTCGCCCCCTTATAATTCAGTGTGAATTCGATCTCCCTTCTGCCCAGAAGTTCATTCCTCTTATCGCTATCAATCCTGATATCCATGGGTACTCCTTATATGTAGTCGACAGGTTTATTTAAAATCTATCGCGGCCGCGATTATTTTCCCTCGTTCATTAAAAACTGGGAGAGGATGGATTCTGCCTCCTGCTTTGCTCTTCTGTCGATCAGTCTCATCACAACCCCTTCATCAGGCTGACCGTAGAGCACAACCCCGCCATCGGGTGCGGCGATGATGAGTGGTATGACGGCGAGGTCTTCCTCCCCTTCCACAAATATAATTGCGGGTGTCTCCTTCAATGCCCTGCCTATTGCCTCGATGAGTTCATGCGTTATGGTGCCTGCCGGGTTGCGCGTGTGAATCAAAGGCGCATATGCCTGTGGCCTCTTCTCGCAGGGAGAACGCATCGACATGCCATCGATGATCGCGATGGCAGGAGTGATGCCAAGACGCAGGAGCCGGTGGGTAACCACATCGCCGACCGTGTATACCGGTCGATCCTCGATGAGGGGGAGGACACTCTCCAGGGAGGGGTACAGAGTCCCGAATGGTCTCTTCAACTGTCTTCGAAGATGTTCGGGGAGCCTGAACATCAACGGACCTTTAGAGCAAAACGACCAGGGAGTTTGATATTCATTTTTTTGGCAATGTCGGAGTGATCCGGATCGATGATCACGAGATAGCCTGTCCAATCGGTCGTGAGGTTCGTCGAACCGCAGACGGAACAGGCGTTTCCTTCCACGACACGGTGACAATCTCGACAGACATTCGCCTGTTTTTTACGCTGAACCACGTTTTGCACGCTCCTTTTCGTATTCTTCTACCAGCCAGGACTCCGCACCCAGACCCGGCTGCCTCATCGTCAACCCGATCTTGCTCTCCCGCGGCTCCCTCTCGGAGAGGCTCATGGTCACCACCCTGGCTCTGACCACGTCGCCCACCCCCACATACTTCTTCGATTCCTGACAGATGAGGCGCGCGTTCTTCTCGTCGTAGTTGATGAACTCGTCCGATATCTGGCTTACATGGAGCATCGCATCGATCGGGCCGAGGCTGACGAACGCGCCGAACGTGGTCGTCTCCACAACGATCCCCTCGATCACCTCCTGGAGTGCGAGTCGCAGGACGATCGCCTCGAATGTGACATCATAATAGACAGCACCATCGCCCGGAACCAGTTCACCTTCACCCACCTCGATCACCTCGTTCACGGCGATGAAAATGCCTATATCCCGATCTATGCTCCCCTCCAGCTGATCCTGCAGGACACTCAGCACCACCTTGAAGAGGTCCTCGCCGAGCCTATCCGGAGGCACCCTCACCTTATCGGTCAGTCTCACCCTGAAGTACAACTCACATCACCTGAAGATCTCGAGCTTTCTCAATTTTCTCACAGATATTACATTAATTCCACGTCTTTTCAATGCTCTACGCAGAGCCGCATCGTTGGTCAGAACCGTGCATCTCCTCTCCTCGGCAAAATGGATGATCCGCTCGTCTACGCTGTCACCGGAAGTGCCGCTGACCACCCTGGCACGCTCTGCCATTGCGAGCCCCATTCTTGCTGCCACACCTTCTCTCCCGCCCCTCCGCGCGATGCCCCTCAACTCAGCCACCGTATCCTCGAGGACGAGTGGTTCATAGGAGCCGAGAAGCTCACCGAGCGCTGCATAGATATCGATCCCGAGCTGGTAAGGTATGATAAGGGCGTTCGTGTCAAGGAGCACCTCTACCCTGTCAGAATACCCATCCCGATCAGTCGCCACCTTCCCCCTACCTGCCTGCTGATCGCGATCCGGGCGCCCATCTCTGCGCATACTGGCCTCTTCAGTATCGTCTCCACCTGATCCTTCTTTGCATTCGAGATCACCCCAACGGTCACCGCCGTCCCTACGGAGAGCATGAGCGGTTCCCTGTGCTTCAGGGGTTCGATCGCTATCTCGCTATCCGCCCCCACCACACGCTCCATGAGGGTGACTTTGAAGTTCAGTTTCTCCCACACGGGAGGGAGCGTGCCAGGATGACCCACCACCTGGCCAACCAGCGCGTCGCTTTTTGTCAGAGCAGGATCCAGTTTGGTGCCGATACCGATGAGCCCACCGGGCGTCGCCTCCATCACCCTTCTGGAGCCCGCGGTGATCGATACGATCTTTGTAAACAACGGTTCCCATCTGACCCTGTTTTCTGCCTGCACCTGTATACCCGGCCTGATCTCGATCTCGTCTCCTTCTTTCAGTACTCCCTGTATGAGAGATCCCCCCACGACCCCGCCCTTCAGATCCTTCCAGCTGATGCCGGGCTTGTTGATATCGAAGGAGCGGGCGATTAGCATGATGGGTTTACAGTTAGGGTCCCTTTCTGGTTCAGGAATGGTCGTGTGGAGTGCCTCGATGAGGGCACCGAGATTGATGCCCTTCTGTGCTGAAACAGGTATGATCGGTGCATTCTCTGCCACGGTGCCCCTGATGAAGTGTCTGATCTGCTCATAATGTCTGATCGCATCCTTCTGTGTGACCACGTCGATCTTGTTCTGTACGATGACGATTTTATTTATGCCGATGAGACTCAACGCCATCAGGTGCTCCTTTGTCTGTGGCTGAGGGCAGGGTTCGTTTGCGGCGATGACGAGCATCGCACCATCCATAAGCGCAGAACCGCTCAGCATCGTGGCCATCAGTGTTTCATGCCCCGGTGCATCCACGAATGAAATAGTCCTCAGAGGGGTACCTTTCTCTCCGCATATCGGACATTGAGGTTTGGTCGAATACGCCTCAGGTCCGTTGTGATTCCTGCATAGGTAGAAGGTGGCATCCGCATATCCAAGGCGGATGGAGATGCCCCTCTTCAATTCTTCACTATGCCTATCTGTCCAGACACCTGTGAGTGCACTGACGAGCGTTGTTTTTCCATGATCGACATGCCCGACAACTCCGATGTTGACATCTGGAATCGTGATATCACGCAAAGATATTCAAACCTCCTTGAAGGACGGACCCACCGTCTCTGATATATTCACCTGGGATACGGGTCAGGAATCCACTATCAATTGTTATGTCATATGGTATATAAGTGACTTAGAGCCCCGCAATGGAGTGCTCCGCATGCCAGGTGGGCACGGGTTCGATAAAGATGAAATAATATGTCCTTTTTAATTTCATATAGCATAGAAAGTAGCACTAATAAAGCATAAGCTTAAGATTGTCATCGTATATATAGCTCCCTGATGGCAACGAACACAGAACCGGAGCTCTCCAGAATAGGGATATCTCTACCAAAGAATCTTCTGGATAAGTTTGACGAGATCATTTCGATGAGAGGTTATTCCTCTAGATCCGAGGGTATAAGGGACGCGATCAGAAACTATATCACTCACTACCAGTGGATGTCGGACGTGAAGGGCGAGCGGCAGGGTGTGATCACCATGGTATACGATCACAACCAGCGCGGCCTCTTACAGGTGCTGACCGATATTCAGCACGACTACATGCACGTGATCAGTGCATCCCTCCACTCGCATATCACTCATAACAAATGCCTCGAGGTGATACTGCTGCGAGGAGAGGGGAGCGATCTGAAGACGATTGCGGAAAGGCTGATGGCGCAACGCGGTGTGGAATCCGTGAAGCTGACGACGATCCCTCTCAGAGATTAGCCACCTCCATCGCACATCTCGTCCACATGGGTCAGTTCATCCCTAAGCGCCGCTGCCTGCTCCCGCTCCCTCTCGATCTCTTTGAGGAGGTCTTCCTTCTTCTCTCTTTTGATTGCCCCTTCCTCCTCTATCGGGATGAGCTGATCCACACGGTAGAGCAGTTGCGTGCTGTCGAGCTGGGCGAATCTTTGACGATCGATCGTCTCGAGCCGCTCGACGCGACCCATGGTACCGGTCCTCGGGTACCTCACCCTCATTCCAACCGAGATCTCCTCCTGCATACCAATCGATCGATCAGGATGATACTATAAAATCGTTGCGCAGCAAATGATCCCTGATGATCCTGACCCTGGAACGGGTAAAAAAGATTGCCAGAGAAGGAATACACAGAGCCAGGTATCCTGAAGAGACGATCGAGCGGACGAATGAGGCGATGCAGGCCATAGGGGTCGCTGAGCTAAAGGATATTACCCGCATCGATCGAATCGGAATTCCCTGCATCGCCGCAATAAGACCTGGCGCACTTCTGAAGGGCTCGAGGTACCATGTGGCCTCTGGTATCACCATCCTGCAGGCGAAGGCAACGGCGATAATGGCTGCTCTGGAGCGATATGCCTCTGAATATCGCGGGGAGCCGATGGCGTGCGCAAGCTACGAGGAGATCGGCATTACCAGGGCGGTGAATCCGCAGGATCTCTTCCTTCCCAGAGCGCTGGAGATGGGTGAGAAGTTGCACTGGACAGAGGGGTGGGACATCCTGAACAAGGAGCGGGCGTATATCCCCTCGAATGCGGTATACCATCCCTACGACACCCTGGGCATGGTGAAGCCACTATTTCCCAGTGACACACTGGGGTTGGCCAGCGGAAACACGAAAGAAGAGGCGATTCTGCATGCGCTCTGCGAGGTGATCGGGTGCGATGCGCTGAGTATGGCGGAACGGGGGCGTACAGGAAAAAAGACCCTGGTATTGGAAGATAAGAGTAAAACAAAAGAACTTCTCGAAAAGTTCTCCTCGGCGGGCGTCCAGATATATCTCTGGCTTCTGGAGGGCAGGTGCGGGATACCGACAGTGGTTGCCGCTGCTGACGATCCCATCAGTCGAGATCCGTTGTTGCTCGTGCTTGGCGCCGGTACGCATCCTTCACCCGAGGTTGCGGCTACGGAGGCGCTGGTGAAGGTGGCGAGGAACAGAGCGATCCAGCTGACAGGGAGCATCAGGGTAGAGCGGGACCGGCTGGTAGAGCAGATCGGGTACGAGCGGATGAGACGCTTCAACAAGGCCTGGTTCAGCACCGGTGATAAAATAGACCTGAACGAGGTTCCGGATTTCAGCTCGGACTTTATCGACGATGACATCAGGTTGCTGATTGATCGAATAATGCCTCACACAGACAGGATTGTGATATGCGATCTCTCTGTTCACGGAATACCTGTCGTCCGTACTATCGTGCCGAGGTTCGAGGTCTCCTACATCCACAAGGACAGGATAAGAAGAACGTGAATAGAGCAATAATCGAATGCCTCTCGTTTTTCTATCACGAGTCTTCTGGGGGTATCCCCTCGATCGCATAAAAACGAGAAAATAATAACGAGAACAACTCGAGATGTATGCTGTATGGCTAACCGAAGATCTCTCTATCTATTGTTCAGAGGCACGATCTCATTCTGTCATACAGCGCACCGAGGCGATTGAAGTTCCTTCGAACGCTTTTCAGGGTCCGACTCGCACCACATATTTGGTACCGGCAACCTCCTCATTCAAGGTCCTTTTTGCAGGATATCTTTGAAATTTTCAAATCCTCCGATTCTATCAGGACCGATTGAATCGCCTTTTTAATAACTCAAACAAACCATATTTTTCTGAGCGTTGAGATCACTCTCGCGGTTCTCTTTCTGGCGCGGCATTCTGGTGCTTTCACCCTCTCCCCCTTCATCGCATTGAATATACACGTAACTGCCTCCCCTATCGATGGGCCGTAACCCCCCTCCAGCACCAGAGCAATCGGTTGGTCGCAGGCTTCCAACAGCATCTGCGTCAGAATCTGGTAATCATTCGGTTTCAGTGCCATCTGACCATGGGGATCGTCCTCCAATGCATCCTCTCCTGCAGAGATGATGATCACATCCGGATCGAATCTGACGATCGCCGGCATAAAAACGTCCCTGAAGACCGCCATGTAATCCCCGATGTCTCCGTTGGGTTCCAGAGGGGCATTCAGATTATAGCCCCGCCCCTTCCCTTCGCCGATCTCGTCGACCCAGCCGGTAAAAGGGAACACATTGAACTGGTGAACGGAGCAGAAGAGCACACGGTCGCTCTCATAGAAGATCTGCTGGGTTCCGTTTCCATGATGGAGATCCCAGTCGACGATCGCAACCTTCTCGACTCGTTTCAATGCTGCTGCGGCCGCGATCGCGACATTGTTCATCAGGCAGTAGCCCATCGCCCGGTCGCGTTCTGCATGGTGCCCTGGAGGTCGCACCAGTGCAAATGTGCTGATGCCCTCGAGAGCCATCTCCGCGGCCCTCATGGCAGAACCCGCTGCGTAGAGCGCCACCTCGAAGGAGCATCTTGTGATATAGGTGCTGCTGTCGATGAACCTCTCTCCCTGACTCATTTCGCGGAGCCATGCAATATGTCCTGGTGAATGTACCAATTCCAGATCCCTGATCTCTGCCTTCACCGGCTTGATTATTGGAATACCTTCAGGTATTCCGGCCTGTGCATTCTCCAGGCGTATGTTCGATTCCACCTGGGAGGGTATATCGTGGTGGGTGAAGAGCCCACCCGTGATCGCCGCGCACCTATGCATGTCAGTTGATATAATATCCGTTCATGACCGCCTCTTCGGTGACGTTGAATGTGATCTCTGTCCCGGCGATGCGGTAATTGCCAAGCGGAGTGATGTCATACTGCTTCCTTTCCGTCGAGTACGGCACGATGAACTCGCCGTCCACGCTCTCCTGCCTGTAGGTGAATGTTCTGCCCGTGTTTGTCATGAGATCGATCTCGATGACCCCCTCTCCCCTGATGCGTGCACCCTTCACGTATTCGAAGGCCTTCACGTATCTCAGATCTCCGCGTTCACCGAGCACATTGGTGGGTGATTCGTGTATGAGCCTGAAGTGCTGCAGTGCCGGAACCGGTTCGATGGGGGCTATCAGAGAGGAGCTGAGCACTGTTGCTCGTGAACCCGAAGGTGCGGCCCTGTTGAATGCATTCTCCGCATCCTTCGCTTCCGTCGTGTTCAGCAACCTCGCCTGTGCGATTACTGGCATATAATTTGTCTTTGCCGTGCCCTCCCGATATTCGATATAGTATGCCCTCGACGGCACTGCCATCGACCCGTCAAAGTTGTGCAGGCGTGATATCATGGCAAGGAAATAATTCTGTCTGTAGAGCGTAACCAGCTCATAAGTGAGCGGATTCTCCGGCGAGGTCATGTAGAAAGACATCTGGTATGGCGACGCGCCCAGCGTCTCGTTGTACCACGTCGCCATCGCCCAGAACTTGCCGGTATCCATCTCGATATCGGTAACGACATAACGAGTGGTGATATTGTTGGCGATTCGTACCGCATCCTTCTCGTCGGAGGCGATGAAGAACTGCGAGGCGCTGTCCAAACCGCCTGCTGCATCCTGGAACGGGTTCGCGTGCGGGATGCGCTTCGCGAAGAAGGTGATCCAGTGCCCATAGTCCCACCAGGACATCACGCCATAGGACTGGGGAGGATATTGGAACGTGTTCTTTTCGTATATTGTCAGATAATCCACGCCCGGATCAGGTGTGCTGCCGTTCATCCATTCGAGCGTCTCTCTCCAGTCGGGGTGCATCGTGTTGTAGCCCATCGCCTTTCCGACAGCGTAGTTGTAGTTCAGGGACATCGAGACGAAGAGGAGCGCGATCGCCATGGTGAAAAAGAAGAGCGCGATCAGCACTGGATCGTAGGGTTTCCGCGCCTGCTCTTTCACCCTCTCCTTTCTCGATCTCTTACCGCTCTTATCCTTGCTCTCCTGTTCCGCAACTTCTTCTCGCTTCTTCGAGACGAGAGCCCAAGTGTCCCGTATGGTATACGAGATGATCGCCCCCACGAAGATGGCCGCGAGCAGAGCGATCACGGGGCTGAGATAGTAATCGTAGCGCACGTGCCTGAATGCGGAAAAGATCACGATGACCGCCCAGATGAAGACGAATATCTGCTCCGGTCTCTCCTTCCGGTAGTTGTTGTACAGGAGTACGCCCAGGCCTCCAATCGCGAGCAGGAATCCGAAATGGTACGTGGCCCAGGCTTCTTCAAGCGTCCAAGGGCGAAGCTCCTGTATCGTGAACGTCGTGGGCGCCTCGCCGAAGAAGTGCAACAGATTGCCAATGATCATCCCATAGATCTCTGGAGCGAGGAGAAGGAGGAGCGCGATGAGTATCGAAGCGGTTAAAAAGATCGCGGCGGAATAATGCCACTTTTTCTCTTTCAGGATCGAAGAGAGCGTATAGAGGTACCATGTGCCCACAATCACCGCGATGTAAGCAAAAAGGTGCGCCGGCGTAAAATGCACAAAGTACAATGCCCAGTCCTTTATCCCCAGCGCCAGAAGCCCGATGCATGCGATTGCGAATGTCATCGTGTTGATCAGGACCAGATATCTGCTCGAAATCCCTGCAAGATGATTCCATATGAACTGGACGAGCGTAAACACGGTCGCGATCAGGGCGAAGAAGACCATCGTCGGCATCGTGTAGAGCCCCAGAACGAAGGCGATCCCGCAGGCGCATCCGAGGAGGAGAGGTTCCTTCATGGTCTTGATGTCCCTGAAATCGATTGCAGATTCCCTGGAACGGGCGATCGCCACGATATATACAAGGCAGAAGATGGTGCTGAAGAGCACCTCCGCGATATGGTGGTCTGCGAATCCGAAGAGCGAGCGGTACAGGAACTGCCCGGAGACGACAGAGATGAAAATGGCAGCGATCACGCCTGTCATCCTGTCCGCGAGCCTCCTGCCGAGCCAGTACATCACAGGCACCATCGCGACCGCGAGTATGGGCGGCACCGCAAAGGCGATCGCGGCGATCTCGGGCCTTGTGGTCGCTCCTGTCAGTATACAGAGGATCGAGACGATCATGGTGAACATCGGCCCCCATCGCACATCGGTGCCGAATGGGTACTTCGTCATCGGCTCGAACCAGGGGTAACCAGGAAAATTATGCAGGGTTATCTCTATCAGCCTGAGATTGTAGGAGATATCCGGTTCCTGGCCAAGGATATAGTTCCCGTCCTTCAGCAGGTTCTCTGACGGCAGGAACCTCATCCAGAGCATGAAAACTGCGATCAGGAGGATCGCACCGGCAATGATCAGCTTTTTTTCCCGCTCCGATATCTGAATCTGCATGCGAATTCCTCCGGATTTTCGACTCGCGGCGTATTAAGGGGATCGGAAAAGCAAATTTAGTATTTATTGTGATCTGAGGATATACGGAATTAAATCTATGTTAAAGAGTGATATAACATTGTGTGGCCTTTTAGGACAACGCCTTTGACACTTAACCATGCACCTTCGGAATGGTAAGACTAAATGAAAAATTATGAGATCAGACAAATTTGCTCATCCTCTTATGATGGATCGAGAGGACAATTCATACCATGAAGTTTTATATATCTGCGTAGGATTTTATGATGCTTCATCGATTGGGGCCAGGCTAATATTTTTACAATTATGTAATTAAAACAAATAAAGTCAATTGGGGTCATCTGCTGGCCCGTATTTGTAATGACCGGATTATGTGAATAAATTGAAGAATCAGACGATTTCGACGAGTATGGCACCATTCTGATACCGGGGGTGGGTGGCATGCTCGGTCATGCGCTGTGCCAGGTGATACCGAACGCGGTCTCGCACGGACGGGAACTCGATATCACGGATAGAGACAGGATCCTCTCCTACATCGGTGAACTGAAACCGGCAATCGTGATCAATGCTGCTGCGTACACAGATGTGGAGGGATGCGAAGAGAATCCGGAATATGCGATGGTCGTGAATGGCGCTGCTCCGGGCTACCTCGCCGTGGCATGCAAAAAGGTGGATGCGGTGCTCGTGCACTACAGTACCGATTATATTCGACGGAACGCAGGTGGCCTATACAGAAGAGGATACACCAAATCCCATCAATATATACGGCATGTCCAAGCTCATGGGAGAGCAGATGATTATAGAGAAAATGCAGGATTATTGCATCATTAGCTTTTACGGTTGAAACTAAATAAAAATTGGAATTTTGAGATTCTCTACATGGCCTATTTCATGCACTTTTTATATACCTCAAAAATTTTACTTCCAATAACCTCCCAAGAAAATTCATTCTTCGCAATTTTCCTACTTTTTATACACATACCTTTTCTCTGGTTTTCATCTTCCATAATATTTATTAATTTTTCAGCTAAATCCTTGTAATTTTTTGTCTCAAATAAAAAACCATTTTCACCATCTCTGATTATCTCTTGAATTCCACCTATTTTTGATCCTATCACTGGCTTACCAGCTGCCATGGCTTCTACGCAAACCATAGGTATTGCTTCGTATATTGATGGTAAAACAAAAACATCGGCGCAGGAATAATATTTAGGCAGATCTTTTCGAAGCACAGCATCGGTGAATATTATCTTTTTTTGGAGGTCATACTTCTCAACCAATCTAAATAAATTTCTAGTATAACTGGAAAACTCCTCTTTTTCACCAAACATATACCTTAATGGTCCAACGATTAATGTCACAATCGGAAGATGTTTTATTTCATTTATTGCTTTTATCAGATAGTTGAGGCCTTTTGCAGGGGCAACCCTCCCAACAAATAGAATAACAAATTTATTGTTCAGTTCAAATTTTCTCTTTATATCGTCACAATCGACATCGGGATTGAATAGCTCTATGTCGACACCATTGTAAATAACTTCAATTTTATTTTTGGTGATTCCTTAATAAAGGCCACGATTATATACTAACCAACGGTGGCCA
>JARYLJ010000036.1 GCA_029907705.1 Methanomicrobiales archaeon
AATATTGGACTATAACTGGAATCGGAGCCCGATAATGGAATTGTACAACACAGCAATGCATGGCATAGATTTAATATATACAAAAGTCAGGAAGTAGTTGCGATGATCTCCTCCACCAAGCAGGAAAACATCAATCGAATACTCTCCATTCTGAAGTTCCACCGGAAGGGAATGACAATCACGGAAATATCAAAAAAAATCAAGATCAATAGAAATTTGGTAGCAAAATATCTTGAGCTGCTCCTTTTATCGGGCAGGGTGGAGATGGCAACCGTAGGGGTGGCAAAGGTCTTCAGTATATCGCACAGGGTGCCCATGTCTGCAATGCTATCCTTTTCGTCGGACATCATCATCGTGCTCGACAGGGAAGGAAGGTTGATTCAGACAAATAGAAATTTCAACGATTTCTTCAATATTACGGTCGATTCAGCGATTGGCTCGCTCCTATCAGAGCTTCGGATACAATGTCTCTCCTGTATCTGGGAAGAAATATTTCAGGGAAAGGTGCTTCCCGAGGATGAAATCTCAATGGAAACCATGCATGAGGTAGAAGGAGAACGGAAGTTCCTGAAAGCAAAGGTGCTGCTCACGGTATTCGAGGATGGTGAGAAAGGAGTCACCCTCATTCTGGAGGATATCACAGCGAGGAAAAAGGCCGAGATCGCCCTGAAGGAGAGTGAAGAAAAGTTCAGGAATGTGGCCGAGCTCTCATCTTTCCCCGTTGCCGTAATCGATTCCGATGGCAGGTACCTCTATATGAACAGAAAATTCACGGAGACCTTTGGATATTCGGAAAAAGAGGTAAGGGAAGGAAGGGACTGGTTCCGTCTCGCATATCCTGATCCTGAGTACAGGAAGATGGCGAAGGAAGCCTGGAAGGAGGATCTCACCCAGTCCCGTGCAGGTGAGGTAAGACCACGGATCTTCACGGTGACCTGCAGGGACGGTACTGAAAAAGAAGTCTGTTTCCGTCCCGTCACAATGCCTGATGGAAATCAGCTGATCACCTATGGGGATATCACGGAGAAGCGGGCGATAGAAAGGCAGCTCCAATTTCTTACGTCCATTCTCGACAACAGCAAAAAAGCGATCGTGGGGCTCGACAGGTATGGCAAGATTCTCACATGGAACCGGGGCGTAATGCTGATGACCGGTTTTACGATGGATGAAATGCTGGGTGGAGAGCTCCTCTCCATCTTCGCACCTCATATAAAGGCCAGTTGCGAAGAAACGCTTCATACCGTATGTGATGGGAGATCCATTGAAAACCAGCATGTGATATGGATTCACAAAGACGGTTCCTTCATCGATGTCTCCCTCAACTGCTCTCCAATTCTGGACAGAAATCGATCTGCGAATGGTATCCTGGTCATCGCGAATGATATTACCAAAGAGAAAAAAGCAGAAAAGGACCTGCAGATCAGAGATTATGTCATCGCTGGCATGAATACGGGTATCGGGTTGGTGGATTCTGACTGGGGGATTTGCTATCTTAACCGTGCCATCCTGGATCTCCTCGAACGAGGTGAAACTGCGGAGATCATCGGCAGATCGTTCGCAGAATTGATAAATCAGGATGCTCGAGCAGAGAAGCTGCTTGACGCCATCCAGGAAGCGATCAGGAAGGTGGGGATTTGGGAGGGGGAGATAACACTCGACTTGAACAGAGATGCCCCACTTCGTTGTTATATGGTGGCGAGGAGAGTTGATGATTCTGAGGCCGGGTATATCATGATCAATATGGAGGAGATGGATAGGAAAAAAGATGCGGAGAAAGGGATCAGAATCAAAGGGGACGAAATTGAAGAGATCATCGAATTCTTACCAGAGCCGACGTTGATGATCAACGATCAGGGCCGGGTCCGGAGATGGAACCAGGCGATGGAGCGGTTAACGCAAATCAAAAAGGAAGAGATGATCGGGAAAGGGGATTATGCATATGCATTGCCCCTCTATGGAATAAAAATGCCTATGCTACTGGACATGGTCGAAAAACCTGATTCGGAGATAATAAAATATTATCCGAATTTCCGGCGCTTTGGAAAAGAGCTTCATGCGGAGGTCTTCATGCCCTGTGCCAGGGGAAAGGGCGCCTATTTCTGGGTGAAGGCCTCTCCTATTTACAACGAGAATAAAACGTATGTCGGAGCCATCGAGTCGCTGATGGATATTACACAGTGGAGAGCGATTAGGAAGGTCAGGATGGAGAGATCTAAATGAGTGCATCGCGAAGTGCATCGCATCGTCTGTCAGACCTCCTTCAGAGGCCGTCGTTGACCAGCACAGCCAGGTAGGCACCCGATCGTTCCGAATGATCTACATGATGGATAAAGAAGAGATGCCTCGAAAGAAGAGGGTGCTCTTTATTTGTGGTAGCAATGCAGCGAGATCCCAGATGGCGGAGGGTTATCTCCGTGCCAGGTATGGCGACGCGTACGAGGCCTTCAGCGCAGGGCTGAAGAGCTCGACTGTAAGCCGGGATGCGATCGATGTGATGGCGGAGCTGGGGATCGACATCTCCCGGCAGTATTCAAAGGACCTGAGGACATTTGAGGGTATGCCCATGGACCTTGTTGTCACGCTCTGCGAGAGTGAGGGCAGGACATGTCCCGTATTCCCCTGGGGGGCAGAGACAGTTCATGTACCTCTACCAGATCCCTTCCGGTTTCAGGGAACACGAAAGGAGAGACTCGCCGGCTTCAGGAGGGTAAGAGACGCAATCATCGAATGGATCGATCGAAATCTGGGTGATCATGGGGCCTGAAGAGGCATGTCATCGAGAAGGAATCCCATATCGGTAGCGGGTACGATGAAGGAATGCCCACATCTCGTGCATCTATCTCATAATACTGGCTCCTCCCGGAAAAAAGACATGTGAACATCACCTCAATGAAATGCACGCAAGGAGAAGTTTATTGGACGGAAGCATCTCGGGAATTTTTGATCCTCTTTATCATTCTCCCCCCTATAGATCTTTTCGATGGACGAGAATCTCCGAAAGTTGGTCCACCTTTTATTCGGGCTGGTCATATCTGCTTCCATTCTCCTCCTCGACCCGGATCTTCTGCTGGTGATTCTCTCAGGATCGATCCTTGCAGGATTCTCACTCTCCGATGCGATCCGCAGGGGATATCGCATCCCGGTGGTGAGCCAGCTCATCGATCACCTCGAACGGGCAGGCGAGGTGCCCGGTAAAGGTGCGCTCTTCTTTGCACTGAGTGCACTCGTATGTTCGATTCTGTTCGATCGATCTCTCGTCTTCCCTGGTATGCTCACCCTGACGGTCCTCGATGGGATTACCGCACTCGTCGGGAGAAATTACGGAAAGCGGGTGATCATGAATGAAAAGACGCTGGAAGGAAGCCTCGCCGGCTGGTTCGCCGCCCTATTCGTGCTGTTCCTTATTCTGCCACCCCCTGATGCGATGGCCGCAACGATCACGGCTGGGTTGGTCGAGCTCCTCTCACCGGTCGATGACAACCTCACCATACCCATTGCTGTCTGTGTCGCCCTCTTTCTGATCAGGATGGCCGTCCTGTAAGGTGATGTCGCTGGGTGTTGGCATCTGTCATTCTGTTCGACCAGAACGGCAGATCCGATCCCTTCTTTCGCATTCGGCTCGTTGAGATTGGAACTCATTTTATGATGTTTTAGATATTCTCCAATGCCCTCCGGACTCGACAATTCATCGGTGTCTTCTCATCCCCTTTTCCCAAGCTCACGTTATTCTCACGACTTTGAGCAGAAGTACCTGCAGAAATTCTGGACTCACCATATCGATGATATTAAGGCGACCAAATCGATCGGTGTGGCCATATACATGCATTTCCCGGACGACGAGCGCGCCACACTCCTGTCAAATCCCCGGTGCGTGCATTGGATCTCCCGAAGCTCGATCCGGGACAGATCGGGAATCATCACGGGGGAATGCCATGGCGGCGGTGGCAAGGTCCCTGGAGCGTTCGGTGCGATAGAGACGATGAATACGCCCCTGATTCTGGCATCGAAGGTCGATATACGGCACCTTCGAAAAATCATCAAAAATAGGGTATACTTTTTACCCGTAAAAAGGCGAATTATCATGTTCAGTCGATCCGATTCATTATATAAGTTCATTTGAGGTTGATTCATGCAGAGGTGAAAAATCTGCTCTTTTGCCACCCTCTTCAGGAACTTTGATAAAGCAGACCTCCTCTTTTTCCTACATCGTCGATATTGAGGTATTTACCATCGGGGCACGCAAGGGCTCCGTCGGACTGAACCCGGGCCGTTCTGGTACGTCCCCACAGGGTCACCTCCCCCTGTCGTAGAAGATACCGTTATCAAAGAAGAAGCCGTGTCTCGTGAAGATAAATCAGTTATATAGATGGAACTGGGTTTTTCAGGCTATAGCAGACCCATCTTCTCCGCCTCCACCAGCAAAACCTGCGCCTCCTCTTCGGTGAGATCATGCCATCTTCGGTATGCATCTGCGACCGCGAATGCAGAACCCGACCTGATGTTCAGGCAGACCACTTCATCCGCCTCCCTCTCCACGATATCCGCCGCGTGTGCTGAGGAGGTAGGTACTGTAACGATTATCCTGGCAGCATCAGCGCTTCTGCAGGCCCGGACCGCTGCGATCATGGTGAAACCCGAGGCGAGACCGTCGTCTGTAATGACCACCTCGCGGTATGCAATGTCATCCTCCTGCACTGCACCCACGAAACTCTCCATTCTCTCTCTCACACTCCTGCCTGCGATTCCGATGCACCTGTGTATCTCGGACTCGGAGAGACCGAGTTTGGGCAGGATCGTTTCGTTGAGTACGATCGAACCATCCCACGCAACCGCACCGAAACCCGCCTCAGTATTCTACGGAATCTGCACCTTTCTAACGACCGCGAGCCGGAGCTTTCCATGCAGGAATCGCGCAACCTCGATTCCACACGGGATCCCGCCTGCCGGGATCGCAAGCACCAAAGGGTCCTTCAGACGAAAGGTCTTGGATATGAACTCCGCCAGTCTCTTTCCCGCATCCGCTCTGTCCCTGAAGACCATACGAGCATCTCTGAGCGAAGGGTCCTCGTAGATCATTCGAACACTCCCCGATCCAATCTTATCTCCTGTCGACCAGTCTTCTGGGCCGGCCCGGTATGCGGTGCAGCTCCAGCTCACCCGGACCGGTGAAGTTGAAGATGATCCCGAATGTACCTTCCCGATAAGATTCATAGAGGCCTGGTTTTGACTGGAGAAATGCTTTGATAAATCTTTCAGAGATCGATTCCCTGTCGCATTCGGCTGGATTAAGGCATTCCATGCTCACGCGCAGCACGTTTCTGCTCCTGTCCTCATCGCTGTACAGAAAGGCCTCATATTCACCGGTCAGGTACTCCATGCTCTCCCTCTGGAAAACCCCACGCTCCACATCGACACGGTTGAAGGGGTGGTCGTCGATCCAGACCGTTTCAGCCTCGCGCTGGGGCGAATAGATCCTCATGTGCGTTCTTCCGCACATACATCTCTCTCTGGAGAGAACGACCGTTGTGTCTTCAGTATCGTAGTTGATCAGAAGCGTCCCGCATTTGGCCCCTTCTGGTATCAGGGTGGTCAGGACGATCCGTCCGCATTCACCGTCTCTCACGAAGTTACGCATCGCCGGATCGTATATGTCCATGTGCACGAGATCCTCCGGCACATGCAGGCCTTTCAGTGCGGTGCACTCGCCGCACATGGTGCCCTCAGTGCTGCCATATGTATTGTATACGGGGAGACCCCAGACCTCTCTTAGATAGCTCCTCGACTCATCCGCAAAGGCCTCTCCTCCCACGATCAACCGTGAGATTCCAGAACCAGCAGGCTCCAGCCCCTCACTCCTCATTCTCCTCGCGAGCCTGAGGAGCTTGAAGACACTACCTACGATGCAGGTGGGCCTGTAACTCCGGAGGAGATTCAGAGGAAAGGTGCATTTTCCGATCGGAATGATGGTAATTCCAAGATCCTTCGCCGCCAGGGTCATCGTATTTGCGCCCACATTCATTCCATAACTGGTGCAGATCAGGAGCCGGTCACCTGCCACCAATCCCTGAGAAAGGAAGATCCTCGCATATTTCTCCGCATATCTCTCCCAGTCTTCCCATGTGAGGAAGAAGCTCTTCGGTGTGCCGCTGGTGCCGCTCGTCTGGTGGATTGTGAAAATATCTATCCACCCCGCACTCCTGAAGAGGAAATCATCAGTATTCGGCGGTTGATTCGTCCTGATGTCACTGCCGGAGGTGATGGGAATCCTCTTCAGATCCTGATGATCTTTTATGTCGCCCGGGTTTATTCGATGTCTCCTGAACCAGTCCCTGTAAAAGGGCGAGTGCATGTAAGCGTATTTAATCGTGCTTCTCACCCTTTCATCGATAAGCTCGTCGAGCCGGTCCCTGTCGAGAGTCTCTATCTCCTCCCTGTAGTAATGTCCCATATCTCCTCATCACATCGTTCGGCACATGTACATAATAAAATCGTGGCAACTCATGACCCGAATACGACAGGAAAGGTCGCGCGTGGATAAGAACAAAAACTGGCTCGTTGAACGAGCGGCGCAAGTACAGGAGACGCAACACTCCAGGAATAAGTTAGTAAAACGGCAGGATCGTGAGGTCATTGAAAATGTATAACCCGGGCGAAGTTTACCGAATAATCACCATATTTCGACATGTTCCGTTCTGTTGTGCACCATTACATGGAATTCGATCGAAGGTAGAGAATGCATGGTTATCGCATCGATTATTTTTTCTCTTCTCTCGCCCTGAATTAAGGAGAAAGAGTGAATTATTTCGTTCTACTCACGGACCGGTGCAATCTCAACTGCTCGTATTGCAGGGGGCGCGCCTTCGAAAGCGATGCACGAGGAATGCTCGAATGGGGGGAGATCGATGAGGACCTTCCCTCCGACCTGGATTACGACATCGCTCTGCTGTACCGCTTCCTCGCCAGGGATCCTGCCGCGGCAGTCACCTTCTATGGTGGGGAACCCCTGATGAGAGCCGATCTGGTGGAGAGGATTACGAAGGAGGCACCCGTGAGGAGATTCATGCTTCACACGAACGGTCTACTCCTCGATCGCCTCCCGTTCGACGTCCTGGAACGCATCGATACCATATCCGTATCGGTCGACGGCGATGAGGAGCAGACCGACGATCACCGCGGACATGGGACCTTCAGGAAAGTCATGGAAAACCTCTGCTGGCTGATGCGAAAGGGCTACAGGGGAGAGGTGATCGCCCGCATGACCGTGCCCATAGGGGCGGATATCGAGAGGGGAGTGAGTTACCTCTCCGAAAATTCGGAATATCGGTTCGATTCGATTCACTGGCAGCTGGACGCGGGCTTTGCCACGGGGGTGGACATCGGGCGCTTCAGGGAATGGATCGATCACTCCTACAACCCCGGAATACGCCTCCTCGTCAGAAGATGGGTGAAGAGGATCGCTGAAGAATGCAGGGTTCCCCGCTGGTACCCCTTCATCGCCACGATGCATGACCTGCTGGAAGGTCGCCCGAGCAGACTGAGATGCGGATGCGGGCACGAGAGTTACAGCATCATGACCGGAGGCGCCATCACCCCGTGTCCCATCATGGTGGGTTTGAAGAGTATGTATCTGGGCCACATCTCGACAACGGATCCGTCATCTCTTCCACGCATGGAGGCGCGTGGTGTGTGCCGAACATGTAACATCCACGATTTCTGCGGGGGGCGATGTCTGTACGCCCATATCATGGCATTATGGTCGGAGGAGGAGAGGGGGATTATCTGCGGGACTGTCGAGCATCTGAGACGCTGCATGCTCGAAGAGATGCCCCGTCTCCGCAGGTTGATCGATGGTGGCCTTCTCTGTCTTCAGGATCTGGATTTTCAGAGGTACAATGGATGCGAGATCATACCATGAACTGCCACCTTTTCCGCCTTTTGGAAAGAAGCCCGCTGTACCGAGGCATTGTTTTATCAGCTCCTCTTTCCAATACTAGAGTGCAGTGAAACACCTGCATGGTAAAACAATGGAAGGAAGAAGAAATTTTGGAGGACCGAGAAATTTTGGTCCACGTGAAATGACAAAGACGGTATGTTCGGATTGTGGTGCGGAGTGCGAGGTCCCATTTAAGCCAACGCAGGGGAGACCTGTATACTGTCGCGAATGCCTGCCGAAGCACAGAAAACCAAGATTCTAATCGGTTAACCGAATAATCGTTCGAGTCTGTTTCCGGTTGCAACCCCGCCAGGGGTTCTTCTGGATGAAAACTGCTGCACTCTGCAGCAATCTTTTTATTTTTGACTCCCTTTTGCAGGGTGTCGTTTGTTTCAGGTAAGATATATCAGAGGAGGGTCTGCCAATTGCGACTGATTGATGATAGGCCCCCTCCCCGCCTTCTCCACCCAGCGGGGCCCAGCGATCTTCCATTTTATAAAAAACACCATCCTTTTAACGAGTCCAGAAATAATACATCCGGATGGACAGGTTTCGCATCGGATCTCGCGATACAATGATTCGATCCTCCGGCAGGAACGTTTTTTCCGCGGTTCTTCCACCACAGGAGAGTTAGCACAAAGGTCGATGGAGGACGCAAGGATCCCCATGGCGCTTATCGCCATCCGATCCAAAGCGACCGCCAGCTTGATGGATCCAGCTCCGTCCTTCATATCATTCGAATGGCGGGATCGCATTTCCAAGTTATGCAAAACACAGGACAGGGAAAATTGCAGTGGGCGCCGGAGCGGCGGGTGCATCGTATGGCAGAAACTCCTGCACGTTCACCGATCGAGAGAAGAGGCGAGAAAAATTCACCTATTTCACCATCGAAAGCCGATCCGTTCCATTATATGAAAAACCAGTTAATCTCCTGCTGCACTGTTACCCGAAGAAAAGGAGTATCACCTGTTCCGTCGAAATGATACATGACAGGAGTTCCGCCGGGATCGGTTCAGGAAAGAGGATACATATGCTTTTTTTATATTAACACGATATTACACGTTAAATTTCCTCTATATAAGAAAAATATTCACCTTTTCATTGATCTGAAGGTTTACGTGTTGGTTCAAGACCCTCTGGCCGAGGGGCCTAACCCCGTGCAAAAAAATGATGCCATCCCCACGCAATCTTTCCAGTATGGTCACCAGCCATCGCATCCGGGAAGCTGCCCGCCTGATGAAAGGACTCCTCATAAGAACGCCACTCGTTTTCTCCCCCACCTTCAGCTCGCTCACCGGTTCGAAGGTCTATCTAAAACTGGAGACCCTGCAGCTGGCCGGCTCGTTCAAGGTGAGAGGGGCCGCCTTCCGGATAATCGCGCGGAGGGAAGAGATTGGACCACAGGGCGTGATCGCTGCTTCGGCAGGAAACCACGCGCAGGGTGTCGCGGTGGCGGCACGCCTCGCAGGTGTACCAGCGACGGTCGTGATGCCGGTGAATTCGTCGATTGCAAAGCAGGAGGCAGCGAGAGGGTACGGTGCGAGAGTGATCCTGTATGGAACGAACCTCTCGGAGAGCATCGGGAGGGCCAAGGAGCTCTCCAAGGACGGGATGACATTCATCCACCCTTATGACGACCCCGATGTGATCGCCGGGCAGGGTACATGTGGACTGGAGATACTGGAGGAGATACCCAAACCAGATCTCGTTGTGGTACCTGTGGGCGGAGGGGGGCTCATCAGCGGAATTGCCACCGCAGTGAAGGAGACTCATCCTGCCTGCAGGATCGTCGGTGTTCAATCCGCGAGATGCCCTGCGATGTACCGCGCCATCAAGGGGGAGCCGCCCATCGATCGCACCTGCAGATCGATCGCCGACGGAATCGTCGTCAAGGAACCCGGCAGGATCACTCTACCAATCATAAGAAAATACGTGGATGACCTTGTCCTCGTGGATGACGATCAGATTGCAGATGCGATGTTCCTGCTGCTCGAACGAAAACGGGTGGTTGCAGAAGGCGCGGGTGCCGCACCCCTCGCCGCTTTGCTCAACGGGGGCATCTGGCATGCGGAGGGGAGCACAATCGTTCTCGTCATCAGCGGGGGAAACGTGGATAGTGCACTGCTCGGGAGGGTGATCCGGCAGGGGCAGATGAAGGGAGGACGAATCCTGCGCCTTTATGCGGTCCTTGAAGATATTCCTGGAGAGCTCGCGAAGTTGCTGGGTATCATCGCAACGGCGCAGGGGAATATACTTTATATTCACCACATGCGTGGGGAGCGCGATCTACCGGTCACCTCGATCCGTATGGAGATCGAGCTAGAGACCAAAGGAAAAGAACACGGGGATAAAATCATTCATGCCCTCGTCAGTGCCGGGTATTCCATTCACCCTGAAGACGATTCTTCTCCATCACGCCCCTCCCTATAAGATGCATGGTATCTTCCAGTGCATCTCGTCCACCCTGTGAGGTGCCTCCTGTTTCGATATCGTCGGCTCCCATCAATCTCCTTCGAACACCGGGGAGTGCGAAAAGATCAGGCCCGCTGCCCGGCCTATCCATCATCGCTCTTTCAAGTTCCTGAGATAGCGCGCCGCAAACGAGAACAGGGTCAGTCCGATGAATACAGCGAAGGATATGATAAGGAGTCTATCCCGTGGGACGATCGAGGTGATCAGGTCGCTCGCACGTGCGAAGAGGAAGCAGCCGAGGAGGGAACCTGTAAGTATGCATACGACAGTCTCCATCGGGCTCATCCCCATGATCCGACCGAGCAGACTGCCGGTGATGCCGGCGGATCCGTCCAGCAGCATCTCGTAAATGACTATCGCCAGATAATACAGTTTTCCAACCCAGGGGTTCTTCTCCAGATAGGCCTGGCTCTGGGCGATGAAGCCATGCATCCAGGGGCCGAGGTGCGGGATCTTCACGAGAAGATCGAAGTTCAGGGCAACGAACAGGGAGCCGAGCAGATCGAATGCGGTGAAGACGATCGCGACGAACCACCAGGAGGATCCGTAACCGATCGCCATCGGAATGATGGTCTCCTTGCCTGCCGGTGAGACCATGTAAGTCAGCAGGAGGCCAATAAAAAAGATGAACTCTCCGACCGGAAGCACGAGATAAAGTGCGAGGAGGAAGCACAGGGTATAAAGAGCGGCGAATAGCAGGCCCCTCGTTCGCAGCATGGGAAACAACGTCCGCAATGTATTCACAGCCACACCGAAACAACGCATCTGGATCTATTCAGATCTTCCGAAATCGAGCTACTCTGTTATGAGATGGGAACCGAATATATTTACCATTTCAGATTCGGATGATGGAAGGTAACTACATGCCCCCAAAGGAGAAAAACGCAAATAGACCGGATGATGACAAAAAGGACGCGTTGCGCCGGCATTACCTGAAGATGCTCGAAGGTGGAGATGAAGCCGGTCGATGGAAGGCGGCAGAAGCGCTCGGAAGACTGGGGGATACTGATTCTGTCGATGCGCTCGTGAAGGCGCTTTCGGACCGCGACTGGCGGGTCAGACAGAAGGCCGCATGGGCACTGAAGGCGATCGGTGATCCGCGTGCGATCCCGCATCTTCGCAGGCTCCTGAACGACAGTTACGAGGGGGTGAGAGATATGGCAGAGGAAGCGATAAGAGAGTTGAAAATGGCGGCTTCGGAGTTCGGATGACCACCGCCCCGTAAGCTCCTTCTCCGAATCCCTGGTGCAGAATCCTGCCCACTCATGCCCGATCTCCTCCCTCGCAGGGCAATACCTTTCGATCAGTCCATCACTTCTGCCGGAGATGCAGAAGGTGACCTTTTTGGCTGCTGCATCCGTTTTATTTCGGACATTCTGGGCAGATATCGACCTCATCTTTTCGAGCTCCATGGCATCCAGATTGTATAGAAACTTATAAGGGCCCTTCGTATGGATTATGGTTTTAAAGGATACATAGACCTTTCAAGGCTGAGTGAATTATTTGCCTTCACCGCTCATCGGAAGACGATACGCAGTGCAGAAGTCTCCAGCTACTGCCGGGGAGAAATACAGGGACCGGAGGGTGGAAGGGATTACGGTCGGTGTATACCCTTATCCATCCATGGGTAGATCAGCACGCCTGTTCTCACAGGTTCCAGTTAATTACCGCGAGTTCGGGGTCGTGACCACCTCCATCAGCCCGAAAAGCCTGAGGATCAGCGATTTCAAAGGGACCTTCGATGAGAATCCCGAGTGCTGGATAGCTCCGTGCCAGCACAGGAGGTGGCGATCACCATGTGCGGGCGGGGAGGACGAGGATACCATGAACGACAGGGAAGGGATTCGACAGAACAGGTATGTCCGGAGGAAGCTGCACAATTCGATCGTGAGCACCATCTCCCCCGGCTGGAGTCCATGGCGCTTCATTCCGAACAACCGTTCAGGAGAGGGCGCTTCTACGTGGGCCGGCTCTCACGACAGGGATGGATGAATCTGGGTCAGAGAATGGCTTTGGTGATAGAAGCAAAAAGCCTTGAAAAAAGATTCGGGGAGACTACCGCAGTAAGAAATGTGAACTTCACTGTGGAAGAGGGCGAAGTATTCGGTTTTCTGGGACCTAACGGCGCAGGCAAGACCTCCACGATGCGGATGATCCAGTGCGCCTCGCCGAAGACCTCCGGATCTCTGGAGGTGTTCGGCCTCGATGTAGGCAGATTTGCGAGGGAGATCAGGCGGCGGATAGGAGTGGTTCCCCAGGAGTCCAATCTCGACCCTGATTTTACTGTATTCGAAAATCTCCTTATATATGCCTCTTATTTCGATATATCGTCTGAAGAAGCAAGAAATAGGGCTGAGGAACTTCTGAGTTATGTTAAACTGGAAGAGAAGAGGTATAGCAGGATCGATCAGCTGTCGGGGGGGATGAGGCGGAGACTGGTCCTCGCACGCGCCCTCATCAACAATCCCTCCCTTCTCATACTCGACGAGCCCACGACCGGCCTCGATCCACAGGCAAGGCACCTGATATGGGATAAGCTCCGCGAACTGGTCGGAGAGGGGAGAACGATTGTACTTACCACGCACTACATGGAAGAAGCGGCGCACCTCTGCGACAGACTGGTGATCATGGATCAGGGATCCATACTCGTCGGGGGAACGCCTGAAGAGCTGGTGCGGAAATACGCAGGGACGCACGTGATCGAGGTGGGAAGTTCGCCTGACGCGATCGCCTGCCTGGAGAGGCATGGGATCCCATTCGAAATTACCGGCGGTTATATACAGATCTTCTCTGAACAGGTGCAGGAGGTTGCATCCCATCTGCTGAAAGAGTGCCCCGAACATGAGATGACGTCGCGGCCGGCAACTCTGGAGGATGTATTTCTGCGTCTCACCGGAAGGAGGCTCCGGGAATGAAGGCACTCTCCGTTCTCTCTTTTGAGTCGATCGGACGACGCGCCTGGAAGGTATGGAGAAGGAATCTGCTCACCTTCCTCAAAACCTGGCGGGTGAACTTCATTCCGCCCTTCCTCGAACCCATGCTGTACCTGTTTGCCCTCGGTTTCGGAGTGGGAAGTTACATCGATCAGGTGGAGGGTATTCCATATGTACGCTTCATCGCACCAGGGCTCATCTCGATCTCGATCATGAATGCATCCTTCTTCGAATGCACCTACTCTTCGTATGTCAGGATGCACTATCAGAGAATCTTCGATGCGATGATCGCCACCCCGATCACGATCGAGGAGGTGATCGCGGGCGAACTGATGTGGGGTGCAACGAGGAGCCTGATCTACACCATTCTGATGCTGCCGGTCTTTATCGGCTTTGGCGTGGTCGATCTACCCTCCTCGCTACTTGTCATTCCATTCGCTCCAGTCGCGGGGCTTCTATTTGCGGCGATAGGGATGTGTTTCACCGCGATCACGCCCAATATCGAGGCGCTGAATTATCCCAGTTTCCTCTTCATCACTCCGATGTTTCTCTTCAGCGGGACATTCTTCCCCCTCTCCATGCTGCCTGAGCCTCTGCAGGTCATCGCACTCTCCTTCCTTCCCCTGACCCATGTAGTGATACTGATCCGTTCGATGACTCTGAATCTTCTCTCCGCGTCACTGGTCCCGAACATGATCTGGATCCTCGGTGTGGAAGCGATCCTGTGCGTACTCGCGATCTCTCTCATGAAGAAGAGACTGATCGTCTGATCACAGCGAACATCAAATAATTCCAGCAGAGAACCGGAGTATGCACATATGTAATTTGTGGACTGCCACGCAGGGGTCGGTTGACTTGTATATCACCAGGGTGTATGAAAGGCAGAGGGGGTGTCGCTCCGTCTCCCTGTCGGATAACGGCAGTGTATCCACGATGTGCAGATTATAGACTGCATTCAGATGCAATCAGGTGGGCGGGAAAGATTATTCTCCCCATGCACACAATACCGATAACAATCGATGATCGAGGCGGATGCGAACGAATTGCTGAGATGGGCAGAAGAGGAGATGAAGAGGGAGAAGCAGGAAGAGGCATTGCTCTTCAAGAGCGAAATAATGGCCCATCAAAACACGCTCATCATCATCGTCTGTCTCCTCGTAAATATCGTGGTAGCGACATTGCTTCCGAATTACACCGTTGCATGGATCGCCGCCAGCTTCTTTCTGTATGTGCTTGCACCGCTCATCATGCTGGTTCCGACAGACGGAGGTAAGGAGTTCCTGCCTCAGAAGGATGAGCTGGAGCGTTATTTTGCCATCATACGGGATTATGGATTTCTGAAGGACACGAAGACGCTCGGCCAGGTAATCTGGAATGTCTTCTTCATCAACAGCCAGTCGCTGGCGATAGGATACTGCGTCATTTTTCTCATCGATATCATATTCTCCTCTGTATCGGGTTTCTTCACCGGAACGCTCCCGCAGGTGACCGCGGTCCAGGTAATCCTGCAGTCCATCGTGATCATCGTTTTTTTCACCGGCATCTGGAAGTACAAGCCATACTCCCCACATTTCGTCGACTCTGTCCACCAGATGCATGAGCGCCTTCGTTCGAGGATGAAGGAGGCATGGAAGATCATCCTCGTGCTCGGGGGTATCTCCGCAGGACTGAGTCTGCTCGTCGTCATGGCGATGCTCCTGCCGGGATTCATCCTTGGGGAGGTGGTGAAGGCGCCCGATGTGGTGAATGCAATCACCGCCTTTCCCATTGCACTGATCTTCATATCCCAGCTCGCAGTGCTCAGGTATCTGCAGGGGGTGTACAGCAAGGAACTGGCTTTGCGCCTCATCACCCAGAAGGTCCAGTCATTGAAAAAGATACAGCGAGATCTTCGTCGTGTGATTTCAACCAGCGATAAAGAGCTGCCAGAATCCGATCCATCAGAGGGGCTCTTGAACTTCAACGAGCTTCAGCGGCATTATCTTAAAACTCGGCTCTATACTACGAAACGCCATTCGCTCTTCGGTTACCTCCCGGTTTACATGGTCGTACCCAACTTCTCCCTCATCATTGGCAAGGGGTCGATCCCTATGACAGATTGGTCTGTCCCCATGTCAGATACCCTTATCGAAGAGTGAGAAAACGCAACAGAAACTTGCTTAATCAATACAGGAGAGGCGATGAGCGCCCGCAGGGTGACGAAAAGTCTTTTTAGTCCACCGCAGGTGCATTCATGGCATGGGCCTCTCGATGGCAGTACCCGTCAAAAAGTGTTCGAGGGTTATACCCGCTTCATAGGGAGCATTGGCCCATGCAGAGTCCTTCAGTGCCTTTTTCTCTCGAGCAGACCTGTTCATCACGACCCCCGATGAACGTGAACGCGAAGTTCAGGGATTCACGATATCGCTCTAATTATTGCAACCGGATCGAATGTAATGGACACATGCAGTGTTCGGATGACGGACACGCCACACTCCTGTTATATCCTCGGTCTGTGTAGAGGATCGCCCGAAGTTCGATCCGGGTCAGAAAGGAGGAATCGCGGCCAGGAGCGCCAGAGCGGCGAGATCGGAGCCATGGTGAGCCCCCGGGGTGTTCGTCTATCGTAGGAAAAGGCCAGAAAAATTCACCCATTTCACTATTGAAAGCCGATCCGTTCCGCTCTCGGAAAAACCAGGAGATCCCCCGCCATACTATTACCCGCAGAAAGTGAATATCCACCCTCTCCCGTCGATATGATTCATGACAGGAGTTCCCTTGGGATCATCTCCGAGACATTAACCGTCTTTATTGGCTCTGGTGTCGATTCCATAAATTTTGGTGATTCCTTAATAAAGGCCACGATTATATACTAACCAACGGTGGCCAAA
>JARYLJ010000003.1 GCA_029907705.1 Methanomicrobiales archaeon
GAGATCCTGTCAGGATACGGGAACTCAATTTACAGCTTAAGGTGTACACTGCCGGTAAACTCATACACCGGATAACCTGGTGCGAGTATTCTTATCGTTTCATAATAGGTCGCAGTAAGATACACGTGAACCAGTTTTTGACCACCTGAGATCGTCCCTTTGTAATCTTCATCGAAATACACTTCAGCTCCTTCCACGTCACAATAGAGGAGAATATATCCTTTGTCTCCCCCCACTGGAGTGGCAGGGGTGACCGTGATCTCCACCACCTCGTAGTCGGTGTACTCGCCATCGCTGACCGTGAAGTTCACGAAGTAGGTGCCGTTCTGTCCGATCGCCGGAGTCCAGGTGAACCACTGGTCTTGAGTAAAGAACTGGGCACCTTCCGGAAGGTTGGTGGCATTAAAGTAGATCTGATCCTGGTCCGGATCGTAGCCGTCCACGGAGAGAGAGAGCTCGAGACCTTCCGTCGTGTACGGGGTCCGATGTAATCAAGGACAGGTGGCTGGTTGGCTGGAGTGGCAGGGGTGACCGTGATCTCCACCACCTCGTAGTCGGTGTACTCGCCATCGCTGACCGTGAAGTTCACGAAGTAGGTGCCGTTCTGTCCGATCGCCGGAGTCCAGGTGAACCACTGGTCTTGAGTAAAGAACTGGGCACCTTCCGGAAGGTTGGTGGCATTAAAGTAGATCTGATCCTGGTCCGGATCGTAGCCGTCCACGGAGAGAGAGAGCTCGAGACCTTCCGTCGTGTACGGGGTCCGATGTAATCAAGGACAGGTGGCTGGTTGGCTGGAGTGGCAGGGGTGACGGCGATATAATTGGTTTTATTCTCCCAATCAATCCCACTGGCATTTGCAACCCGCAGAGCAACAGAATAGGTTCCTACCGAGGGATATACGTGAAGGGGAGACGGTTCTGTGCTGGTGTTCCCATCACCAAAATCCCAGTACCATGACAATGGATCAATACAATCAGATTCATCCAAGAATTGGACAGCGAGAGGAGGGTTTCCGCTCGTAATATTGGCTGAAAATTGTGCGAATGGCCGTACTGATGGGAGAATCTGATTTTCATCCCAGGGCCCAACAAGCGGATAAGAGTCTAATCCAATAGACGGAATGGAGTGAGGGATATCCCCTATTCCATCTCCATTCTCATCAGGAGCGTCAGCGTCACTCCAGTAGTTACCGGTGTAATTCGTGAATGCGATGCCCCTATAGGAGTAGGAAACTGGTTCTGGGGAGTGCCATGTATTGACAGAGTCTGCTGTATCTGCATTGACAGAATTATTGATCAGATTGTTCTGATAGATTCTGTTCCCGCCCGATGTCGCATACCAGAATTTTAGGCCCACGTTATTCGAATTCAATGTATTCCCATAGACAGTGTTGTTGGTTGAATCCCAGATGCATATACCATCCCAGATATTTCGAGCAAAGAAATTATTAGCGATGATATTGGAATTACTGGAAGAGTAGAGTAATATTCCACGTTTATTGTCATTGCCGATATTTCCTTCGATAACGTTGTAGGTACTTCCAAGCGAGAGAAAGAGTGCATACCCTGTACCCCCAGACGGATTATATCCGGAGATTGTATTTTGAATGATGTTGTTATGATGATGGCCGATGATCTGAATACCATATACCCCAACATTCGTTCGGGGAGTCAGGGAATTATTCGAGATGGTATTGTAATCTGACAGGACATTGATACCAGTGTCGGTATCCTCGAGGATGAACCCGCTAAAGAGTATTCCATTGGCGTTGAGTGTTACTGCAGTCAATCCCTCCGCACGGATTACAGGTTTTCCGCTCCCAGTATCATTCCCGATGAGGAATACCGATTTACCAATGCTGAGACTTTCGTAATAGACACCACTATCAACAATGATTGTATGCCCACCAAGAGTTTCTGGAGCGTTCAGGGCACCTTGGATGGTGGAATAACTGATACCGGTATTCAGGTTGTGAACCGGTTCCGATGACTCTTGCGGCTCGGTGATCGTGAACGTAACGGCGTTGCTCGACTGTCCATCGGGATTCAACACTTCCAGCTGCCATTCGCCGGGAGCGACATCTTCGAGATAAAAACCGCATTCGAGTTCGTTTTCTGACACATATGTGGTATTGAAGGCTAAAATATCGTAATAGGAGGGACGAACCAGCTTCCCACTCGCGCCGTTGAGGAAGTGGCTGCCGGTTATATCAATAAATACCTCTATACCGGTATTCCCTCCATTGGGATCGATCGAATCGATGGAGTGTGGTCGGTACTGATATACCCTGAAGGCGTCGCTGAGAGAGGTATTGTATCCATCCATATAGCCGACGAATACGGAATAATCCCTCCAGTATTCCGGCTCGGAAGTACCACTCAGATCGAAGGATGCACCGAGCTGGCCCTGATTGATATAATCCAAAGATACGGGAGTCAATAATTCATTCAGGCCTTCGTTGAAGAGCCATGCGCCCATATCGTCCGAGAAGTGGCTGCCCACAATGGTGATCTCTATCCCCTCCCCCCACGTACCCGATTCGGGAATGATCTGATCGATTCCTATAGGGTCGTAAACGGGGATGGGGTCTACCCGTCCTTCCTCACCACCAGTGCCGTTGATAACCCAGAGCGTCAATTCTTCAGGGGTATCCGATGGAAAGGAGAAGAGGGCTTCAATCTTGTTCTGACCCCATGATATGACTGTTCCATTGAGTTCGAAACCCTGTGTATCATTCATCTTCACGCTGGGATCGTCGAAGCTATCACCCGTGACTGTGTATGTGATTTCCGTCCCCCTGACAGCAAAACGTGGCTGGACATCGGTGATGGTACCAGCTCCCGCGCCAAGCACTATTCCAAAGATACTGCACGATATCAATTAAATGAGAAGAATAATTCCAATATAATCAAAGATTTTCTCTCCCATACGCAACGTTCCTTCCCCAATTACTTCATCACATGTTGCTGCCTACCGAGCATCAACTGGATGAATCAGCTTGCCTGTAGTGGTGCTTCGTATGAAGGTCATATTAATGTTTTCTTTTATATCTCAAAAAATAAAATACTTATATAATTAATTTTTATAATAATTTAATATATTAATATTGCTATATTTTTAATTATATAATAAGATAATTAAATTATTATAAATTAATATAGGACTTAAATAGGATTTTATGCCAACGATTTCACGATATCATAGAGTAAAACCGATTGTTTTAACATCTTGATGTCCACCATTCCAGTGATGATGTTCCATTTCGATCATACCCATCTCGAGATGGGAGGACCGCGATATCATGGTCCGGTTGTCTCACGCCGCCCTATCATACATACCTCGCTATGCAAGCACTGCGGGACCTGCGCCGCTTTCTGTCACATGAGTGCCATTGTCCTGCTGGATATGGACGGACATATCGAGCTCCATCCGGAGCGCTGTGTAGGCTGCAGAATGTGTCAGCGGGTCTGTCCGGAACATGCGATCGAATTGATGCAGATAGAAGCGACGGCCGTCATGGCATGAATCATACCGCTGCTTGGGATACATGCAGTTGATCGAACGGACATCCTGTTTTTTGATTTTTTTTCCACAATAAAAAGGATTCTTTTCCTTATGATTGCTTTTTATCATAGGGTCCGTACCGATAGCGGTTTCCTGAGGTTGATTGGGGCAGTGGATTGTCATATGCATGCAAAAATGAAAATTTTTTATCCTCGTCATGGCTATATGCATGTTGCGACCAATATTCCATGCAACTTCCCGATATTTTTCCCCTGAAGCGACCTGACATCGATGTTCTTGCCGAGAGAAGGGATATCGATGGCCTGATCAGAGCGTTGCAGTTTCCGGATTTCGATATCCAGTGGAAGGCAGCCTCGGCTCTCGGTTCCATGGGTGTGGAGGCTCTTGACCATCTGATCCCGCTCCTCGACCATCCGAGTGTGGATGTCCGTCTGGGCATCATCGAGGCGCTCGGCGAGATGCATAACAGGAAGGCAACTTTTCCGATGTTCCGGCTGCTCGATGATGAGAGCTTCGAGATCCGGTGGGCGGCTGCCCTCGCACTCGGGGAGATAGGGGATCTCAGAGCCATCGACCCTCTCGTGCTGATGCTGGTCGATCCGAACAAGTATGTGAGGTACGGGGCGGCAATCGCGCTGGAGAAGCTGGGATGGCAGCCCGGAAATGTAAATGAATTGGTCTGTAACGCGGTGGCGAGGCATGAGTGGGACCAGATCATCCCCCTCGGAAGGGAGGGGGTGGAGCCTCTCCTCCCCTTCCTCAAAGACAGGGATCCGGAGGTCAGATCGAAGGCAGTCGAGGTGCTCGGGACCCTCGGCGGGGATACTGCGAGGCGATTCTGCAGGGTAGCGCTGTCAGATTCCGATCCGCAGGTGCGATGGGGAGCAGTGCTCGCCGGGTTGAGATGCGGTATCTCTCACAGGCACATCCCTCTCGGTGTCAGCAGAAGGAAGAGGGGGGAGAAGAATTCGATCGTCGCCGGTTTCCTGAACTTCATCTTCCCTGGCATGGGTTACCAGTACTCGGGCGCCCTCCCACCGGGGGCAGGTATCGCCCTCTGGCAGGCATATCTGCTGTGTATGCTCGTCGTCCTGCTCTTCATTCATGGGGGATTCCCCATCACCGGAGCGAAACTTGCGTTCTTCACGCCGCTCTATCCGCTCTATGGATGGATAGACATATCGGCATGGTTGAGCGGGGCGAATGCACTGCTCTATTTTCCGCCCATTGCCCTTGCACTTCACGTATGGTACAGTGTCGAGAATGCACCCGATGTCCTTTAGGAGAGATGAGTCAGCATGAGATGGCCGATCAGGAATAAACCGAATATTCCACTGCTGCTGGAGCAGAGAGATATCAGCGGGTTGATCAGAGCCCTTCGCCACCCCGATACCACGGTACAGTGGCAGGCGGCAGAGGCACTGGGAAATCTCGGAAGAGGGGGGCTGGACCATCTGCTGCGCTCCCTGAAGCATCGGGATCGGGAGGTGAGGCTGGGTGTCATCGAGGCCCTCGGAGAGATCCGGGATCCTGGATCCGTGCCTGCCCTCCTGGAGATATGCACGGATCCGAGTGTCGAGGTGCGGTGGGCCACCGCCATCGCGCTGGGGGAGATAGGTGATAAAAGGGCGATCGAAAGGCTGATCCCGATGCTCGGGGATTCGGATAAATATGTGCGTTACGGTGCAGCGATCGCACTCGAAAAGCTGGGGTGGGAGCCTGCGGATGAGCGCGAGCGTACGATGCTCCTCCTCGGGAAGCAGGAATGGGAGGGTCTCGCCCGACTCGGAGAGCATGCGATCAGGGCGCTCTCGCGGGCGATGAAGGACAGGCATGCGGATGTCAGGATCAAAGCGATGGAGGTGCTGGGCGATATCGGCTCTCCGAAGGGGATCTACCTCGTGGTGCGGGGGCTCCGGGACGAGAATCCATCCGTCAGGTGGAAGGCGGTGCTGGCAGGCCCGAAGTGCGGGATACATCTGATGTATCTTCCTCGCGGTCTTAACAAGAGGCCATGGATCAGGAAGAATCCGAGGATTGCGGCATTTCTGAACTTTATACTGCCCGGTCAGGGATACAACTATCTGGGATTATGGTTCGGGACGCTCATTTTTCAGGTGGATGTCACCCTGACGCTCTACATGCTCTCCTTTGGCGGTGAACAGCTGACGTATATGGTCATGCTGCCCATCTACGCGCTCTTTGCACTTCACGCCTGGTTCATCGCACAGAAGATGCCCGAGCTGTGAGAGGATAGGATGGAGGGCGAAGAGTTATCCAGTGTTCAGCGGTTCAGGAAAAATGTGCACCGCATCGTAGAAGCGGCGAGGAACGGCGACGGGGCGAGCCGAAGATTCGATCTCTTCATGCTCGCGCTGATCAGTGCGAATGTGCTGGTCGTGATTCTGGAGACGGTAAAATTTATTGAGGCGAACTATTTCTTCTATCTTCACTGGTTCGATGTGATCTCGGTAGGGATCTTCACCGTCGAATACATCCTTCGCCTGTGGAGCTGTACCGTCGAAGAACGCTACCGGAATCCGGTACTGGGAAGATTGAGGTTCGCCCTCACCCCCCTCGCAATCATCGATCTCCTCGCCATTCTGCCTTTTTATTTGCCGATGATCATACCCCTGGATCTCAGGTTCGTCCGTATCGTGAGGCTCTTCAGGATCACAAGGGTGCTGAAGTTCGGGCGTTACTCCGAGAGCATTCAGACCTTCGAGAGAGTATTCGAGAAAAAGTGGGAGGAGCTTCTGATGGCCTTCTTTGTCGTGCTTGTCATTCTGGTCCTCTGCTCCAGCGTGATGTATTTTGCCGAGCATGAGGTGCAGCCCGATAAGTTCGGGTCAATCCCTGATGCGATGTGGTGGGGGGTGATCACACTGGCGACCGTAGGCTATGGAGATGTGTACCCGATCACTGCCCTTGGCAAGGTGATGGGGGGCTTCGTTGCATTGCTCGGGATTGCGGTGTACGCCCTGCCCACCGGTGTCCTCGCGGCAGGTTTCGCGGAAGAGCTGCAGTCCAGAAAGAGGAATACCACTCAAATGGTTTGCCCTTACTGCGGACATGAGATTTCATTGAATAATGGGTGCCATCCTGCTGATCGGAAGAATAATGTGAATAATGCGAAGAGATGAAGATATCCTGGATCTGTGTACAGGGAGGAGGGCAAAACGGATACCCCCTGTTATCCTTGGGAGGGGGCTGGCTCCTCGTCCATCGTTCATTCGAATTGATCGCCATTTGCGGGCCAGCATCAACCATCTCATAATGGCTAAAAACTTGTTTATACTCTTGTATACGACCCTGCCGGCGACTTTCCAGTTATTTATTTTGTGGTGAAGAAGAGTTTGACTCAGTCGATGGCTTCTTAAATTTTTAATTGCGCAGAACCCCGAACTCGAGCCGAAAAATCTGGTTCTCGCTCATATCCAGGAGAGGATACGGGCGAATAGCAGGAGCTTTCCCATACCGAGGACCAGGAGCCCGGCATAAAGGAACTTCTCGTAGCTTATCGAATGGATGATCTGTGTGATGGAGAGGCGTTCGGTATCTTCTATCGCCAGCAGCTCCATGTATTCGGAGCTCTTGCCGCCGTATACCGGTTCGTTTTTCTGATGGTATTCACAGTCCATGGATAATTAATTTACTTTATAGTATATATAAATTACTAAATTATTAATCTATTAATTTATATTTATAATTATAATAGCCATTAAATTTTTGATAAAATGACAAAATAAAATAAAATTTCAAATTTAAAAATTTGAATTATATTTATATAAAAAATAAAAGTTAAATGAATCATGCATGTATTCATCCTGCCCAACACAACAACAGCCGGTGGATGCAGTGACGGAGACACTCTATTCAATAATAGGGCACCACTATGAGGCAATATCCGATTCAAAAAATACAATGGATCGCTCAGATTCCGTAGTTCAGTTTTCCCTCTATTTCCACTGGTTCAACTGAAGACAGGTAAAGCATATATCTTCTACATGCCATGATCGTCTGTGGTCATATGCCCGAAATCTCGAGCGATGAGAGAGGGCGGCGTGCATTTCAGCTGCACCGGGAGAAGGCCGTCGATAATGCCATCGAGAAGATCAGGGAGAGCACAGGTCCGGCGTGGAGGGCACTCTCCACTTCGGAGATCGAGCTGCTGAGGTACATGCTGGGCGAGAGCTGGGTCGCCACAGGCAAAGCCACGTGGGAGAGGTTCTCTTTCTCCCGTCTGACAAGAAAGGATCTGGAAGAGATGATCTCACTGGGCGCGAGTGTTAGAAGGAGGGAGAAGACCGAAGGAGAGGCGGTGGAGAGAGTGATCGGTATTCTCCAGAGAACACTCTCACCCACCTAGCGGGGCAGAGGCCATCTTCTTCCGCTCGATGATCTTCTTCACCTTCTTCAGCCGGAAGAGATCCTCTCTCTCCCGTTCATCGATGACGATCCCGATATATTTTGCCTGTTTCTTCAGATCAGGGATCAGTATCTGCTCCAGTGCATTCACACGCCTTCTCGTCATCTGGATCTCGCCCCCCAGCCGGTTCAATGCGGTCTCCGTCTCCGCAAGTTCGAGGATGAGATCGAGCGTGTTCTCGAACTTCTCCGCCACTTCGTCGATCCGGCTGCTGACGGAGATGACACTGTACCCCCTGTCGAATGTACTTCGAAGGAAGTTCTTCTTCTCGATGATGGGCACCGGGACCCCCATCACGTTCTTACCCTTGATGTCCACGCTGGTTCCTTTGCGGGTCGCCATCGACGCCGACCTCAGGGTGACCGGCTCATCGATCGCGAGGGCCATGAGCAGGTAGCGGTTCGCAATCGCGGAGACGTTTTCCAGCTCCTCCCGTGAGAGCGATACGTTCTCCATCACACGGAAGAACTCTCGTATGAGCGCATCCATCTTCTCCCTAAGAAGATCCCTGCCCTGCTCCGCGAGCTTGATCTGTGCCTTCTTCCTGATCAGCTCCGTCCTCGTGGGAGTGACCTGCTCCATACCGTATCACTTCTTTCTCGAGGGATGGTACTTCTGAATATACTCCCTCTTAATGCGCTTCAGCTCCTCCTCTGGCAATAGTGTGAGAAGGGACCATGCGATATCGAATGTCCGCTCAATGTCACGATCTTCGTCACCCTGCGTGATGAACTTCTTCTCGAACTCGTCTGCGAACTTCAGGTACTTCTTGTCCAGGTCGGTGAGCGCCTCCTCGCCGACGATCGCGACCAGCCTCCTCAGATCCCGTCCGTAGGCATAGGAGGAATAGAGCTGATCTGCGACGTTCCTGTGATCCTCCCTCGTCTTCCCTGCCCCTATACCCAGATTCATCAGTCTCGAGAGGCAGGGCAGCGCATCCACCGGAGGATCTCCACCCCGTCTGAAGAGATCCCTGCTCATGACGATCTGCCCCTCGGTGATGTAACCCGTGAGGTCGGGCACCGGATGGGTGATATCATCGTCGGGCATCGTCAGGATGGGAAGCTGCGTGATTGAGCCGCGTCTCCCCTTGATCCTGCCCGCCCTCTCGTAGATGGAGGCGAGGTCGGTGTACATGTAACCAGGATATCCACGCCGGCCAGGCACCTCTTCACGTGCAGTGGAGATCTCGCGAAGGGCCTCGCAGTAGTTGATCATGTCGGTGAGGATCACGAGGACGTGGAGGTCGTGGGAATAGGCGAGGAACTCCGCCGCGGTGAGGGCGCATCTCGGCGTGGCAAGCCTTTCTATGGTCGGGTCATCCGCCAGGTTCATGAAGAATATCACCCGCTCCAGCGCCCCGGTGCGTTCGAAGTCCCTCATGAAGAAGGATGCCTCCTTGAAGGTGATTCCCATGGCAGCGAAGACGACAGCGAACTGCTCACCCTCGCCGACCACCTTCGCCTGCCTCGCGATCTGTGCTGCCAGCTTGTTCGCGGGCAGCCCGGCACCCGAGAAGATTGGGAGCTTCTGTCCCCTCACGAGCGTGTTCAGGCCATCTATCACGGATATGCCCGTCTGGATGAAGTCCGATGGTTTGTCTCTGGAGGCAGGGTTGATCGGTCTTCCGTTGATATCGAGCCTCTCCTCCTCGATGATCTCAGGTCCACCGTCCCGCGGCCTGCCGATCCCATCGAATATCCGCCCCATCATATCGGGGGATACACCCAGCAGCATGGGTTCGCCGGTGAATCTCACCTTCGTGTTGAAGTTATCGATACCTCTTGTCCCCTCGAAGACCTGTACCACGGCCATCTCCTTTGATATATCCAGCACCTGTCCCCGCCTCCTCTCCCCTGAAGGCAGCGTGATCTCGGCGATCTCGCCATAGGAGACGTTCTTAACGTTCCTGACGAAGATCAGGGGGCCCGAGACGTAGCTGACCGTTCTGTACTGCTTTGTGACGAGAGATTGCGGACTCATCGCTCCGCCTCCAGCGCGAGGATGCTCTGATCGATCTCCTCCATCATCGACTGTATCCTCTTCGGATCCTCCAGCTCCTTCATTCTCCCGATCTCGGCCTTGATCGGGAGGGAGAGGATCTTTCTCAGTGGTACCCCTTTGTTCATCGCCTGATTCAGCCGGTCGAAGAAGGAGAGGATCACACGCAGCATCCAGTACTGTTTTTCGAGCGGACAGTACGAGTCGACGTCATGGAAGGCGCTCTGCTGCAGGAAGTCCTCCCGGAGCATCCTCGCCACTTCCAGGATCGCCTTTTCGCTCTCGGGGAGTGCGTCCGGTCCAACGAGCTGGACAATCTCCTGCAGCTCCACCTCCTTCTGGAGGAGGTACATTGCCCTTGCCCTCACCTCCTTCCAGTCCTTGTATCCCGCCGTCAGATACCAGGGCTGGATGCTGTCCAGGTAGAGCGAGTATGATCTGATCCAGTTCACCGACGGGAAATGACGCCTGTATGCGAGGCTCGTATCGAGCGCCCAGAAGGTTCCGGCGATTCGGAGTGTATTCTGGGTGATCGGCTCAGAGAAGTCGCCACCGGGTGGACTGACTGCACCGACTACGGTGATCGAACCCTTTCTCCCCTCTGAACCGAGACAGATCACCCTCCCTGCCCGTTCATAGAAGGCGGCGAGCCGGGTGGCAAGGTATGCCGGATAACCTTCCTCCCCGGGCATCTCCTCCAGCCTCCCTGAGACCTCGCGGAGCGCCTCGCCCCACCGGGAGGTGGAGTCAGCCATGAGTGATACATCGTAACCCATGTCCCTGTAGTACTCCGCGATGGTGATGCCTGTATAGATGGATGCCTCCCTCGCAGCCACCGGCATGTTGGAGGTGTTCGCGATCAGGACGGTGCGCTGGATCAGCGGCAGCTTCGTCCGGGGATCGAGGAGCTCCGGAAATTCGGCCAGGACATCGGTCATCTCGTTGCCACGCTCCCCGCAGCCGATGTAGACCACGATCTGTGTATCCGCCCATTTCGCGAGCGTCTGCTCTGCAACCGTCTTCCCTGTGCCGAAACCTCCTGGAATCATCGCCGTCCCCCCCTTGGAGACCGGAAACATCGTGTCGAAGACCCTCTGTCCCGTGATGAGCGGGGTATCGGGATCCATCTTCCTCTGATAAGGCCTCCCGATCCTGACAGGCCACTTCTGCATCAGCGATAGTTTCGCTCCGTCCTCCATCTCGGCCACCGGCTCCTCGATTGTGAACTCTCCCTCCTGGATCTCCTTTACCCTTCCTGAGATATTCGGTGGCACCAGAATGCGATGTTCGATATGGAACTCCATCACTGTGCCGATGGTATCTCCGCCCTTCACCTCCGCGCCTGGCTTTACCACGGGCATGAAGCTCCACCCCTTCTTTCTGTCGAGCCCGGGAACCGAGATCCCCCTTGCGATGAAGCTTCCGCTACTTTCTGCCAATGCCGGAAGCGGGCGCTGGATGCCATCGTAGATGGAGGAGAGGAGCCCCGGGCCCAGTTCGACAGAGAGGGGGAGCTCTGTATTCTCCACGGGCTCCCCCACGATGAGCCCCGAGGTATCCTCATACACCTGAACCACCGCCTGATCCCCCTCGAGCCTGATGATCTCCCCGTTCAGCCCTTCACGTCCGACCTTCACCACGTCATACATCTTCGAACCCGTCATGCCGCTGGCGATCACCACCGGACCCGTGATACGTGATATATGTCCTCTGATCATTGAACTACCTCCTCAGGACGATATCGTAACCGATCGCACGCCTCAACAGCCTCTCCAGGTAACCGGTCCTGTCAGCGACCCGCCTTCTTCCCGGAATGGGAATAACGAGAGGACGGTAGGTCTTCCTGATCTTCTCGAGCACCCTCTGATCGAGCCCTTCCATGAACTCTTCGGGCACGGCAAGTATTCCCGTGTCGTCCCTGTTCAGGAGCGATGGTATCAGTCTGGATGCGTCCTCCTGTGTATTCGCCTCCACCACCTCCACCCCGGCCAGCCTGAAACCTGACGCTGACTCCGAATCGGTGACCACGATGAACCTATACACGGATGAGCGCCTCCCTGAGCTCCTTTTCGGGTATATCCTCCAGTTTCGCCCGCCCGATCAGCCTGATGTTCCTGAACTCGATCTCCTTTGCCCAGAGATATGCGAGCGGGATCGCGATGCTCAGTGGGTCCTTCAGAAACAGCCCGATCGCCCTCTTCATGAGGAGCCTTTCGAGCTCCTTCTCGAACTCTGAAATTCTCCCCTCGCTGGATGACCTCTCGCCAGTTCCGATGAGGCTCGAATAAATAGTGCCGGCGAGTTGCTTCACCGCCACCTCGAGAGAGGGTGACGCGGCCATCGCGAGTAGCTTTTCCTGCGTTAGTATCTTTCCACCCCTGATGAGCAGTTCTGCAAGATTCTCCGGCCTCAGGCGATCCCTCACCGCTCTGAGCACCGTCTTTACATTTATCGTGTCCACCTCGGCGCCGAGGAAATCGAGGAGTATCTCGTCGTCAGTCGACTCACCCTTCTTCAGCCGGGCGATTGCGTTCTCGTAATAGAACCTGTCGAGGGCATACTCCAGTGTGGACATATCCCGGCTCTCGAGATACCGGCTGAAATGCCTGGTGAGCGGACGGGAAAGGTCGATGCCCCATGTGGCGAGCAGATCGATCGTCGCCTTGATGTCAGGCTGCCTTATCAGTTCGATACAGGCGGCCTCATCCAGTTCACCCGCCGGCACGATACACGCCAGGATCTCCTCCGGACTGGTGGCGATGTTCTTGCCCCTGAGTATCGTCTTCACGTTGTGCAGATCCCATCGGGTCATCAGGAAGCGAAGGTGCCAGTCCTCTTCCTCTCTTCCTGCCATCTCCAGTATCTTTCTGGAGACCCTGACCATGTGGTTCCTCAGCGCGATGTCGAGGAGAGAGATGCCTGAGTATCTGACGCTCGCCTTCTCCAGCTCCTCTCCGTACGTAGTTTTATGGAGTTCTGCGATCAGGCTCTCCAGGTCGGGCTTGGAGATGATGGATTCCATCGACTCCTTTCCGAGAAGAGCGCTCTTCATGCTCTTCACCCTGGCGTTTACATACGCGTGCTCCATCTCACTCACCAAAGAGCAATTCGAAGAGGGGCGGTCTCATCCTCTCCTTTATCCGCTCGAGGCGCGATTCGATCGAATTCAGGATCAGATGCCTGCCGTCTGCACTGCTCGCGGTGACACCACCAGAACTAACCAGATCGGTTTTTATCTCGCAGTTCCTGCCCAACTCTCCGATAATCTCCCTGCAGAGCGGCTCGTCCCTTTTATCTGCATGAATGACGATGGATTCGCCTTCGAGTTCGGAGATGGATTCACGGATGCTACGGCGAAGGAAATCACGGTATGCAGGGGAATCCCGCAGATGCACGAGTGATTCGTATGCTTCTCTGTAGGCCTGCTCCAGAACCTTGTTCTTCGCTCTGAGGATCTCGATCCTGTTCCTCTCCTTCACCGAGGAGATGATCCTTCTCCTCTCCAATTCGAGCTCTTTTCTCACGTTCTCCCTGTATCTTTTCTTTATCTCGTCTTCTCTGGAGAGTGCCTCCTTTTTAATTCCCTCTGCCTCGGCGGAGGCCTTCTCCCTGAGCTCCCGGATCCTCTCCTGTGCATCGGTGACCACTGCCTCGATCAGGTTCTCGTACGAAATTTCGGATCCCCCCCCCTTTTAACCGAACCCCGATGGACCCCCGCCTTGAGCAGGAGGTCGGTTCAGCCCCCGAGCATGATCATAATCATGGAAGCGACCACAAAGCCCAGGATCACAAGGGTCTCTGGAATCGCCACCAGTATGATCATAAGGCCGAAGCTCTCGGGCTTTTCAGCGACTGCACCGGCACCCGCGGCACCAATCTTCGACTGCGCGATTCCCGTGCTCAGTGCACCAAGGCCGAATGCGATGCCGGCACCTATTGGAATTCCAAAATCCACCATTTTGTTACAACCTCCACATATGCATCATACCGGGTAATACTTGGTCCACAGGTTTCCCTGCGGCAGCGTGAGAGCAGGAATCCACACTGGGATCCCCCATCCAGGCCTTCACCGTCTGTGGGACGGATCATGTGGCCAATATGCGGATACGGGCCGTCAACCCTCCTTTCCGAACGGTTTGTAGAGCTTTCCTCCTCCTTCGAAGAACTTCGAATGGAACTCGACCAGATGCAGACGGAGAGAGTGAAGGAATGGACTGAACATTGCCAGGATGAGGTTCAATCCATGCAGCATGGCGGCGATGAGGAGGCCGATGAGTGCGACATCGGTCATCCCGCCCAGCTTATTCGCCACAACCGCAAGAATGACCGATGCCAATCCGATGGCCATGATACGGGCGTACGAAAGGATATTTCCTATCATGCTGATGATCTCGAAGGCACCGAAGAAGCCGCCCCCATAGATGATCAGAGGGAGTGCAACGATGACGAGCAGGATGCCCGGCTGCATCAGCACACCGGGGATCATACCGGCTACGGCGCCTATAACGAGTATGATTCCGACGAGCACGGCCATCATACCTGCCTTCTCGCATATATGCCTCCTGCAGGCGGCTGTATGATGTTCGCAGCTCATCAGCGCCCACGCGTTGACGATACCGAGGAATAAACCGAGCAGCACATGAAAGACGCCGATCGCGATGGAAAGGATGAGCAGGGGGACGATCGCCTCCATCCTGTTCCACGTGATGCCCATGAATTCGATGGGGTGTAACCATCCCATATGCTCCCCGAAATCCCCGAAGAACTCACCATATAGAAATCCGAAGAGGATCGCGGGGAAGGAGGATATGATCAGGATATTCATCAGCTGCTGGAATGCCTCGTGCTGATGGAACCGTCTCTTCATCAGGACCGCGAATACGAGGATGATCAACCCATAGGCGATATCCCCCACCATGAGACCGAAGAAGATCGGGAAGAACAATGTGATCAGGGGCGATGGATCCACCTCCAGATATTTTGCAGGACCGATGAGCTTCAGGACATATTCGAATGGTTTGACGATCCGTGGGTTATCGTAGAAGGTGGGCGCCTTTTCGAGCATCTCGGGGGTCAGGGGTATCTCGTTCACCAGCACCCTCTCTCCGAATTCGCCCTTCAGCGCCTTTGCAGTTTTATGGAGGAACTTCTTGGGTATCCATCCCAGAATGACGAATGCATAATCAGTCTGGCCGAACTTATTGAAGACGGAGAGCTCCGCATAGCGGTCTTTCAACGCCCGCTGCATTCCCTCGAGCTGGTTACCCCATCGGATGGCGATCTCGTTCAGATCCTGCTCGATTTTTATCCTCTTCTCCTCCAGGCCTCTCTTTTTTTCGTCAATCAGCCGGAGAATCTCGTCGAAGGGTTTGCCCAGATACTCCGCGGGGAGCCGCACCTCGTTCACGTTCTGTGTATGAATGAAGGCGTGTACATCATCCGAATACCTCTTGTGGAAGACCATCACCGTGGCGATCGTCTCCTCGTCCACATCGGCTGAGATCAGCTCGAACTGGTTCCTCGTGATCTTCACGAGGGCGCTTCTGATGATCTCGAGCACCTCCCTGAACTCCCTTGCAATCAGGATGACCGTGATCTCGAATCCCTCCAGCACCGGAAGCTGACTTTCGAGCGGTCTGATCTTCTCGATGATCTTCTCGTACCGTATCAGGTTCGCGATGGTAAACTCGATATCGCTCTTCTCGGTGGCGAGTGTCTTCAGTGGCGCCTCCAGCTCGTCGAGGATCTTCTTCGCCTCCCCCATCAGCGCATCCTGGGAGAGGTTCATGTATGTATTGTATAACTCCTGCTCCTTCACCGGCACCCTCCATTTATCCGAGAGCATCAGGAGCATTCCACCAATCCTTCCCTGCAGGTTCAGGAGGTCCACGGTCTTCTCCATCTCCATCCGGCGGAGCATCGTCTCTCCTGCGGCGATGCTGTCGGAGACGTCTTCCAGGTGGACCGTCCCCTCCCGGTAGAGGATATCCACCACCCGGTGGAGATCCTTCTTCGGACCCACCACCTGTATTTTAATCATCTTCTGAAGCATTTCCCCTCATTGCCCCAGTACCGCACTCTTTATCATTTCGACAGCCTGCGGTATCTTTGATATTCCCTTTAATCTGATCCTCTCCGCATCCTCCTTTCCCTTCGCCTCGAGCGTCTTCGATTCCTCTTCAATACGGGCCATCTCATGCATACGGTACGCCTCGGCTTCTGATCTGCCCTCCTCCTCCAATCGGGCGACCAGCTCTGCCGCCTCACGACGTGCCTTCTCCAGCACCAGGTCGGCCTCCCTGCGTGCCTGCTCGATGGCGACACTCATCTCGAGCTCCTTCTCCCTGATAACGCGCAGGATCGATTTTTCGGTCATCGTCTCCTCCGCCCCTTAAAGGCCATACATCTCCTTCAATCGACGGCTAACCACGGGGTTTCCTTTCCCTTCCCCTTCGTTCTTCGTACCCTCCGGTCGCGATTGCCTTGCTGCAATGACTCTCTCCCGGCAGCGTTCTATCGCAACCTGCTTCAGCCGTAAGACCATTTTCATCTGTTGATCGCACGCCATGATGCACTGTGGATCCCTCTAACGCTGGTGGCTTTGGGTTCTCTGATAGATATACTTTATTTTATTTAAATATTTCCTATCTAAAGCACGGCGGTAATACTTATAGTATATTAACTATTTTATTATTATCGAAAAAAGCGCATCCAATCCCCGATAACCGAGGCGGTCGCACCCATCAGGATAGTTTAGACGACCGGCTTCCTGGAATCAGGTTTTTTCATCGCAATTTCTGAAAAAAACGAGATTCTGTATGATATACGCCCTGGTGAATCGCTCTGTTTCGAATCGAGGGGGACTATCCGTGTGTGCAGAGATGCATTCCATACAGTGTCCTGTGGTTCATCCTGTATAATGATGGATTGCAGCTCCATATTTCGTCGCGGATCGATCTACGATGGTCTTTTTCTCCTCGAAAAATCTTGTTGCGGGAATGCCGCACTGGCGCTGGAGCGCAGGAGAGGCATATTCGGAGAGATTATTTGCCGAAAAAGAGCGAATAATTAAGGGGCAATCCATGAGTGGCCGTACTTCCGATGAGGACATACGATTTTCCGAGGAGCAGCGTTTCAGGCAGTTCTGGATCCTCATCATCCTCTCATTCATCGCGGCCATCGCATGGTATGCATTCATCCAGCAGATCCTGATGGGAGAGCCCTTCGGGGATCATCCTGTAACTGATATCGTGGTGCTGATCGTCCTTGCGATCTTCGGGATGCTCATCCCCCTGCTCTTCCTTCTGCTGAGACTGGAGATACAGGTGACCCGGAATTCGCTCCGGTTCCGGATGTATCCATTCCATCTCACATGGAGGATATTTCCCTTCGGTAGCATCGCGGATGTGGAGGCGGTGCGGTATCGCCCGCTCCTCGATTATGGGGGGTGGGGTATCAGGATCGGGAGAAAGGGGTGGGCCTATAATGTCTCGGGGGACGAGGGGGTGCAGATAACGCTGAAGAGCGGCCGATCGTTTCTTCTCGGTTCCGGAAGGGCAGAGGAGCTGGCGGGGGTACTCCAATCGCAGCTCCATCGGACGGGAAGTCAGGCTGAAGGCCCATAGATTTCGGGGAGTCCTTTTCATAGGTGGATGATGACTGAAATGCAGATCTGAAGGGAATATGACCAATTAGAGAGGTAGTTATGGTTTTTCAGGACATTTTTCGCGTCTTCAATCGGGATGGGAGAGGCAATAATATGGTTGCTCTGGTTTGTTTCCGTATTAAAATAAAATCCATGGCCTTTCTTCCTCTTCCACGCCTCCAGGTGTTCACCCTGTTCTGCCTGCCATCATACTGTGATAAAGTCGCGGGACATGCATGACAGTGACCGCCTGGCATGGCAGAAAATCTTTCTTCCAGCCCTTCATTACAGAGAACTTACGTACCCATAGCTCCATTTGTCAGCATCATTAAATGGTCGGGAATGAGAGTAATGAATGTAAATTATTTCTCAAGAGCGTGAGTGCACTATGAGGAGAAGAACACATCCCATACAGGTGCTGATCTCCGGTCTGATAGGCATCGTGTTCTTCCTCCTAGTGCTCTGGCTCCTCAGGTTCATCGCCGATCGCGCCTCGATCGCGTTCTTTTCTGCATTCGTCGATTTCCTCGTCGCCAGTGCGCCACTCATCATCCTCTTCTCCGTCATCTTTGCCATCGGGGATGTCTTCGCTGCGTTCCCTTTTCCCTTCAATCTGCTATACCCGATCTTCAGTGCGACCGGATGCGTCCTCCTCGCCTCGTTCCTCATAGGCCTGATCCTATTCCTGAACACATATTTTGGTATGGATATCGCACATGCGATCGAACTGCTGAAGGTGATCCTCTACCCCCTGATCTTCATTGTAATCCTCATCGCAGGATATCTCTCCATTGCCGTGGATGGCCGATGCGGGTGCGAAGAAGAGCCGGAGGTCAGGAGAGAGGCCCCGCGGCGGGGGCAGTCAGGCGATCTGCATGGCAGCCCCACCTGGGAGGAGATCGGCGAGGAGTTCAGGGGATTGTGCCACGATATCTGCAGGAGGGTAAGGGAGGAGATAAACAGGAAATAGGGATTTATCGCGTTTTTGCATTTTTGCAGGCCTTTCCGTTCTTTCGGGAACGCATGGAGATATACCCGCCCCACCGCCATGACAGGTGATTGGATGTGGACGCTCCTCCGAAGGCGCTATTCGTTGTTTGACTTGCTGCGTCTCTCGTCGTTCGTCGCGTTGCATAGTCCATTCCTTTCTCCGTCTTTCTCCGTATTATCGCCAATATCACGAGCCGGAATGAGCGTGCACCCCTGGACAGGGATTCGCAGTGGATGGCACGATGTAAAGTGACGATGCCGACAGCAATGGTACAGGTGCGACTCTCCCACCATATATCGAACCGATTTCCCCCTGACTGGCGAAGAGTTATTCCATACTCTCCAGATATGGAAAAGGGATTAAAAAAAGAGCGACGGAGACAGGGGGAGAGCCAACTGGGGTGTTTCTGCATCCAAAAACCCGAATCATTACCTGAGAACGAAGGATGTTTGATGACGATCCCTCATTCCTGAATGTTCATCGGGGTTCTCCTGTCTTTTACTCTCTCGAGCGCAGGTATTCATCAGGACCCTGGATAAAGTATACGCGAAGTTCAGGGATTCACGATATCGCTCTAATTATTGCAACCGGATCGAATGTAATGGACACATGCAGTGTTCGGATGACGGACACGCCACACTCCTGTTATATCCTCGGTCTGTGTAGAGGATCACCCGAAGTTCGATCCGGGTCAGAAAGGAGGAATCGCGGCCAGGGGCGCCAGAGAGGCAGGGGCATCGGATGGCAGAACCCCCTTCTGGGATCGGCAGGTGAAGGTGATCCTTATGGTTCCATTTCATCTCCAGGAGGTATTGACCTGATGGGGGTCGATGATTGCACATTCACCGGAGGATCGGGCATCGGTGGAATGTGGTGAACGATGGTTGTGAACAGGTCGATCTCTGGAAGAGAGGTATCTATTATCGTCTCTTGCCTGAATGACAAAGAACTGGATTGTCCAACCGATCTCACATCTTCCCGATCGTACTGCCGGTCCAGATCATTGAAATATTCTCAGCAATCTCCTGAACCCGATCTTACACAGGTGGAAATCAAAAATGATATGTTTCGTACCGCAACACCGGCACACTAAATGTATTCCGCAAATCTTCGTTAAAATATGCAATTTTCTGGACTCGTCCCCCCCATTCACGAGGACCGAATATTCCCGCAAACTCCGGAAAAGGAAGAAGATCCACTTCGACGTCGGCCGTGGGTATCGCACGGTGAATAACGTGTCCGATCCCCGGGGGGCCATATGTTCCAACGACGATCCCGAGATGGCCGATTGTCTGGATGGATTCATCGTCAAATCCATCGATTATGCGCATATTTGGGGTTTTAGACTCATAGTACAAAGATCTTTTTTTTTGGTTCGGATAATGTATTTTCGAGCTCTTTTTACTGTGAATTGTCGGCTGAACAAAAAAAATGGCTGGATCAAAACAGAATCGTGGATGAAAATTATGCAACCTTCACAGTCCGAACATCCTCTTCGACTCCTCCAGCGCGAGCAGCGCCGGGAGCTTCTTTCCTGTGAGAAACTCGATGCAGGCGCCTCCGCCCGTGGATATATGGGTGAAGTCCCGTTCGATGCCCAGCTGCTCCACGACGGCAGCGGTATGTCCTCCGCCGATGACGGAGAACTCGGCCTTCGCCGCTGCCTTCAACAGCTCGTGCGTGCCCGTTGCAAAAGGCGCCTCCTCGAAGACACCCGCCGGACCATTGAACACCACCGTGCCCGCGGATTTGAGTACACCGGTCATCTCCCCGATCGCTTCCGCACCGATATCGAGTACGGGCACCTCTGCAGGTATCCGGTCTGCGATGTATTCCACCCGACCTCCGCCTTCCTTAACCGCCACAGAGGCAGGAAGCATGATATTATCGGGGTAGCGTGCGAGGAGCTCCTTCGCCTTCTCGACTTCCTCTGTGTAGCCGAGCTGCTGGATCAGCTGGGTGGAGGGTTTTCCGATCTCGTTGCCTTTCGCGAGCAGGAAGAGGTTGCCCACCACGCCTATTGCGAGCACTCTGTCGGCGATACCCGATTCCAGCACATTCTTCGCTACCTGGATAGAATCATCCGCCTTCGTGCCCCCGAGGACAAAGACAACCGGCCTCGGGGGATCCCTGAAGATTCTTCCAAGGGTAAAGACCTCCTTCTCCATCAGGAGGCCTGCGACCGAGCGCATCACCAGCGGAAGGCCCACCATGCTCGGCTGTGAGCGGTGCGCAGTGCCGAAGGCATCGTTCACAAAGATCTCTGCCATGGTAGAGAGATTCCTCACGAGTAGAGTCTTTGCTGCATCCTGCGGCTTCAGTGTGAGGTTCTCCTCTGCGTTGAACCTGATATTCTCCAGCATGAGCAGATCGCCGGCCTTCATCGCACGCACCGCCTCCTTCGCCGAGCGCCCGAAGATGTCGTCCACGTACGCGACGGGTTTGTGGACGAGACGCTCCAGATACCTCGCATGTTCTTCGAGAGTGGTGAAGTCCTTCTTCCCGGGCCGGCTCTGGTGCGCGAGAATTACCGTTCGGCTCTCCTCCAGATACTGCACCGTGGGGAGATGCTCTCGGAACCTCTTGTCATCGAGTATCTTCCGCGTCGCGGGATCGATGGGGGAGTTGAGGTCGAGACGGAGGAGGATCGTCCTCCCCCTCACGTTCACATCCCTGAGAGTGGCGATCTCGTGCATACGCATATCAGGCGGCGGTCCTCGCCTTTATCTTTTTCAGCCGGAAGAGCTCCTCCCTCTCCATCTCGTCCAGCCTCATCTTGATGAAGTCTCTCGCCTCCGTGAGCTCCGGGATGACGCGGTACTCCAGCGCATTTACCCGTCTCTTCGTGCTCTCGATCTCATCCAGCAGCTTCTTCATCGTCGTTTCGATCTCTGCGCTCCTCACAACGCTGTCCACCAGGCTCTCGTATGCATTCGCGGTCTCGTCGAGGACCGGAGAGGTGCCCAGGAGGCCGTAACCTCGTTCCAGCAGCTGCTTCCTCACCTTCTTCGAGGTGATCTCAGGGACCACGACACCCATCACATTTTTGGGTTTTACGGAGATCTCCGGCGTCTCCTTAACGGAGAAGGCCGCCGCTTTCAGGCTGATCGTCCCCTCTATCGTGTTCGAGAGTGCGATCATCTCCTTCGCCAGTTGGTATTTCTTCTGGAGTTCCCCCCGGGTGTTCTTCGCCTCGTCCAGCACCCCGAAGAACTCGAGGATCAGGCCGTCGCGCTTCATCTTCAGGATATTGTAACCGCGTTCCGAGAGCTTGATCTTCCGCTTGATATTGATCAGCTCCGAGCGTGTCGGTTTGATATCCTGCATTGCCATGGTCGGTTACCCCTTCACTGACTGCGGTTGCGCAGCGCCTGCCTGCCTCTGTCCCCTGAACTTCGGGTGGTACTTCTCGATCAGCCCCCGGTCGATCCTCACCAGCTGCTCCACCGGCAGCGTTGCAAGGAGCTCCCATCCGAGATCGAGGGTCTGTGTGATCGCACGGTTCTCGTCCTTCCCCTGCCGAACGAAGCGGTCCTCGAAGAGATCAGCGAATTCCAGGAACATCCGGTCACGCTCCGAAAGGGCATCCTTGCCCACGATCGCGACCAGACCTCTGAGATCGTTCCCCTCGGCATACGCTGCATAGAGCTGATCCGAGACCTTCTTGTGGTCCTCCCTCGTGTGCTTCTCGCCTATACCGAGGTTCATCAGGCGCGAAAGGGATGGCAGGACGTTTATCGGCGGGTAGATGCCCTTCCGGTGTAGCTCTCTGGAGATGACGATCTGGCCTTCCGTGATATAACCGGTGAGGTCAGGGATCGGGTGCGTGATATCGTCGCCCGGCATGGTCAGGATCGGGAACTGCGTGATCGACCCACTCATCCCGTGTATCACCCCTGCCCTCTCGTAGATGGAGGCGAGATCGGTGTACATGTAACCCGGGTAGCCGCGCCTTCCCGGGACCTCCTCCCTGGCGGCGCCGATCTGCCGGAGCGCCTCGCAGTAGTTCGTCATGTCGGTGAGGATGACGAGCACATGCATCCCGAGGGTGAAAGCGAGGTATTCTGCAGTCGTAAGCGCCAGACGCGGGGTGATGATCCGCTCGACCGCAGGATCGTCGGCAAGGTTCAGAAACACGACCGCACGCTCCAGCGCACCCGTGCGCTCGAAGTCGGCCATGAAGTGGTTCGCCTCCTCCTTTGTGATCCCCATGGCGGCAAAGACGACGGCAAAGGACTCCTTCGCGCCCAGCACCTTTGATTGCCGTGCGATCTGGAGGGCGATATCGTTATGCGGCAGACCTGCGCCTGAGAAGATTGGGAGCTTCTGGCCTCTGACGAGCGTGTTCATTCCGTCGATCGTTGATATCCCGGTCTGGATGAACTCCTCCGGGGGATGCCTCGCATAGGGGTTGATCGCTGCACCTGTGATGTCGAGTCGCTTCTCGGGCACGATCTCCGGGCCCCCGTCGATGGGTTTTCCACCCCCGGAGAGTATCCTCCCGAGCATCTCCCTCCCGACGGGCATCTTGATCGTCTCACCGGTGAAGCGGACCCCGCTGTCCCTTCCTATCCCTGCGGTGGTCTCGAATACCTGGACCACCACAATCTCGTCGCTCGTGTCCAGCACCTGACCCCTCTTGATGGTGCCATCCGCCAGCACGATATTCACCAGCTCGGCATATCCGATCGGTTCGGTCTTCTCCACGAAGACGAGGGGGCCTGCGATCTGGGTAATTGTCCTGTACTCCTTCATGAGATCCCTGCCCTGAGTGCGTTGAACTCCTTCTCCATCGAATCCATGATACGTGCGAGTTCTGGCCTGTAGTCCTTGATGAATTTTATCTGCGGCAGCTCTGACTTCGCCTTCACTGCCATCACCTGCTGGGGCAGCACACCCGCTGCCTGCGCCGCATATGCGAGATCAGAGAACTTCCTTATCGCCTTTACCATATCGTACTGCTTCGTCATATCGCAGTAGGTGTCGACCTTGTCATAGGCGTTCTGCTGCAGGAAGATCTCCCTGATCATCCTCGCGATCTCAATGGTGATCTGCTGCTCTTCGGGGAGTGCATCGGAACCCACGAGCTGGACAATCTCCTGCAATTCCGCCTCCTTCTGCAGCACCTCCATCATCCACGCACGCAGGGTGTTCCATTCCGGCGAGACATTCGCCGCGTACCAGTCGTTCAGGATATCGAGATACAGCGAGTAGGAGTTCAGCCAGTTGATCGCGGGGAAGTGCCGCCGCTGCGAGAGTTTGGCATCAAGCGCCCAGAAGACCTTCACTATTCTGAGTGTGTTCTGGGTCACGGGCTCCGAGAAGTCCCCGCCTGGCGGGCTGACGGCGCCGATGACCGACACTGACCCGTGCTGACCGTTCAGTGTTCTTACGCGACCGGCCCTCTCGTAGAACTCGCTCAACCTTGCGGCCAGGTACGCCGGATAACCCTCCTCTCCGGGCATCTCCTCGAGGCGGGAAGAGATCTCCCTCATCGCCTCCGCCCACCTCGATGTGGAGTCCGCCATGAGCGAAACGTCGTATCCCATGTCACGGAAGTACTCCGCGATGGTGATGCCTGTGTACACCGAGGCCTCCCTTGCGGCCACCGGCATGTTTGAGGTGTTTGCGATGAGCGTCGTCCTCTCCATCAGCGGATTGCCCGTCGTCGGATCGAGCAGGTTCGGGAACTCGGTCAGCACCTCGGTCATCTCGTTGCCGCGCTCCCCGCAGCCGATGTAGACGACGATCTTCGCATCGGACCATTTGGCCAGCTGCTGCTGGGTCACAGTCTTCCCCGACCCGAAGGGGCCGGGAATAGCGGCCGTGCCACCCTTTGCGATGGGGAACAGCCCGTCGAGTATCCTCTGCCCGGTGAGGAGCGGGATATCCGGATTCAGCTTCTCCTGATAGGGCCGTGGAACGCGCACGGGCCATTTGTGCATCATCGTCAGAGCGGTCCCATCCTCGAGGGTGCAGACGACCTCCTCGACCGTGAACTTCCCTTCCCGTATCTCCTTCACCACGCCCCCCTTCACGTTCGGAGGAACCATGATGCGATGGACGATGCTCCTCGTTTCGGGGACCTCTCCGATGATGCTGCCGGCGCTCACCCGGTCGCCCTTCTTGACCAGGGGTTTGAAGTCCCATCTGGCGGTCCTGTCGAGACCAGGGGCACTCACCCCGCGCTCGATGAAGTTGCCCATCCTGTCGACAAGTACGGAGAGGGGGCGCTGAATACCGTCGTATATGCTCTTCATGAGCCCGGGCCCGAGCTCGACCGCGAGCGGGAGAGAGGTGTTCACCACAGGTTCGCCCGGTCTGATGCCGGCTGTATCCTCATACACCTGGATGATCACGTCCTCCCCCTTGATCTTGATCACCTCTCCCATCAGCTCTTCGCGGCCCACCTTCACCAGATCGTACATGTGGGCCTCGAGGCCCACCGCGGTGACCACAGGCCCTGAGATCCGCCTGAGTACTCCCGCTTTCGAGACAGTTTTCTTTTCCTCTTTCATTTCCACAGATCAACACCCACCGATCGCTTAATCCGTTCTCTCATGGAGATCCCGCCCTCTTCCTCGCCGATCGTGATGACGGTCGGCCTGATCGAGTTCTCCAGCGTTCTCTGAAGCCTCACGGGAAGGCGCTGCATATCCCGGTTGTCCATCACCAGTATGCCCACGTTCGGGTCCTCCAGCACCTGATTGATGTATGCACGGAGCTGCTCCTCGTTCTCTGCAGCGAATATCTTGCGAATCCCTGCCAGCCTGAAACCGATGACGAATTCTCCGCCCCCTATCACTGCGATCTCCATTTATATCACCAGGTAATTCCGAATCCGCTCCATGGGGAGATTGGCCTCCTTTCCCCGCGTGATGGCTCGCAGATTGTATATCTCGAACTTCTTCAACTCCAGATACGCGAGGATGGGCCAGATCGAGAAGGGGTGCATCTTCGACATCCGCTCCATCTGGGCGAGCTGGATTCGCGTGAGGGCAACCTGGCTCTCTTCCAGGCGCCTCTCTTCCTCGGCCTTTGTCTCGGAAGACTTCAGGCGTTCGACGAAACCGATGAATGCCCTGTTCTTCAGTGACTTCTCCAGCCGCTCGTAGAACTCGCCCCTCTCCTCTATCTTGTTCAGCCCGGAGAGCTCCTCCACCGTGAAGGAGCCTCCGGGAATCATGTAATCCGAGATCTCGGCCCTCTCACCCTGGAGCCTGATCCTGAGCAGGTTCTGCAGGTTCCTGATGTCGATGTCGAGCTGGATGAAATCGAGGAACTCCTTTCCTCCCTTAATACCGCTCTCTGCATCCCTGATGATCTCCGCATAGAACTGCCTGTACAGCACGTTCTCCATCTGTGCAAAGGAACCGACTTCGGGCACCTTCTGGTATTCGCTTTCGAGCGTCCTGAACAGCCTCCACCCCTTCAGCGCCTCCACGATCTCGTCGTTCGAATCCATTGCGATGAGCCTGTCCAGGAATGTGCGGTCGAGTTCGCCGGCGGGTATGAGGACCTCCTTGATCCTGCCCGGCTTCAGTTTCTGCTCCTTCCCGCGCAGTATCGTAAGAACATTCTGGATATCCCACCTCCTCAGGTAACTGCTCGTCATCTCCTTCAGGCCGGCGGGCAGGATCTTCAGGACGTTCTGATAGCTCTTCGCCAGATTCCAGGAGAGTGCGAGCTCAAGGAGATTGATCCCGGAGAAGGATGTGGAGAGCTCGTCGATCTCCCTCTTGTACTCTGTCTCCTGAATCAGGCGCGTGATCTCGGGCAGACCCATGTGGAGCATCCGCATGTACTCCTCCCGCAGGATCAGTTTCTTCTTCCTCACCCTGAGCCTGGTGCATACGTAGATGTACGGCGAGGGTCCGAATGTTGCGGTCATTTGGGATCCTTCTCAGCTGAAGAGGGCATCGGAGGCCTCCTTCAAACCCTTCTCCCAGACGCGATCTAGATGGGTCCGGTAGGAGAGATCGAGTTTCAGCGCGCCATCGATGCTTTCCACGACGGCTCCCCCCTCAATGGGCAGCGTGCCGCCTATCCTGAAACCGGCGAACTCCCCCTCCTTCAGGATGCTCTGAACGAACGGGGTGTCCCTTGCGTTGCAGAAGACGAGGCCCGTGTTTATCTCCTTTACAGCCTTTTTGAGGAGCTTCCGTATCGCCTCCTGATGGAACTCGGCGGGGAGTGCAGAGAGTTCAGCGAGGGTCTTCCTGTAAACCTCGTCGAGCACTTCCTTCTGCGCGTTCAGGACCTGCCTCTTCACCACGAGGGTGGCAGCGGAGTCCTCCTGCGCCATCATGCGGTCGATCTGCTCCTTCACATCCCTCTCGGCGGCCAGCTTGATCTCCTCGACACGCTGCTGGGCCGATCGCAGGATCGCCTCGACCTCCCTCCTCGTCTCGGCCCTTATCGCCTCGACCTCTCTCCGTCCCTTCTCCTGAATGTCGGCAACGACAGTCTCGAGTCCCATCGTCGACCCCATTCAGAAGAGCATCAGGAGTGCGACCACGAGCCCGAAGATGACAATTGTCTCTGGAATAACTGTGAGCAGTAGCACGAGACCGAACACGTCCTTGTTCTCCGCGGTGGCGCCCACTGCGGCAGATCCGATCCCGTATTCAGCGAATGCGGAGGCGATGCCTGTCGACCCGACCGCGATCGCCGCTGCCAGTGCTGTCATTCCCATCTGCGATGCCTCGATCATCTCGACCGAAAGACCAGTTAGATTCTCAACTGCCATGTTCAATCCTCCGTAAATCTGCGAATTTTTCCAAATGGATTGTATTTGACCCCTCCACCCTTGTAGAACTTGGTGAAGAACTCGACGTACTGCAGCCTGAGGGACTGCAAACCCCCTCCCACGACCCCGAGGGCCGTGTTCATCAGGTGTCCTATGACGAGCACGAGCACGCCCATCACGATGAAGACGATGCCCATGATGGAGAGCTGCTCGAGCTGAGGTCCGATGAGCATACCGATGGCGATGTAGTTCACCACCATCGCGATCGCCACAGAAGACAGCCCCACCGCGACGAGACGGGCATACGAGAGGGTGTGGCTGATGATCGTGGGTATCTCGATCAGTTCCAGTGCGGACTCGGTGAAGATGGCGATCGCCCCTGCCACGATGAGTATCAGACCGAGAAGGCCTGCGAAATTCAGGCCCATCGCCACCACCGCAAGCCCGGTCAGATCGGGCATCAGGGGAAGTGCATACATGGACCAGAGCATGAACAGGATCCCCCACATCACACTGATCCACCCGAATTGAGGGATCACACCCCTGATCCCGTGATGACGGTAGTGGTTCACTGCGGAGAGCAGACGTCCGAGCGTGATCTGGAGTATGCCGATCCAGATCGCCATCATCAGGAGTTCTGTGATCATCGGGCCGCTGTGACCGCCTTCGTGCGACGCCTCCGCCCCGATGTTCAGGTGCCGTGAGTACAGGAGGGGTTCCCACGGGATCCCGAACTTATCGAAGCCATAACCGAAGAACTCGGAGAAGAGTATCCCGAAGAAGATACTGCTGACGGCCCCGTTGCGCATCGTATCCAGGAGTTTTCTGCCGTCTCCGGAGGGCAGGAGCTTTCTCAACCCCAGGCTCACGGCGAGGAGCAGGATACCATAGCCCACGTCACCTAGGATGAGCCCGAAGAAGATTGGGAAGATGATCGAGACGATCAGGGTCGGATCGATCTCCTCGTACCTCGGCCTCGAATAGGTATCGATCAGGAGCTCGGTCGGTCTTGCGAATGCCGGATTGTCGTACTCCACGGGTGCGGGCACATGCTCCCCGTCATGGATCTCCTGGACGTACGCCTTTCCGTCCGTGGCGAGTGAAAGACCTGACTTCAGGCGATCCACCTCTTCTACCGGCACCCATCCCTCGACGATGAATGCCTCCTGCGTGGTGGCAAAGCGGAGTGGTGCCTCCGCCTGTTCCACCTCCATCTCCAGAAGCTCGTGGCAGGCGGCGATGAACTCGGCACGCTCCTCCCTCAGCCTGACCAGCCTCTCCTCCATGCGGGCCATCTCCGCTTTCAGTTCCGAGATGCGCCTCGAGGACTGCTCCATCAGCTCCTTCGGTTGACCGACTCCCTCGGGCACGGGTATGGGTGTGAAGCCCGCCCGCTCCAGTTCCTTCTGGGTCTCGCTCGCTGCCTGCACAGGGACGAAGACGGCGATGAAGTTGCCGTCCTTGGAAGGCGTATACACCTTTTCATGCGGCCCTGCAATCGCCACGTCGCGCCCAATTCTGCCCATGAACACGGCAAGGCTTTCGTAACCCCGGTAGTCCTCCAGCCGGAGCGGAGAGAGCGTGAAGGGGGCAAGGTCCCTGATCCTCTGCTCCTGATCCTTCAGCTCCGCCTCCATGGCAGCCTTCTTCGCGAGCAGCGCCTCCACCTCCTCCTGGAGCGGGTTCAGATCGCGGTCCACGATGCTCTTCAGCTCGCGGACAGAACGCCTCTTCGAGGCCTTCATCTCATCCGTCCTGATACCGAAGGTGCTCTCCAGCGATCTGACCTTCACCAGCCGTGAAGAGGCTTCTCCCGCCGTGGGGAGCGGCGAACCGATGGAGAGGCCATGGTTTTCTTCGACGAAATCCCTGATATGAAAGACTCTGTGAGAATAGAGCTCCTGTATCACGTTCTGCATCCGGTCCTTCGAAGCAATGATGAGCAGACGGCTCATCTGCTTAGGACTCAGCATGCAGCTGCTCCCTGAACCGTGTGATCAGCAGTGCGACCGCCCTGTCGAGGTTTTTCATCCCCCTGGCCTTGAGGGCCATCGCACGCTCCTCCCCTGTCTTCAGGATGCCGGCACGCTTCTTCGCCACCGCATCCCTCGCATCGGAGAGGCGTTTCTTCTTGTACTCCTCTGCATCCTCCGATGCACGGATCACGAGGTTGTCCGCCTCCAGCTTCGCTTCGGCAAGCATTTTCTCCCGCTCTGCCCTCGCCTCGCTGATCATAGACCGATATCTTTCCTCAGATTCCTTGATGCTCGTCAGGATCTCAGTTTTCATCAAACCCTCCTTCGAAGCTGTACCACAGATACTGGAGAAAAGTACCCATATATTTGTTTTTATTTAAATTACATTCCAGAAAATGGTTCTATATGAACCAGGCCCGCATCTGGGGAAAGGGACTCTATCCTGACCCCCCCATCCTCCCCCACGAGTTCGATCCCCGAGAGTTCCTCCGATGCACAGAGTATGTGCTGCTCCGGATGCGTGCCCCGCTGCACCTGGCAGCTCCCCCTGATGCGCTTCGAGACCGCGATCAGAACCCGGAGCCTGGACGAACCAGGATGGTTCTTCGGCAACGCGACGAGCGGGAGATGGAATCTTCTGACCAGTTCCAGAAGCATCATCGCGGGCAATATCGGACCGCCTTCGGGGCAGGAGGCGACCACGAGGTCATCCGGATCCACATGTGTGACGTCTTCGCCCCTGAAGGTCTCCACATACAGTTCAAAATGGTGCCCTGCCCTTCCGACGAGGAGAAAAGAGCTTTTTCCCTTTATCAGGAGGAGATCATCGGCCAGCGGGACCTTCATTCCTCGTAGACGTCATCCGACTGGCAGCTGGGACAGACCGGCTTCTTCCCCACACCCTTGAACCTCTCTCCGCACGATCTGCACCTGTAGTCCTTCCCCTTGACTCGTTCTGAGTACTCCACATCCATCGGGCCACCCACCGTGCACATCTGACTCACCTCATCCATAATCAGATGCCCCATTTATTTAACCCTATCCTGAGCCGAAGATGGGGTGACAATCGCCTGGAAAAAAATGCCTTCGCCCGTGTGGCCAGGGATGGATCGGAATCCGTAATGGGATTGTGATCAGAGCTGGATCCCGAAGAGATGCAGAACGATCACGACAAGCACACCTGGCAGGCCACCGAAGGCGCAAAGGAGAATCGTGACCAGATTGATGGGGATGTCGCCCTTTCCGAACCAGGACATCAAACCGAGCCAGTTCATGAGAAAGAGCAGGATCACGCCCACGAGGGAGTTGATCAGCAGGGTGATCGCCCTTCTGAGGAAGAAGTAAATCAGTGCCAGTATGAGGATGGCGAGGAGGATTAGCAGTACCGACTGGAGCATTATATACCGATGATCCTCTGAGAACTTAATCTTAATTCAGGGAGAATCGCATTGCCCACCACTCTGGATTCTTTTCCGAGCCCCTCGACCGATTTGAGCAGATCGAAGACGTTCCCTACGAGCATGCCAGATCTCACCGGGGTGCCTGACTCACCATCCTCTATCCAGAAGGCCTTCGATAGCTCCACCGACAGGTCTCCTGAGAGCGGATTTGCCGTATGGGCGCCGACCACATCGTGCACATACAGTGCGCGTTCCTCTTTCACATCAGAACGTTCACCATCGAAGACCAGGTTATGCACGCCGATGACGGGTGCGACCGCGTGGCCGGCCCTCACTGCACTCCCTGTGCTCTCCTCACCGTATCGGTAGGCGGTCCGCAGATCATAGGCGAATGCACCGAGCACCCCGTCGCAGACGAAATCGAGCCTCTTCGTGGGTACGCCCTCTGCATCCCAGTCGGTCGAGCCCATCCCTTTCGCAAAGGGATCGTCGTAGATATCCAGCAAGGGTGACATGCATTCCTTCCCCATAAGAGAGGCGAGGGCGGATCGCCCCGCATGCACGTTCTTTCCACTCAATGCCCCCACGAGCACACCTCCGAGCAGATGGGATGCGGCGATCGGTGAAAGTACCACGTCGTAATTCCCTGTGGGTATCTCTACTGCATTCAGCGAATACTCCGCGAGAAAGGAGGCCTTCTCCCCCACGCGCGCTGCGTCCAGGTCGAGGTGTACGGACTGGTCGAATTCGAACGCGGTCGAATTCTCGACGATCGTCTCGCAGGAGACGGTCGCCGCGGTATGGGGGGCGGTATACTCGAGTCCGTGTGTGTTCGCGAGGGTGACCGTGGACTCCTCCAGCTCGACAGAGGCTTCTGCGATCCTCGACCGGTGCCTGGCAACCCCTTTCCCCACTTCGCGAAGGAGTCGGGCCGCCGTGAGTGGGGAGAGAATGAAGGCCGGATCCGCGGTCTCCGCACGTGGTTCGATATGTATTGGAGACGGGAGGCCACCCCAGTTCTGGGGACTCGAGAGACGGCTGCTCTCCAGCGCGGCAATCAGGCAATCCTTCCACCTTTTGGGGTCCCCCGTGCTGGATGCGCCGATCCTCCCCTGCCTGATCACCCTGATACCCATGCCCCAGGTGCAGGAGGCCTCGGCCGTCTCGCAACTCTCCCCCTTCTGCACCAATGAGAGCGACTCGCCCGATATGATGAAGACCTCCGCCTCGTCTGCCAGGCGGGAGGCCTCGCCGAGCAATTCTTCAATCAGCGCCCTTTCCTCCGACAAACGCATCCTCCAGCAACAGGTGGGGCGAACCGTCGCTTACCGGCACGGTCTGGCCCCCTTTCCCGCAGTAGCCCTGATGGAGCTCCAGATCCTTGCCGATGAGGACGATCTGGTGGAGCGTCCTCAGGATCTCGCCCGAGAGAGAGACATCCCTGAGGAGGCACCCCATCTCACCCTTCTCTATGGCAAAGCCATACTCGGCGTTGAACTGGAAGAAACCTCGCCCCGGGTCCACCTGCCCGCCCCTGGACCCCTTCAGGAGGATCCCTTCCCCGCATGCCTCCAGGATCTCGTCGAGGTTGGAATCGCCCTTCTCCACAAAGGTGTTGCTCATCCTCACCAGTGGCGGTTCCCCTGGCATACCCCTCGCATGTCCGATATCCCCGCCCCCCACGGCCGCGGCCGTCTCCCTGCTGTGCAGATAGGCGTTCACCCTGCCTCTGGAGATGATCTCGGTCCTCTTCACCCTCGAACCTTCCGCATCCATGGGTTCGAAGCCGAATTCCTTCTGCGAGGGGTCGTCCACGATGGTGAGTTCCTTTACGCCGATCCGCTCTCCGATCCTGCCTGCGAGCACTGAGTTCCCCTCCTTCACGAGATCCCCCTCGCTCGCATGCCCCACCGCCTCATGTGCAAAGACTCCCGCGAGCTCGGGATCGAGGATCACCCTAGTCCGCCCCCCCTTCGCCTCGCGTGCGTCCAGGAGCGCGACTGCCCTCTCCGCGGCCTTCAACCCCAGCTCCTCCTGATGGCGCAGGTTGAACCCGAGGATTGAATGTCTGCTCTCCCTTCCCATCTGTATCAGTCCGTTGCGCCTGGCAACCGCGCTTATCGTAAAACCGCACCTGGTCATCCTGTACTCGGAATCCAGCCCTTCCGAACTGATGATACGGACATGTTCTGTGCGTTCGATATAACTTGCCCTCGTATTCACGATTCCATCGATCCGTGCCGCCTTCTCCAGCGAGGCGAGCAGGGAGATTTTTTCGTCCAGATGAACATCTCCGGGATCCTCCTTCATCGCGGGCACGTCGAGCATGCCATGCTCGGCCGGCGCCAGTTCCAGGTGCTCACCCGTGTATCCTGCGAGCGAGAAGGCCTTCTCCAATGCATCCCTGCGTGCACCCGCGGAGTCCGGGTCGAAGGCATCGGCACAAAATATCCCCCAGCCCCTGTCTCCCAGCGCTCTCAGAATCGTCTCGTCGAAGAAGGACGAGTCTCCCCTCTCCACGATGCCGTTGTCGATATCGATCTGGGTGACACTGCCTCTCACTTGCCTGATATCATAGTAACGCGGCTCGGCCATCGGTCCTACACAACAGGTTTCGGGAGTGCCGCATCCAGCACTCTTCCAGCCTTTACGGACGCAAAGCTCCGGAGCTTCTCCAGGAACCCTTCCCGGTTCTCGGGCACGAGTGCATGCATCAGCACATCTTCGATATGATCTGCCGGCACGATCTCCACCACTTTCTGGTAACGCTCCTCGATCAGCACATCGGGCATGTTCGCCCTCGGAATGATCACCTTCCTTATTCCGGCCTTCGCGGCCGCCTCGATCTTGTATGTGACTCCGCCCACGGGCAGCACCTCGCCTCGTACAGAGAGGGAACCTGACATCGCCAGATCCTGCCGGACGGGAATCCCCTCGATCGCACTGATCACGGCTGTGGCTACGCTGATGGATGCAGAATCACCATCCACACCCCCATGGGTACCGATGAACTGGATATGGATGTCCATGTTCTTGATGTCCTTCCCTGTGAACTTCTTGATGATCGCACTGACATTCTTGATGGACTCCTGTGCGATCTCCCTGAGCATACCGGTGGCGATGACGGTGCCGTTCAATCCCTGCGAGGGCGTCACCTCGGCGACAATGGGAAGGACGGTGCCACTGTCCGTGCCCATCACGGCGAGGCCATTCACACGCCCCACCCTCGTCCCTTCCACCACCGTCAGCTCGTAATCACGGCTCCGCCTGATGTAATCGTCCGAGACCTGCTCCTCGATCGACCTCGCCATGCCCTTCGCGGCGAGCACATGATCGAGCGTCGTGAAGGGGGCCCCCTGCTGCCGTGCGATATCCCCCGCGACACGGATGAGTCCCCCGATATCCCTCAGCTTCAGCGTCAGGTGCCCCTTCCTGTTGCTCCTCCGCCTCGCCTCCCTGATCAGCTCCTCGATCGCACTGCGGTCGAAGTGAGGAATCTTTCCGTCCTTCTTCACCTCCTGTGCGATGAACCGAATGAACTTCTTCCGGTTCTCTGCATTGTCCTCCATCGTCTCCCGCATGTAGACCTCATATCCGTATCCCCTGATACGTGATCTGAGCGCTGGATGCATCCCCTGTATCGCATCCAGGTTGCCTGCCGCGATCATGATGAACCGGCAGGGGACCGCCTCTGTCCTGACCATCGCACCGCTCGAGCGCTCACTCTGTCCCGTTATCGGGAATTCCCCCTCCTGAAGGGCGGTAAGAAGATTCTGCTGGGAGTGGGGCGTGAGGGTATTGATCTCGTCGATGAAGAGGACCCCAAGGTGCGCCCGGTGGATCGCCCCTGCCTCCACCCGGTCGTGGGCAGGCGTCTCCAATCCGCCGCTCTGGAACGGGTCATGCCTGACGTCCCCCAGGAGGGCGCCTGCGTGCGATCCGGTCGCATCCACGAAGGGTGCTGTGGCCGTCGCATCGTTGGAGACGAGCAGTTTCGGGATCATGGACTCCTCGCGGGGGGTCGTGTAGCGGAGCGCCATGAAGACGAACGCGGCGGCGATGATCCCCATGAGCCACTGGTACGTGATGAAGGCATAGCCGATGATCGCGATCAGGAGCAGCATCAGGAGTGTATTGCGCATCTGTATGCGCTTCCTCGCCTCGGCCTTGTGGGCATTCACAATCTGTTTTCCACGCCCTGCGGGAACAACGCGTATGATCGGATTGTTCGGATCCTCGGAGTTTGGATAGACGAGAATATCCTGCAATTCCTCCTTCGGTAGCAATTCTGCCATCGCTTTCGCCAGCATGGATTTACCCGTGCCCGGACTCCCGATCATCATCACATGACGCCGCTGGATCGCCGCCTTCTTGATTACTTCCACCGCATGCTCCTGCCCGATCACCTGGTCGATGAGCTTCTGTGGAACCTCGATCTCGGAGGAGGTCTCGAGATCCAGACCGGCGAAAATATCTTCGCTATTATCCAATTCGGTATCAATATTGCTCATTTCGAAATTTCCTCTTCGCGCAATGAGTACTTATATATTTAACCCCTGATGGTTTAAGTACTTTCAGCTGCAGGTAACGCCAGTGGTGATGAGATGAGAGTGGTCAGCACGCAGAAATCGCAGATTCTCGCCATCGGAATCGCAAAAAGTCTTGGATTGGATTTCGTCCCGACCATCTACTCCCGCTTTCCCGACGGTGAGCACTACCTGAAGACGGGCAGGCTCGATGGCGAGACCATCGTTGTCGGAAGCCTGACGGACAGCGACAGCCTCGTACAGCTCCTCCTCCTCCTGGATGCATGCGAAGGCAGCGAGTGCACCCTCGTGCTCCCGTACATGGGTTATGCACGTCAGGATAAGCGGTTCAACGAGGGTGAGCCGATCAGTGCGAGGGCCATCGCTGGTGCGCTCGGGAGGATGGCATGCCGTGTGATTACCGTGCACGTCCACGAGCCGAAGATCCTCGTCCACTTCAGAGTCGATGCAACGAACGTTTCCCTCGGAAGGGAGATCGGTAGCTGCCTCGCCTCTAGAGGTCTGGAAAACCCCATCATTCTTGCGCCGGATGGCGGGGCGGTCGGCCTTGCGAGGAGCATAGGGAGCGAAGGGGGCTGGGAGACCGACCATCTGATCAAGACGAGACTATCTGGTACGGAGGTGAAAATTGCACCGAAGGAGCTGGATGTGAAGTCCCGTGAAGTCGTCATCGTGGACGACATCATCTCCACAGGCGGTACCATCGTACAGGCGGCCATGATGCTCCGGGAGCAGGGTGCGTCTTCGATACATGCAATCTGCGTCCATGGCGTCTTCGCAAGCAATGCATATTCTCAGCTGAAGGAGGCCGGCATCTCGGAGATCCTGGCGAGTGATACGATAGAGAGCGGGCTCTCCAAATATACCGCTGCGGAAGGGATCGCCCGCGCCATCGAAGGATGCTGACCATCGATGGTTCCAGGCTGGAGGGCGGCGGGCAGATCGTCCGTACCGCTGTGGCACTCTCCGCCCTCACCAGTGAACCCGTAAGAATCGTCAGCATCAGGGCGAAGAGGCCTGTGAAGGGGCTGGCTGCCCAGCACCTCGCCGCGGTGAAGGCGGTGGCCATGAGCTGCGATGCCGTATGCACAGGCCTGAGCGTCGGGAGCGGCGCGCTCGTCTTCGAGCCAGGTAAACTGAAATACAGGGAGATCTCCCTCGATATCGGAACAGCGGGGAGCATATCGCTGGTGCTCCAGGCCTGGCTGCCTGTCGGCCTCGCTGCGGGAGGCACCATCAGGATCGCAGGCGGAACAGAGGTGGAGCACTCCCCCACCATCGATTATATGGATGCGGTGCTCTTCGGCGTCCTCCGCCGATGCGGAGCAGAGGCGAGCCTGAAGGTGAATGCAAGGGGTTACTACCCGGAGGGCGGAGGAGAGGTGGTTCTTCGTACCGGCGCCTCGGCACTCACGCCGATCGCCCCCCAAAGAGTGGAGGGGGGCACGGTTAGTATCGTCTCCTGCACCCAGAACCTGCCGGATCATGTCGCTGCCAGGCAGGCGGAATCCGCTGCCGAACTGCTACAACGGGAGGGGTTGCGCGCGGAGAGTAAGCTGGAGCGGAGGAGAGGACGGAGCACGGGCTCCTCATGCACGATCTCCCTGGGCGCGAAGGGAGCGTGCGCACTGGGCAAGAGGGGTCTCCCTGCAGAGAAGGTAGGAAGAAAAGCGGCGGAGCGCTTCCTCGAGGAGTTTCGTCACGACGGTTCCGTGGACACCCACCTCTCGGATCAGCTACTCGTCTTTCTTGCAAGAGCTGGCGGCGAATACACATGCTCCAGCTTCACGATGCACGCACAGACGGTGTGCTGGCTATTCGGTGAGTTCGGACTCGATGTGGAGGTGACAGGTGACACCCTCACCCGCTTCTCCGCTTAGGTATGTGCTCGATGCTTCCGTCTTCTTCACGGATTGGCGGATGGATGGGGAGTGCAGCACGGTGCCGGGAGTGGTGGAGGAGCTCATCGATCGCCGTTCGAAGTGGCGGCTTGAGATCTTCCTCGAGCAGGGGCTGCAGGTGAGAGAGCCCACCGTAGACTCCCTGGCAAAGGTGATGGAAGCGGAGAGGAAGACCGGAGAGGGGGGAGCACTCTCCAGAACAGACAGACATCTCCTCGCCCTTGCCCTCGATCTGGGCGCCTGCCTGGTGACTGACGACTTCGCCATCCAGAACGTCGCCCACGAGCTGAAGATTCTCACAACCCCCCTGCAGCAGAGGCGTGCGATGCACAGGCATTACCGTTACCGCTGCACTGGATGCGGCAGGTTCAGCGAGGTTTCGGGGGAATGTCCGATCTGCGGTGCCCCGGTGAGGAGGATCATAAGATACAAATGATGAGAGGTGCGTAATCTCCATCTGATGACTGATCTCGAAGAACTCATCAAGAAGGCAAAATATCTCCTCTCGGAGGGCCACAGCCCGGGGCAGATCGCAGACGAGCTCTCCCTCTCGATGGAGACGGTCACATGGCTTCTCACGCAGGAGAGAGGTACAAAGGTCCCGAAGGACATGCTCATCGACTGGACGCCTGTCGCGACACATGCAGCGAATCTGAATGAACTGGCGCTGATGCTGATACAGCGTTACTATCAGGAGAGAGGGGGGAAGGAGTACTCCGAAGAGAGAGGTGGTGAGGTGATCCTGGGCATCGCACTCTCCGGCATCCCGCTCGCAACCCTCATCGCGCTCCAGGAGGAGGCGCGCCTCGGCATCTACTACCCCTCGAAGCATGCGATTGGTGAGAGCCCGAAAGGTTCCATCAGCGGCAACTTCGCCCAGGTGGCAGGCGAACGGGTCATCGTGGTGGATGATGTGATCACGAGCGGAAAGACTCTCGCAGAAGTGGTGGGATATCTGAGGAGCCATGGTGCGACTCCGCTTGCAATCCTCGTCCTCTTCGACAAGAAGGGCCTGAGGGAGGTGGAGGGAGTCCCCGTATATCCACTCTTCCGCATCACACGGCTGGGATGAGGATGCGGTCAGCGGGAAGAGCGCCCCTTATACGTACCCCATTTTCTGATCGGCGAGATTTATTCATTTTTGGCAGTTGGGATAATCAGGGCCAGCATCTTTTATATAGAACCTCAAATCCATATTTTTGACACAGGTGATATCCCATATGCTCGCTGGACAACCCATAATCATTCTCAAGGAACATGTGGAGCGCACGAGGGGCCACGAAGCCCAGCGGTCCAATATCATGGCAGCGAAGGCGATCGCGAATGCGGTTCGGACGACGCTGGGGCCGAGAGGGATGGACAAGATGCTCGTCTCCTCCACCGGCGATGTGGTGGTGACGAATGACGGCGCTACGATTCTGCACGAGCTCTCGGTCCAGCACCCGGGAGGGAAGATGGTCGTCGAGGTGGCAGAGACGCAGGATGACATGGTGGGTGATGGTACCACCACCGCCTGCATCCTCGTAGGTGCCCTGATGGATGCCGCAGAAAAGATGATGGAGCAGGAGATCCATCCCACCGTCATCGCAGGCGGCTACCGCATGGGCATGGAGAGGGCGCTCCAGATAGTGGAGGAGCTCTCGATCAAAGTGAGCGAGCACGACCGCGAGATCCTGAAGAAGATCGCCGAGACCGCCATCTCGGGTAAATCCACGGACTCGATAAGGGAGAAAGCGGCAGATATCGTCGTGGATGCGGTGAATGCCGTCGCCGAACATAAGAACGGCAAAATCGTGGTCGACGAGGACGATGTGATGATCAAGACGCAGGTGGGCGAGACGATGGACGATGCAGAGCTTGTCCACGGTGTTGTGATCGATAAAGAGAGGGCGGACGAGGGCATGCCAAGGAAGATAAAAGACGCGAAAATCGCGATCATCACCTCCCCTATGGAGATCACGAAGACGCAGGTGAAATCCAAGATTAAAATTACAAATCCAGCCCAGATGGCCGCTTTCGAGATGCAGGAACGTATGGCCCTGAAGGAGATGGTCGACCGGATCGTGAATGCCGGCGCGAATGTGGTGATCTGTCAGAAGGGCATGGCAGATGCAGTGGAGTACTATCTCGCGAAGAATGGTATCCTCGGCATCGAAGATGTGAAGGAGAAGGATATCAAATATGCCGCACGCGCGACCGGTGCAACGGTCGTGAACAAGGTGGACGATCTCACATCCGATGCCCTTGGGCATGCGGCGGAGGTGGAGCAGCTCGAGGATGCGGAACTGGTAAAGATTTCGGGCTGCAGGAACCCGAAGGCGGTGACCATCCTCGTGCGTGGGAGCACACAGGTGCTCATCGATGAACTGGAGCGGGCATTTTACGATGGTATACGTGTGGTGATGGACGCGTTGGAGGACGGCAAGTATGTACCTGGCGGCGGTGCGATCGAGACCGAACTCCTGATGAAGCTGCGTGACTTCGCCTCATCTGTCGGTGGAAGGAAGCAGATTGCGATAGAGGCGTTTGCGAATGCCTTCGAGAGCATCCCGCGCACTCTGGCGGAGAACTCGGGGTTCAACCCCATCGACAAGCTCGTGGAGCTGAAGGCCGCACATGCGAACGGAGAGAAGTATGCCGGCCTGAACGTGTTCACGGGCAGGATCGTTGACATGAAGGAGGAGGGCGTGCTGGAGCCCTCGAGAGTAAAGACACAGGCGATCATGAGCGCCACAGAAGCGACCACGATGCTGATCCGGATCGATGACATGATGGTTTCCAGGAAGCCGGCGAAGGAAGGCGCCGGCGGCCCTGGCATGCCACCGATGGGCGGCATGGGCGGTATGCCCGGTATGGGTGGCATGGGGATGCCTCCCATGGGCTGATCCAGAAAAAACAATTTTTACCTGCAATTCTAACCCCTGCTGCAGGTCAGAAGAATCTCCACCTCTTCCTCCTCTATCTTTTCGTCGATGGGAAGCGATCTGCGCCCCTTCATGACGAGAACCGTATCGGGATTTATACCCAACGCGAGAAGCGCCTCCTCGTAGGTCTCATCATGCCGGCAACGGTGAAGGATTACGCCGCCCTCCGGTTTCAGTACGAACCTGCAGAACGCCACAACGGTAGTATTATTGCAGCCGGAAAATAACAAGATGATCCAGTTTCGTTTCCAGGGAGCCGAGGTAGTCTAGCCCGGAAAGGCGATGGTCTCGAAAACCATTGGTGCTGCGCACCTCGGGAGTTCAAATCTCCCCCTCGGCGTCGGATTGTTCTGTTTTCTGTTTTTTCTTCTCTGGAGTCCCGGGAGATATCTCCCTGACCAGGAAGGATCTGACCGCAATCCAGATCCACGAGATGGGTTGAATTGCCTTTTTCGTTGCATATCACGGGCTTCTACAGGAGTGCTGCAATACCAGATGCCATCCATACATCTTTTTTCTGTAGTATCGGGAATTCTCCCGATGCTCGTTATTTTCGTACTGATGCTCTGCATGGCCGGCTGCATCGTTTCGCATGAAAACGGGCAGGGCTAATATCTCCTTCTTTCCCTGCGATCTCAGGCCCCTTCCAGTATCTCCTTGCGACCTGATTGACCTCTATCGTCTTATTCCCGTAACAACCTATCCCTTCCTTGAAAAAACTGCTGAGAACTTATCTGTATCTCAGGATCCGCCGAGGTCGCCAGGTTCACGCTGGATGGACGAGAAGACCGAATCCATGCGGTGAGATTAAGCAGAGGGGGGAGGGGGCCGCCATGCAGTACGCTACGCATGGGTGTCTGTATCTCCATCACCTAGCAGAGTTGACCGGCGGAATAGGAAAACTTCGCGCCGCTTCTACGGTCCATCCTGGCCGTTCATGATCATGTCTGAACCGTCCGTTGTGATCAATGACGAGCGATGCGGCCTCGGAACATCCGATAATTTTCTCCTGAAGTTCTTACCGTGATGGCGATTGATATCGCCCTTTTATTCATTCCCTGCTACACTCTGCGGCCTTTCGACACTCCATTCTCCGGATTCTACCCGAAGGCGGATATTGACTGAGTGATCGGGGCCGCGTGAGATCCCCCACCCACACGGTTACCTGCGGGCAAAGAAACGGATCGTGGATACGATAGCGAGGATCGGCCCCGCGATGAATCCTGCCCAGAAGAGCAGTGCGAGCACTCCCCATATACCCATGGTCAGCCCAACAGTACGGGAGGGCATTAAAGCGTATTTACGGGAGGTATTGATCATCGCGATGCCGAGGAGGAGAGGTATGAGGAGGAAGAGGAGTGTGACCCATGCCGATCCGGTCCACCCGGTTCGCATGAGTGCCATGATCGTCTGTGCCCCTGTGATGCCGGCCGAGCCCAGGCAGAGGAGGCCGGCCGAAATTCCGAGCACGGCGGGGTCCTTCCATCCGATGTTCGTCAGGATTCCCGTTCTGCGGAGGACCATAAGTCCTGCGAGGATCGCGGCGAAGAATGGGGCAATAATCAGTAATGTTGGCTGCCCTTCCCAGAGACGGATGCCAATGACCGAGAATGGCACGAGTAGCCATTCTGAAGGGGTGAACTCTTCCCGATATCCAATGGCGAGCCCGAATTTTCCCCCATTGTAGGGTTCCCGGACGGCTATGTACCAGGTGCCCGAGTGTTCGATTATCCTGGAGTATTCTGCGAGTGGATACAGCACTGACGGGGTGAAAGGTTCGAATTCCGGCTCTTCAGGATATCTGCCCGGGATCAGCTCTGCTGCATACCCTTCGGGTATCGGGGTGATGGCTGTATCGTCTCCTTCGCCCGGAAAGATGATGATGAGATCGGGGATGAAGCGAGAAGGCTCCGGAACAAACAGGGAGAGCCGGAGCTCCCCTCCACCCCTCATCTCCACCTTAAAGTAGCGGATACCCCCTCCCTCCTCGATCTCGTCGTAAACCACCCAGGACTTTTCAGGGTCCTTGACGAGAACGGCATCGGAGAGAGCCTCCTCACCTGTCACGGACAAAGGCACATGACCCCCTGCCCCTGTAACGAGAGAGAGGAGGAGCAGGACAGACAGGAAATTTTTCAGGGCCATCTCATGATATCCATCACTGCCGCCGTTATTTATACCATGCGACGCATTTCGGATCAGAGGCGATCCTGCATGAGATGTGTGGTGGCGGTATATGCAAGGCTCGAAAAAAGCGCCGATTTTAGCATCTTTTCCCCATCAGTAGGAACGGAAAATACTTGATCCCTGTCATCGAATAAAATGCATGAAGCGACAGATCTGCAGTATTTGCAAGGCGGATATCACCTGCCCGCTCTGCCAGGGCGACGGCATGGGCCCTTTCGACGTACCGTACTCCACCTCCCTGAAGCAGTGCCCGAAGTGCAGGGGCACAGGCAGGATCGAGCACCGGCATGGATAACAGTATCCTGACAGGTGGCCTTTCATTCCGCATCACCATAATTCTTTTGGCACGATCCGCGGCCGATCGGTCCATTCAGCTGGGACGAAGGAGGGGGTGTTTGTGGTCCATGCATGTATCTGCCTGAATTCTGACGCCCTTCTCCGATAACGCTGGATATGGGGGGTTTCCGTCATATCTACCATAAAGCGAAAAAATTCCCGCCGGCGTTACCCTGAACACGGCATCTCCCTCGGAACCGCATTTCCCATCGCAGCGAGACTCGCATCGCTCCTCTCGGCATCGGGGACGTCGAAACCTGCGGCGTTGCCGGCTCCATAAGGCGGGGAAAGGATACAGAAGAATATCGATCTGGTCGCATCGTCGAAGGCACCCGAAATTGCGGTGAAAACCTTCTGTGCGATGCCATCGGTTGCGAGGGTGGTGGGGCGTTCTTTTTCCACAGCAAAGGTTCTGCTGAAAGAGGGTCCGGAGGCGGTGTTGAGGTTGGCCCCCGATGATGAGTTCGCTCCTGCCCTTCGTTACTGGACCGGCTCGAGAGCGCATAATATCAGGCTGTATCGGGAGTACGGGCCTCCACCTGAACGGGCGGAGAGCGAGTCCGAAATCTACCGCGATTTAGGGCTTAATTTCATCCCGCCTGAGCTGCGCGAAGATCAGGGCGAGTTCGAGGCAGCGAGAGGGGGGACGCTTCCATCCCTGGTGGAGATGAAGGACATCAGAGGTGACCTGCATATTCATGGACTCACAGTAGGTGGTGCCGATCTTCTGGAGGAGTACGCCGCCACCGCCATGAGGATGGGTTACGAGTATATCGCGATCACCGATCATCTCCGCTCGCCATTCACCCCGTACGGGCTGGACGAAGCTGGAATTCGCTCCAGAATGCGTGAGATCGAGCACCTGAACCGGCGGCTGGAAGGCCTCACACTCCTATCTGGAATAGAGGCGAACATCAATAAAGATGGCTCCATCGATCTCCCTGCTTCGATGAGCAGGGATCTGGATCTGGTGATCGCGAGCGTCCATTCGGACTTCAGCATGGCTAGGGATGAGATGACCCTGCGTATCGTCAGGGCAGTGGAGGAGAACGAGATTCACGTTCTCGGGCATCCGACTGGCAGGATAATCGGAAAGAGGGCGATGGTACATCTGGATCTGATGAGGATCGCGGATGTCTCCCGTGAGCGGAACGTTCTTCTCGAGCTGAATGCTCACCCTGCGAGGCTCGATCTCAACGGCGAGGGGTGCAGGAGGGCGAAGGCTGCAGGCACGCTCTTCGCTCTTGGCAGTGATGCACATCGTCCAGAGGCGATGGGGAACCTCCTGCATGGAGTCGCACAGGTGAGGAGGGGGTGGCTCGAGAAGAGGGATCTTGTGGTGACCATGCCCCTGTCCTTGCTCCTGGCGAGGCTAAATCGCTGACATGAGGAGCCCATATTTTTCTCCTGAAGCTCCGTCTACAGCATTCTCACAACAAGCCGGACAGACGATGCATGGGCTCCGCCTTTTCCCCATGCGTCGTCCCTATCGTGTAAGCACCTTATCCGGAGATCAGGCGGGTCCTCTTCCATGTTATGCATGGAGGCCCACTGCTTCGCATCGCCCGGGGGAGATCACCTCTCCTCCTGCTCCATCCCGATCTCCTCGAGCGTCTTTCCGCTCGCCACGGACCTTGGATCCGGCTCCTCCGACCATCCAGGAATTGCATCCGTGTCTCTCTTCTTCACGAGGAGCCACTGTCCACCCCGCGTCCGTATCAGCGTGAAGGCCCCCCTGAGCCTGATACCATGCAGATCGACAGTCGCCCTTCCCCTTGAGAGTGCCTCCTCCATGGATACGGCACCTTCCGTAAGATTCCTGTAGGTGCCCCGGTCCCACAGCATAACGGCGCCTGCACCATACTCTCCTTCCGGCACCACCCCCTCGAACCCCGCGTATCCCATATCATGATCCTCCGTGGGGATCGCGAGCCTCTTCTCCGCCGGGTCCATCGAAGGGCCTTTTGGGACCGCCCATGACTTCAGAACCCCGCCCACCTCGAGCCTGAAGTCATAATGCATCATCTTCGCCCTGTGCTTCTGTACGACGAAGACCGGATGTCCCTCCTTTGGGTACTCTTCACCACCCGTTTCCGCATCTTCTCTGGCCATATCACTCCCTTTTCATCCCATGGTGATGAAGCCGATGCCTCGGTCGCCTGTATGTGGTGAAAAGGACCATGATCTCCCCACCAGGCCCCTGCAGGATTAAATATGATCCAGTCCTCCTCCTCATTGATGGTTGCAGAGGAGAGGAGAGGAGAGGGTGAAACAGACCTCGGGGAATCTCCACCACCCCCGAGGGCTGCATGGTCTGGCACCCTTTCGCTGGGTCTGATAAATATACCAGTGAAGGCGATGCCCCTGATGCGCGATCGCACGATTCGCTTCCGTATGATACATGAGAAGTGCGGAACGCCCATTTCCTTCAGAAAATTCTGCGGAGAGGGTATAGAGGTCCCTGACGGGGAGATCGTGTTCGGATACGAGATCTCGAAGGGTGAATACGTGACCCTGAAGAAAGGGGAGCTTGAGGAGGTGAAACCAGAATCGAGCCGCGTGGTGAGACTCGACTCCTTCATCGACTCCGACGAGGTGGACCCGCATTACTTCGAGAGGACATACATACTCGTCCCTGCCGGCTACCCTGATGCATATGTGCTGTTGCGGGAGGTGATGAGAAGGGAGGGGAAGGGTGCGATCGGGAGGATCACCATGCATTCGAGAGAGGGGGTCGTTCTGGTGCATCATTACAGGAATGCGCTGGTCGCCACCACATTGCGATAGAGCGACGAGGTGCTGGATCCCGAAAGGATCTCACAGGTATCTGCCCTCCCCCAGCCTGAAGACGGGGGGATCCGCCTCGCCACACTCATCGTTGAACGGCTGACCGCTCATATGGATCTCTCGCGTTACCGGGACGAGTATCGCGAGAGGCTGGAGGAGCTGATCCGTGCAAAGCAGAGGGGGCTGACGATCGTGATACCGGAAAAGGCGAAGGAACTCCCTGCCAGAAGGCTTATGGATACCCTCAGGAAGACCGCCGAGTCACTCAGATGAGTAAGGCGTCAAGAAATGCCCATGAAACCGATTCCCCCAATGCTGGCCGTCAGCGGAAGGCCATTCTCTGCAGAAGACTGGCTCTTCGAGCCGAAGCTGGACGGTACACGATGCATCGCACATATCGACAGTGACGGCGTCTTCCTTTAGAACCGGCGCCTCATGGATATCAAATTCAGATATCCCGAGCTGGTCGCCTCACTTCGGAGGGCGGCAGGCGATCTCTGCATTCTGGATGGGGAGATCGTGGTGATCAGAAAGGATAGAATCGATTTCCAGGCGTTGCAACGGAGGGAGTAGCAGCGGGATGGACTGAGAATCGGGATGCTGGCTGAGGCGATGCCGGCCACGTATATCGCCTTCGATATTCTCGGGATCGGTGGAGAGAGTGTGATGCAGCGGCCGCTGAATGAGCGGAAGGCGATTCTCTCGCTGGTGCTTGGGAACTGCCCGAGGTGGCGGTCATCGACTTCATCGAAGGCGGGGGCGAGGAATTCTTCCAGGCCGCCATTCTCGAAGGTTTCGAAGGTGTCATGGCGAAGAGGATGGACTCGGCTTATCGTCCAGGGATCAGGAGCAGGGACTGGATTAAGGTAAAAAAGGAGATCGAGCTGGATCTGGTCATCGGCGGCATTACGAGAGGAGGGGGCTTCAGAGAAGATACGTTCCGTGCGCTCCTGCTCGGTGCGTACCGTGGGGATGAGCTGGTGTACGTGGGGAAGGTCGGGACAGGGTTCTCCCGCGAACAGCTCCGCGAACTCCGGAGGTCGCTGCACGTGCGGAGAGATCCGCCGTTTGCCACATCACCCGCGATGAAGGCGGTCACATGGGTGGATCCCGAGATGGCCGCCAGGGTAAAGATATTGAATATCACAGAGGATGGCAGACTGCGTGCACCAGTATTCAAAGGCTTGAGAGAAGACAAACCACCGCGGGAATGTACATACGAACAGATCGAAGAGACAAGGATGCGGTGACCTATCTTCTCTGGGATAGCACTTCAAACATATAACCCCATTGAAGTGCCATTCTTCGATTCGTCTCGTGCCGTCGACTGAATCGAGAGTGCAGGTTACCTTATCCTTATCATTATAATATTGTTGAAATGCAATTATAAGGTTGAGGAAAAACGAGCACCTTGTTGTGTGAGGTTACCGCAGGAATACACGCTGCTGCCCGGAAATATCGAGAGATGCCAACGGGTGAGCAGGTTTTGCCGGATTAAGGCTTCACCTAATGCAGCTGGATAACCGGATTGCCCTGGTCCGTCCCATGTCCTGCGATGCCAAATCTGAACGAGGAGAGTGTTCAAGGGAGTTTCGCTGAGGAGTGGTAATATCCAGCACGAAATGCCCGCTCATACCTGATCGCTCTTTTTCCCCACATGATCAGGAGGGATTCTCATGGGCGTCAGACTACCCAATACTCCCTGGAAATTCAGTAAGGTTGCCGGTATACCTGGAAAAGACCGTGAACAGCAGATCCTCCAGAGCGGGATCGTGAAAAGACTGGGGGAGATCTCCAGGCTGACCCGCGAAGAAGTCCTGGCCTCTCTCGGTTCACGGGACGATGGACTCTCACCCGAAGAGGTGGAAGAGCGACTCGTCCGATATGGAGAGAATGAGATTACACAGGAGAGGCCTCCAGCATAATACATCCAGTTTCTCCAGGCATTCATCAACCCCTTCAATGGCGTGTTGCTCATCCTTGCCATCGTCTCCCTGTTCACGGATGTCCTCTTGAGCCCGCCCGGGGAAGAGAACTGGCGATCAGTCGTCGTGATTACGATCATGGTGCTGATCAGTGTCATCATACGGTTCTGGCAGGAGTATCAGTCAGGGCGCGAGGCTGAAAAACTCAAGACCATGGTACGGACCACAGCGACCGTATTCCGGCAGGGTACCGAAAGACAGGAGATCCCGATTGCGAATCTCGTCCCGGGGGATGTCATTCATATCTCGGCAGGAGACATGATCCCCGGCGATGTCCGGCTCCTCTCGTCAAAGGATCTCTTCGTTACGCAATCGGTCTTGACCGGCGAATCGATGCCGGTGGAGAAATTCGCGAACGGGGGTTTTTCCGATGCCCCCGCCGGTAATCCCGCCAATAAAAGTGTTCTGGATCTCCCCAATATCTGCTTCATGGGGACGAGCGTCCTTTCGGGGACGGCGAGGGGCGTGATTGTCGCGACCAAAGACGAGACGTCTTTAGGTGCCTTTGCAAAAAACCTTGTCGGCGCGCATGTGGAGACCAGTTTCGAGCGGGGCGTCAACAAGGTCAGCTGGCTCCTGATCCGGTTCATCGAGGTCATGGTTCCGGTCATATTCATTATCAACGGGTTTACGAAAGGCGACTGGTTCCAGGCTCTCCTCTTCAGCCTTGTCGTTGCCGTGGGCCTGGTCCCGGAGATGCTCCCAACGATCGTCACCACCAACCTGGCCAAGGGGGCGGCTTCCATGGCAAAAGCGAAGACGATTGTCAAGAGGCTGAACTCGATCCAGAACTTCGGTGCCATGGATGTCCTCTGTACCGACAAGACCGGTACCCTGACGCAGGACAGGATCATCCTCGTCCGGCACCAGGACGTGACTGGCAATGAGAATATCCAGGTTCTGATCTACGCGTACCTCAATAGTTACTACCAGACTGGGTTGAAAAACCTCCTGGATATCGCGGTACTGGAACACGAGGAGATCGAACCCGTGAGCAATATCGTGAGGCAATACCGGAAGGTCGATGAAATTCCCTTCGATTTTCAGCGGAGGCGGATGTCGGTCATCCTCGATCACCAGAAGGGCACCCGTCTCCTCATCACCAAGGGAGCGGTCGAAGAGATCCTTGCCATTTCCTCATCCGCCGAGATCAATGGCGAGATTATCCCTCTGACTGATGAACATCGAAAAATGGTCACCCGGACAGCAGACGACATGAACGATGACGGGCTCCGTGTTCTGGCCGTGGCTACCCGGATGCTCACGCCAAAGGAGGGCGGATACTCGGTCCTGGACGAGAAGGACATGATCCTTTCCGGATATATCGGGTTTCTCGATCCCCCGAAGGAGACCGCGGGCCCCGCCATTGCCGCTCTGAAAAAGCACGGGATCTCGGTCAAGATCCTGACCGGCGATAATGCGGTCGTGACAGGCTGGGTCTGCAAACAGGTGGGGATCGAGCCCGGGACGGTCGTCAACGGGTACGAACTTAACGATCTGAGTGACGAGGCCATGATACCGATCGTGGAGCGGACAGCGGTCTTCACGAAGCTCTCGCCGCTCCAGAAATCCCGAATTATCCGGGTGCTCCAGAAGAATGGGCATACCGTTGGGTTCCTGGGAGATGGGATCAACGATGCTGCAGCACTCAGGGACGCGGATGTCGGGATCTCTGTGGATACTGCGACTGATATTGCACGCGAATCGGCTGACATCATCCTGCTTGAAAAGTCGCTGATGGTGCTTGAGGAGGGCGTCCTCGAGGGGCGCAGGACCTTCGGGAATATCATGAAATACATCAAGATGGCGGCGAGTTCCAATTTCGGGAACATGTTCAGTGTGCTTGTTGCGAGTGCGTTTCTGCCGTTCCTGCCCATGCTTGCCATCCAGCTCCTGGTCCAGAACCTTTGTTATGATGTCTCCCAGCTCTCAATCCGCTGGGATAACGTGGACGAGGATTTCATTGCCATCCCCCGCAAATGGAATGCCTCCGATCTGGGAAGGTTCATGACCTGCATCGGGCCGATCAGTTCGATCTTCGATATCACGACCTTTGCGATGATGTGGTATGTCTTTGGCGCGAATACCATCGGACAGCAGGGGCTCTTCCAGTCGGGCTGGTTCATCGAGGGCCTCCTCACCCAGACCCTGATCGTGCATATGATCCGAACGCGGCACATCCCGTTCGTACAGAGCAGGGCTTCCTGGCCGCTCCTTTTCCTCACAGGGACGATCATGGCCGTCGGTATCACGATCCCATTCACGGCGCTTGGCAGTACACTTGGATTCCAACCTTTGCCGCCCGCATATTTCCCCCTGCTTGCCCTGACTCTGATCAGCTATTGCATACTGACACAGATCGTAAAGATGTGGTATGTGAGACGGTATGATATGTGGCTGTGATGGACAAGGGATCTCATATTTTTTGGTTACTGTGCGAGGTCCGCATGAAACCTTCGTCAGAAAGTGATTAATGGATCGTATGGATGTTCGAAAGGCAAAGATATATTTGAAGATTTTTCAGAGCGGAAGTTATCCAATTCCAGAAGTGTTTTTATCGCCGGATGGGCTGAAATATATACGATGGGGGATCCTTTACTCATCTCCAGCAGGGAACTGACGATCGTGAATGGGGATGTACTTGCGACCGATGCCGTGGAGCCCGGATGCATCGACCTGATCGTCACCTCCCCCCCTTACAATGTGGGTATGAATTACAGCTCCCACGACGATGGCCTCGACTATGCTGATTACCTTGATTTCTGCCGTGAATGGCTCTCACGGTGCTATGATTGGCTCAGAAACGATGGAAGGTTCTGCCTGAACGTGCCACTGGATAAGAACCGCGGAGGGCAGCAGAGTGTGGGGGCGGACATGACCGGCCTCGCAAAAAAGGCCGGATTCAGGTACCATTCCACGATCGTCTGGAACGAGGGGAACATCTCCAGAAGGACTGCCTGGGGCTCATTTCGGAGCGCTTCTGCACCGTATGTCATCGCCCCTGTCGAGCTGATACTGGTCCTCTACAAGCAGGTATGGAGGAAGACGAGCGGCTCGCGAATATCGGATATCACGAGGGAGGAGTTCGTGGAGTGGACAAACGGTTTATGGACTTTCAACGGCGAGAGCGGGAGGCGGGTGGGCCACCCGTCCCCCTTCCCGCTCGAGCTTCCGGCGAGGTGCCTGAAGTTATTCAGCTATGTGGGAGACCTCGTCCTCGACCCCTTCATGGGCAGCGGCACCACGTTGATCGCTGCCATGCAGAACAACCGCCGCGCAATCGGCATCGAGATCGACGAGGGGTACTGCAGACTGGCGATGGAGAGGCTCCAGCGGGAGGCAGGAGTGAGATGCGGTATGGCTACTTAGAGGTCGCCCGCGGGCAAATGTCCAAATCGCAACAAATTATGATTTCATACGTTTCATGACACCCGGCATCTGAACGTATTCGTAAATGCAAAGCGAGGCTGTCCGGTACGTCATCAGGGCGATGCCGGGTTGTTTTCATACGCCAGCAACTGCAACTGCCGGTATACCCCCGATGAATGATTTTTTAACCCGATCCAGACGTGACCGGCCGCTGTGCGCCATTGAGTGGCCACGTTCCTGACCCGCTGCTCCCCTCTCTTAAGGAGGGTATCATGCCTGCCATAGGAGCATTACAATTGAGAAGCATTACATTCAGGAAGGCCCACTCACATGAGCAGAGGTAAGATGATCACCATGGCTGATGAGGTGGATTCCGTAGAGATGATGGGCAGGATCCAGAGAATGGTCATCGAGGCCGGCAGGGAAGTGCTGAGAGAGGAGACGAGGGACGGGGACTGGTTGCTCTACATAAAGCACGGGAGCTACGTGATTACCCTCACCTGGCCTGCCGGGCGAAGGTTTATGACCGTTGTCTTCCGCGGCGAGATCTCTGACGAGGGCCTGCTGAAGAGGTTGAATGACCTCTTCAGGGAGCCGCACCGCGGGGGGACTCTTCATTTTGCGCTGGTCTCCGCGCTGACCTACCCCAATACCTTCTACGACATCCTCAAGCAGGGGGACAGCATCACCGGTTTCGATGTGGGGGCGCTGATCTTCCCCTTCGAAGAGCGTTTCTCCACCCTGGAACTTCATGTCGCGATCCAGAGCGTGGTGAACGCCGCCCTGCTCGGATGGGCATTCATCGGTTCCGTACTCGGTTTGAGCGATCTCGAGGAGCACCTGAAGGAGGGGTCGATAAGAACCTCGCCGGAGGGGATGTTCGCATGAGACATCATCCGCATCTCGTCTGCGACTGTTCGCGGACGAATGAGTAGAGATAATAGGGCCCTCCCACCCCCTTTCCTGTGGAGCCCGATCCCTTCCACCCGCCGAAGGGTTGTGCGCCGGGCCAGGCGCCAGTGGTCGCCCCACCACGCCTGTTCGAGTAACAGACCCCGAATTCGATCTCCCTGAAGAAGTATTCGAGCTCCGCCTCTTTTCGGGAGAAAATGCCTGCGGTGAGGCCATAATCGGTATCGTTCGCCTCCTTCACCGCCTCTTCGATGGTCTCGAATGTATCCACGATCAGGAATGGGACAAAGAGCTCCTCCCTGAACAGCCGGTGCCCTCTCGGTAGATGAATAACAACCGTGGGTTCTGCATAATAACCATTTCCGAACTCTCCATGGGCGAGGACCTTCCCCCCTGCAGCAATCTCGCCACCCGCGCTCTCCGCCTCCGTCACCGCATTGTGCAGCACGGCAAGTGCACGCTGATCGATGAGAGGTCCCATGAAGGTGTCCCTCTTTCGCGGATCCCCCACTCTGAGTGCATTGGTCATCTGCACCAGCCCTGCGAGGAACTCCGCTGCGATCTCCTCCTGCACATACACCCGGGAAGTGGCGCTGCACTTCTGCCCGCCGAAGCCGAATGCGCCGCGTACCACCCCTTCCATGGCCGCGTCCATGTCAGCCGACGCAGTCACGATGCAGGGGTTCTTGCTCCCCATCTCCAGCACGATGGGTCTTGGATGGCGCAACCTTTCCGCGATCCTGCGATAGAGCCACATCCCGGCGGCCCTCGAGCCTGTGAAGGCGATGCCTGCGAGTTCGTCCATGGAGACGACCGCCTCGCCAAAGGCTTCACCGGGGCCAGTGAAGAATGATAGGGCTTCCGGCGGGATACCGGCGCGGACGAATGACTCGTAGACTTTCAATCCGGAGAGGGGCGCCACGCTCGTGGGTTTCAGCAGGACGGTGTTGCCCGTCAGAAGGGCAGCGCCCGCCATCCCTGCCATAAGGGCGATGGGAAAATTGAACGGGGATATCACCGCCCATGCTCCATATGGACGGAGGAGGCTGATCGGCACCTCCCCTGGCATGTCAGAGGCGAGAGGCCGAATAAACGCCTCCTCTCGTTCGTAGATACGGCAGTAATATCGGAGCATGTCCACCGCCTCCGCCACCTCGGCGAGCGCCTCTGTCCTCGTCTTCCCCACCTCGAGCGTAAGCAGTGCTGAAAGCTCGAAGCGATCCCTCCAGAATAGATCTGCGGAACTCTCTATGGCGCTCAGACGCTCCTTCCAGTCCGTCCTCTGCCATCCGTGAAAACCTCTGTGCAGGCGCTTCAGGGCGTGCTGGGCGAGAGTGGCATCGCCTTTCTGGAATCTTCCGATCCGGATGCCCCTATCGATCGGTGACCATACATCGAATGCATCCCCGGCGACGATCGCTTTGCCATCTATCCAAACAGGATGGACCTCTCCGAGTCCACCTTCTACCCTCGCGAGGGCATTTTCGTACGCGATATGCACCCCTTCGTCCGCGAACGCACTGGTGTATGTAATCTTCTCTCCCCTCATGATCGACTCCTTTCAGTCATTTTTCGATACTCCTTCGCCCACCCGCGCCAGCGCCGAATCCAGGGTTTGGAGCGCGATGCCGATATCCCTTCTGCCAAGGATCAGAGGGGGTGAGAACCTGATCGCCGAGTATCCGGCAGAGAGAAATGTCACCCCCGACTCGAATGCGCCATGCAAGACCGCATTCCTCTCCGCGGTCGCCGGTTCTTTCGTATCGCGATCGAGCACAAGCTCCATCCCGCACATGAGCCCGAGACCCCTCACATCCCCCACGAGCGGATGCTTCCTCTTCAGCCTTTCGAGGCCCCGCAACAGCATTTTGCCCCTGTCAACCACACGTCTCGCGAAATCCGGTTCGCCCATGATCTCCAGCACCGCGAGCGCGGCGGCAGCGGCGATGTTGTTGCCGCCGAATGTGCTGGCGTGTGCACCCCTGGGCCAGCTCATCACCTCGTCCGAGGCCACGGTCACGCCCATGGGGATGCCCCCGCCGATTGCCTTTGCCAGACAGACGATGTCAGGCACCACGCCCGAATGCTCGCATGCGAGGAACCTGCCTGTCCGATAGCATCCCGACTGGACCTCATCGGAGATGAGCAATATACCATATCTGTCGCAGATCCCCCGAAGCCTCTTCATGAACGAGAGGGGCGGAACGATGTAGCCACCTTCGCCCTGGACGGGTTCGACAACGATCGCGGCAACCTCCCTCGGGTCCACCTCACGCCTGAATATCTCCTCCTCGAGGTAGGCGACTGCGTCCAGGTCGCAGGTGGGGCCGCACCCCCGGGGTGGTCGGTACGGGTTCGCGTACGGGACATGAATCACGGGAAGAAAAGGCCCGAAGCGGGCCCGCTGCACCGTCTTTCCCGCGGTGAGCGAGAGGGCGCCGTAGGTCCTGCCATGGAAGCCCCCGAGGAACGAGATGAAAAAATTCCTGCCCGTATGGTGCCTGGCAAGTTTCATCGCCGCCTCCACCGACTCTGCCCCGGAGTTGGAGAGAGAGACCCGGTCCAGACCACGGGGGAGGAGTCTGACGAGCTCTTCGGCAAACCTGACAGGCAACTCGGAGCAGAAGTCGAGAAAGGCGCCATGCGAAAGCTGGCCCGCCTGCTCTCTGATCGCCTTCACCACCTTCGGGTGGTTCCAGCCAACATTCATGACCGAAATACCCGCGGTGAAGTCGAGGTAGCGGTTACCGTCCACATCCCAGAGGTTCATCCCCTTCGCCTTCTGAAGGACGAGGGGGTATTCACGGATCATGGACTGTGCGATGACTTTCGCGTCACGTTCGAGGATCTGCCTGGCATTCGGTCCGGGTGGCTTGACCACGATTGCTGGCTCCATGGGCGTACATTGGCCTCATCGTTCAAATAGATAGCGAGTTCTCGAACGAAAGGTGGGAGGTGGGGATATCCTCCCCCTTGCTGGCGTACAGTTGCCTCAAACCTCGGGGTGCGCAGGAGGACGTTCTTCCTTAAAACCTGCGCTGCCGCCGTATCGCTCCGTTTGCGTGCCGGAGAGGAGCTGTAACGGATCTGTGCATCCTCCTGCATGGTGCCTTCTCCAGTGAGCGGCTTTGTTGGGAGTGGTGATCACGAGAGATGGGAAAATACCAGAGGAATCCCATAGATCCATACCTTTCTTGACCGACATCCTCGTAGATGCGGAAAAAGTTCCACAATGAAGTGCCCCCACGAACGAGGGTGGGATGATGCAGAGAGGAATAGGATTATATCTCATGGGAGCAACCTCCTCCCTGCCGCATGCAACATAAGAAAAAGGCCCGGCTGCTCAATGAGCTCCGCGTGTATTCGAGGAACCTGCTGAAGATCAGGACGGTCTCCTTCTGCAGAGAGGCACAGGACTTCCGGGAGATGATGAGATCCAAACTCCTCGAGAAGGAGAGGGACCTGAGGGTCTGCCTGGTGGAGATCATGGAGGCGGCGGAACTCTGTCTGAAGAAGGCGGACCTGAAGAAGGATACGACACTCTGTGAATACTTCAGGGCGGTCAGAGCGGACATCGCATTCATTCTCACCGCGATCGAGACCCTCCCCGGCAACAATGCAGGTCAGAGAGTTTCAGGTTGATCGCGTTGTAACGTAAGGTGAGCGTGTCCCACAGATCCTGCATCACATCCCTGCATCTCGGATGTTTCCCCACGTGGTTTTTAATAAATTCCGGTCGAGCGAATGGTTGTGGATCTGACGGCGATTCCTGAGGTATAGAATCATCGGAGATCGGGACGTGGTGCTCACTGGAAGAGGTGATCATTCTGCCCTGGGTTCAGGGCTGAGGATGCATCGTTTGGTATCTGCCCTGTGCAGTTTCACTGCCATGCCCCCTTCCCGCGGCCGGCCAGATCCGGTGCCATGCCCTCTCCCCTCAACGATACGGTGAGGGGCGCCCTAAACCATATCCTTCTGAAATAACCCACGGGATACCTCAGTTGCAACGGGCAACTCTTCATCGGTGACCGGCGTGATACCCTCTGCTTCCGTCATGGTGGAACGGTATTCAGAGGAGAGTACAATCCGTGGAGGCAGATTCCGGAATCGCCCATCTTCCACATTTTTATTATCTGTGCCGATCGATAGACTCTACACGCATGCTGAAGAGACCAGCAATCGTGTTCAAAACGGTGAAGGAATGGAACCCCTTGGAGATCGTCCGGCTCTATCGCGCCGGTGGATGGTGGAGGGATGAATGGGATCCCTCCCGTCTTGCTGCCCTGATGCAGGGGAGTTTTTTCTTTGTTCTCGCCGTCGACGCCGACTCCGGTGAAGCGGTCGGGATGGGTAGGGCGATCTCGGATGGTGCGTCTGACGCATACATACAGGATGTGGTCGTGCTCCCTGAATTCAGGGGGCAGGGCATTGGTTGCCAGATCGTGGAGAGGCTGATCAGCCATCTCGAGGGGGCGGGGATAGGGTGGATCGCGGCGGTATCCAACCCTGATACCGAGGGATTTTACGAATCACTTGGTTTCAGGAGGATGATCGGTTTCGTTCCCATGCTCTACAGAGGTGCGGGTCATGATCTCCCGGTCTGATTTTTCAGCTGTGACCCTCGAAGAGAAGGAGTTCTTCGACCGGCACTTTGCCGTGTACCCGCAATCCCACAGCGACAACACCTTCACGAACATGGTCTGCTGGATGCACTATGCGAAGTACGAATTCGCCAGCTCGAGGGGAAGCGTCGTACTGTCCAGCACCATCGCGGGGGAGAGGAGGTATCGCTGCCCGATCGGCCCGCCCGACGGGGATCTCCTAGAGGAGGTGATACAGCTGGCTGCACTCGAGGAGAGCGAGTACCCGTTCATGGTGATGGGAGAGGAGGACAGATCCCGTCTTTGCGAGTTCCATCCCGAAATCCCCCTCGTGGAGGCCCGTGACCTAGCGGATTACGTGTACAGGACCACGGATCTGGCGGAGCTGAGAGGCAGGAGGTATCAGAACATCAGGAAGGAGGTGAACAGGTTCAGGCAGAAATGCTCGTATGCGGTGGAAGAGATCGGAAGGGAGAACATCGCCGAGGTGGATGATTTCCTCCGCCGCTGGTGCGACTGGAGAGACTGCGACTCCTACCCCGTCCTTGCCGCAGAAGAAGAGGCCGTCCTCTTCGCGATCCGTCACTTCGCGAGGTTGAAACTCTCCGGGCTTTTGATCAGAGTGGATGGCGAGGTGGGAGCGATCTCCATCTTCGAGCCCCTGAACTGCGATACCATCGTGGTGCATTTCGAGAAGGGCCTGCCAGACTGCGAAGGTATTTACAAGGCGATCAATATGGAGACGGCAATGAGGTTGAGGGAGAGGTACCCCTTCATCAACAGGGAGAGCGACCTTGGCATCATCGGTCTGAGGGTGGCGAAGGAGCGTTACCACCCGGCGCACATGGTGCCAGTATACCTGGTGAGAGGGAGCGATCTCCCGCAATGAGGTGGATATATGAGCACCGATTCCGACAGGAGAAAAATGAAGGAGAGTGGAGGATGAAAAGCGATGTATTCTTCGCCGATATCCGTGCGAAAGGGGAGGGCGAGAATACAGGGAGCAAGATCGAGCGCCTCTTCAACAGAGCAGGCTTCGGCGATCTTATCGGAAAAGGAGACATCACCGCAATAAAGATGCATTTCGGCGAGATGGGCGGGGACTCTTTCGTGAGCCCCCTACATGTCCGGCATGTGGTCGACTTGGTCAGGGGTGCAGGGGGCATACCCTTCCTCACCGATACCGGGACCCTTTACAGGGGAAGCCGGTCGAATGCGGCAACGCATCTCGAGACGGCGATCCGTCACGGATTCGACTATGTTGTCGTTGGCGCACCGGTGATCATCGCTGACGGACTCAGGGGTTCGAACTGGCGGGAGGTACCGGTGAAGGGCAAGCATTTCGAAAGAGTCAGGATTGCCGCCGACATCCTGGATGCATCGTGCATGATGGTGATCTCCCACTTCAAGGGTCACATGCTCGCAGGTTTCGGGGGTGCCTTGAAGAACCTGGCGATGGGTTGCGCACCCCCCGCCGGTAAGAGGGAACAGCATACGGCAAAGGCGTTCGTACATGCAGAGCGGTGCCTCGGGTGTGGTATGTGTGTCGAGTTCTGCCCTGCCGGTGCTGCGGTACTCGATGGTGGTGTATGTAGAATCGATCGGACGCGGTGCCTCGGTTGCGGCGATTGCATGCGCGCCTGCAGAGAGAATGCGATCGAATTCGACTGGGACGTGGAGATCGATCCCTTCCTCGAACGCATGGTCGAGTATGCGTGCGGTGCCATGACCGGGAAAGAGGGGCGCGTCGGTTTTTTGAACTTCCTTCTGAATATCACGCCGGACTGTGACTGCGTACCATGGAGCGACGCATCGATCGTGCCGAACATCGGTATCCTCGCCTCCAGGGATCCGGTTGCGCTCGACCATGCATCCTACGACCTCGTGAACTCCAGCCGGGGAATCGGTGGAACAGCCCTCCTCTCCGGCCTCAGCGAAGGAGAGGACAAATTCAGGGGGATGTGGCCGCATACCAACGGTCTTCACCAGATCGAGTATGCGGAGGAGATGAGACTGGGATCGGCCTCCTACCGGTTGATCGAAGTCTGAATATCAGTCCGCTTTCAGGCGCTTGAGAATCCAGGCGATGTTCTGCCCGAGCGACTGCATCGTTCTGATCCCCTCCTCATCCCTCTCCACATCTCCGGGCTTCCATCCGATGCCGATATTCCAGTAGGTGGAGCCGACCACGATCATCTGCCCGATCAGGAAGAAGTGATTGATTGTATCGAATGCATGCATGCCTCCTGCCCTCCTCACGGCAACAACGGCCGCACCCACCTTTCTTCTGAAGAGGTCCCCATTCACCCTCGCCACCATGCCCGAGCGGTCGATGAACGCCTTCATCTCGGCGGATACATCCGAGAAATAGGTGGGTGAAGCGAGGATGATGCCATCCGACGCAGCCATCTTCTCGATGCAGCTGTTCACGATGTCGTTCCTGATGATGCACCTGCCGTCCAAGTTCTCCCTGCATTTCATGCAGGCCGTGCAGCCGCGGATCCTCTTTCCGGCAAACTGGACCATCTCGGTTCCGATCCCTTCCTGCTCCAGCTCCTGAAGGACGTATCTCACAAGCCTCGCCGTATTGCCATCCTTTCGTGCGCTGCCGTTGAATGCGATGACCTTCATATCCATACAGGAGAGAGGGCCGTTGATCAGTGATAAACCTGCAGTATCTGCCCTGTGCAACTGCGTCATTGATGACCAGCTGTGCAGAACGAATCCGCGAAACAGTTCAGATGGATTTAAATATCTGTTTGAGAAGAAGTACTCGTGTAGGACGAATGACAGAAGAATCCAGCACGTCAAAAAATATTGCGATTCTGAACAGCTTCGGGTTCTTCTTCTTTAGTTAGGGGACCGAACAACGTTCGGTTCCCCTGATATTGGCATTATACAGGCAGGAAAGATTATGCTCGGTATCGACGATCCGCAAATCTGGCTTGGTTACCTCCTTGCGATAGGTTTCGCACTGTGGTGCCTGTTGTACGGACTGCTGAACTGGAACAGAGGGGAGGGCGGCGATGGCAGTTGACACACTCGTCTTCGCAGCGATCACCATTGTCTACCTCGTGGTGACCATGGCTCTGGGTTACCTCGGGTACCGGCATACCCGGGAGACGGAGGACTACCTCGTCGCAGGACGCCGGATACATCCGGCCATCCTCGCCCTCTCTTACGGAGCGACGTTCATCAGCACTTCAGCGATCGTGGGGTTCGGAGGTGTCGCCGGACAGCTGGGCATGGGTCTGATATGGCTGACGGTCTTCAACATCGGTGTGGGGATATTCATCGCTTTCGTCGTCTTCGGGACGAAGACACGTGAACTGGGACAGCGGATGAAGGCACTCACCTTCCCGGACCTGATGGGGAAGGTATACAGATCCTCCTTCATGCAGTATGCAACAGCCGCGATCATCGTGATCGGTATGCCCCTGTACACCGCCGCCATCCTGATAGGCGGAGCGAGATTCATTGAGGAGACGCTCAGAATCGATTATAATCTTGCTCTTCTCGGCTTCGCCCTGATCGTCGCAATCTATGTCGTCCTCGGTGGACTCATCGCCGTGATGTACACCGATGCACTGCAGGGGAGCGTCATGCTCGTCGGTATGACGCTGCTCATCTTCCTCACCTATATCACTCTGGGGGGTGTGGTGGAAGCACATTCTGCCCTCAATGCGATGAGCAATCTCGTGCCGGCGGCACTGAAGGCGGCCGGGCACACGGGATGGACGAGCATGCCTGCGCTCGGTTCACCCATATGGTTCACTCTGGTCACCACGATGGTGCTGGGGGTGGGCATCGGCGTGCTGGCACAGCCGCAGCTGATCGTCCGTTTCATGACCGTGAAGGACCGGCGTTCGCTGAACCGTGCGGTCTTCGTCGGCGGCCCCTTCATTCTGATGATGACGGGCGTTGCCTTCACTGTCGGTGCGCTGACCAACGTATACTTCTATACAAACAGGAATATGACCGCTCTCGAGGTCGCGGGGGGTAACGTGGACAAGATCATCCCCGCGTACATCAACAGCGTAATGCCCGATATCTTCATCGTCATATTCATGCTCGCCCTCCTTGCGGCGGCGATGTCAACCCTTTCCTCCCTGTTCCACACGATGGGAACCGCGCTCGGCTACGATATCTGGGTCTATACGAGCGAGGGCAGGCCCTCTCTGGGTGCGAGCCAGCGGGGGATTGTGCTGATGATCCTCGTGAGTGTGCTTCTCGCCTACGTGATGCCGGGGGGTATCATCGCGAGGGCGACGGCGATGTTCATGGGCCTCTGCGCATCCGCATTTCTACCCGCGTTTGCATACGGCCTCTACGCGAAGAATCCCTCCACATTGCCGGCAAGGGTGAGCCTGATCACCGGTAGCCTCGTGTGGTTCCTGTATACCGTGCTCGTTCACAAGGCTGAATCCGAGATCCTCGGGATCTCGAAGGCGCTCTTCGGGACGGTGAGCATCCTGCCGATGCCCTGGCCGGTCGTCGATCCGCTCATCGTCGCGCTCCCCGCCTCCATACTGGCCCTTCTCATCGGGATACAGGTGGGAAAAGAAGGCAGGAGTGGGCGGATTCCGCAATAAAACCCCATTTGCGATGCAGGCAGCCTGTGGTCCGATATCGGGGCGGGAGGAGTGATCGACCCTATTCGGGTCACGATTCAACCGCCCCTGACTCCTTTTCATGGTATGCCAGTACATGCCCCCGAGGCGCCGGCGACCCGCATATGGGATGGCCTGTCGACGGTTCACACGGATTGAGGTTGAATTATGCAGGGGTACCCATGACGATACCTGAGAAAACACCGTCCGCGACGTTCATGCCTAACCCATGGTCGATGAGGCTTCTTTCGCCATACGTGCCATCCCCTCACTGCTTCATCCGGAGCAGGACGACAAATAACGGAAACCGCCAGTTATTTTTATCCTGACCGAAAGTCTGATCTATGGATCTCCTGTCGATGAAATGCACACCGCTGCAGCCCAGCACCCAGCCCCTGACGAGAAAGGAGATCAAGGCATTGATGCCGCAGATCCCTGACTGGTCGCTCGACGAGGGGCACTTGGTGACCAGGTACGACTGCAGGGATTTTGCTGAATGCATCAGAATCTTCGGCGAGGTGATCGCCATCGCGATGGAAGAGGGGCATTTCCCCGATATATGCATCAGCCGGTCGCGTTACGTGGATGTCCTTCTCTATACATACGCGATCGGTGGCCTCTCGCTGAACGACTTTATTCTCGCCGCCAGGATCTCCGGGCGCACGCGGAGAGATCCTGGTGCATCAGCCCTTTAATCTAAAGTTGCTCATGATGCGCGCCCTGATCATCTCCTTCGGATACGCGCCGATCACCCTGTCGACGAGCCGGCCGTTCGCAAAGAGGAGGAGCGTTGGTATGGCGGAGATGCCGAACTGACCGGCGATTTGAGGATTTTCGTCCGTATTGCACTTCCCGAACGCCACTCTTCCCCTGAATTCGGATGCGAGTTCCTCGACGATGGGCGATATGGTCCTGCAGGGGCCGCACCATTCTGCCCAGAAATCCAGGAGTACAAACCGATTCTCTTTGAGAATCTCGGAAAAATTACTTCCATTCACCACGATGACGTCAGGCTTTTTCTTCGTCTCCATCGCCTTCATCATCTCCTGCAACCGCTTCTCCCTCAATTGCCGGAGTTCGTCGTCCATATGGATCAGCTCTCCCTCTTCGGTCATTAAAATGAGATATGTGCTGGCTGGGGCAAACTATAATACCCAATAATGGAAAAATATACCGCTTGCACAGCGAGGTGGGGTAGTCAGGACATCCCGACGGGCTCATAACCCGTAGATCGATGGTTCAAATCCATCCCTCGCTATACATTCTATTTACGTCTTTCTCGCTGCGATGACAGTGAAGGTCCTGTTTTTATATATGGTGTCGATCTCTGTAAAACCGCTCTCTTTGAGCCACTGAAGCTGAAGGGATAGTCTGTCATTCCTGTCCAGCTCGTCCCTCCTCCTGCAGATCTCCGCCCTCTCTGCGTCGGTGAGCGGGCCTTTCTCGAGGAAATCGTTCCAATACTGAAGATACATACGTTCGAAGAACTCTGTCTCACCTCTCGTTTGATCAGCATTGACGAACATCCCCCCTTTTACAAGCGATCGGTAAATCCGCACGAAGAGATCCCTCTTCTTCTCCGGCGCAAGATGATGGATCGAGAGGGCAGAACAGACGAGATCGTACGGACCTCCGAGAGGACATCGGCTGTAATCAGCAGTGATGTAGCGGATACTGCCTGCATCGGCGAGGCGCCTTCTCGCCACATCCAGCATCCTCTCCGAGAGATCGATCAGTGCGATCTCTGCATCCGGATACTTCTGCAGCAGGTGTGCGCTCAAAAGGCCGGTGCCGGCCCCGAGATCGAGGATGGCGGGGGCCTTCTTCTCCGATGAAGCCGCGGAGACCGCCGCTTCATAGAAGTCACGGAGATGCGGTATCACATGTTCCCGCTGTGCATCGTACTCCCGCGCTCCCCGATCGAACGCCTCCCATACGTCTTTCATATCGTTCAGGCGCCCTTCGCCTCGAGCAGCTTTGTCTGATATGTCCCCCCGACGATATCCACACTCCTCTGTGCGCACGATTCGCCCTCGATTTGAACCGGATAGTGGCTGGTGAGGCAGCCCGTGCAGAGATCCTCGATTTGGATCCCGATCGCATCGACGAGCGCCGCCAGTGAGATGTGGTGGAGGGTGGTGGCGGCAATATGCTCCCGCACCTTCTCCACCCCCTTGTCGCTCGCGATCAGCTCTTCCCTCGTCGGCATATCCACACCCAGATAGCAGGGGGCAATGATCGGGGGAGAGCCTATCCTGACATGCACCTCAGAGGCACCTTCCTCCTTCATGAGATTCACGATCCTGCCTGATGTCGTGCCTCTCACGATACTGTCATCCACAAGTACGACCGAACGTCCTCTGATATGCTGCTTGATCGGATTCAGTTTGATCCTGACCGCCATCTCCCTCTCCCTCTGGGAGCTCTTGATGAACGTGCGGCCCATGTAACGGTTCTTCATCAGGGCCTCGAGATAAGGTATGCCGGAACGGTGAGAATATCCTATTGCAATCGAAGTCCCCGAATCGGGCACTGGAGAGACCAGATCTGCCTTCACCTTCGCCTCTTCGTAGAGATGCTCTCCGATCCTGCGCCTCACATCGTATACAAGCTTCCCTTCGAGAACAGAGTCTGCACGGGCAAAATAGATGAATTCAAATATGCAGTGGGCCTTTCTCTTCGCGATCGCAATCTGCCGTGATCTGATCCCCTGCGCATCGATCTGCAGGAGCTCCCCGGGTCGGACATCCCTGATCAGCTCCCCTCTGAGGGCATCCACCGCCACGCTCTCGGAGGCGACGATATATCCGCTCTCCGTCTTCCCGAGACAGAAAGGCTTGATCCCCATCGGATCCCGGAATGCATACAGGCAGCCGTCCACCATCATGACCACGGAGTAGGAGCCCTGAAGGGTCCGCATGCAATGGACGATGCTGTCCAGCACATTACTGGAGCGTTTGAATTCCTGCACGAAGGTGCTCGCAATCACCTCCGTGTCGGAGGTGGTGGAAAATATCTCCCCGTTCGCCTCGTAATTCTCCCTCAATGCTTTTGCGTTCACCAGATTGCCGTTGTGTGCGATGGCGAAGAAATGTTCCCTGAACCTGAAGTTGAAGGGCTGGATGTTCTCGGGCAGATTCGCGCCGGATGTGGGGTACCTCACATGCCCGACACCCACGATACCTTCGAGCGATCTCAGAGTCTCCTCGTCGAAGGCTTCGGATATGAGCCCCTGACCCTTGTGTTTATGGATTCTGCCCCCGTCAAATGTGGTGATACCTGCAGACTCCTGACCGCGGTGCTGGAGTGCATAAAGGGCATGGTAGAGTGAAAAAGAGACACCGCCAGCATCGTAGATGCCAACGATTCCACACATGCGATGGACCTAATGTGTCGGTATTTTGGGTTTCTTGCTCGTCCACCGGTACTGTCTCATCCTCGAACTCCTGCCGAATCCGCAGGCAGAACAGACCTTATGCCTGACATGGTACGAGATACTGCCGCATCTTCTGCATGCGATATGGGACTTTTTATTTCTCAAACCCTTCGAAGGTGTTCCCTTTGTCATTGAATACCACCTACTCCAGTTTCGGGGAGATGTAGATCACATTGTCGCCCCTGACGATCAATGTGCCCATCTTCACAATCTCCCCTTCCATCTCCTCTTCCGCCTTATCGAGGACCAGGTTCATGTGGACGTCGTATCCCTGCAGGACACCCCGGATCTCTCTCCCACCCTTGAGGGAGACAATGACCGGCTGGCGATTCAGCACCTGATCTAAAATATCCAGTGGTCTTTTTGTCATAAAATTACCCCATCACGTCCATCTGGAGTATATACTTGGATGAGGGGGCTAATTAAATATCGCTTCCCCTGCGCCGGCTGATCTCCGGCCAACTCGGACGAGGAGAGTGAAGTGGTTCTATCGTCTTCTGTTTGAGCTTCGGAGCCCAGTTCGGTCAGCATTCGTATCCTGAGGATGCGGCGACGGCTTTGTATCCATTGAAAACATCATCCTCCCTGATTTCGAATACGATATTCTCGTAATCGGGCAGATCTCGTGATCTCATCCTTGTGGAAAGACAGAGGGTACAGATGAACGAACTCAGACGATCCCGGTGCGGTCGGGGGGTGCTCATCTGGATTCCCTGAGGGCGGGCGACGCGATTGCACGGTGTGACGCTGTCGTGATGCCGAACCGCCTTCATTCACTCTCCTTTCATCTAAGGAGATCGCATCCTGCCCTCCTTCCGGTTCGTTGGATACACCACATTTTTTTGCCAAGAGATGCCACTCAATACAGAAAATGCCAAAGATCACGATAAAGAGAAGATACACGCTCAGAAAGGACGATGCTGCCGCCCTGATGGCCGATCTGAGACAGCAGCTGGGTGACCAGGCGGACCTTTTTTCAGGGGACAGGATCGAGAAGATGGAGACAGACTCACCGGTGACGATCTATCTGATCGATCGATTGCCCCTTCTTATGCGCATGGAGGGATGGGTCTTTCCCACCCTCAGGGGTGCGATTGCACGTACCTTTGACCGAAGAAGGTGCGTCATGGACAGGGGGGCGATTGCCTTCATCGCGAAGGGCGCGGATGCGATGAGACCCGGAATCATCTCCATCACCGATGATGTCGTGGCAGGTGCACCGGTCCTGATTGCCGAGGAGACGCACGGAAAACCGCTCGCGGTGGGCATTGCGCTTGCGGATGCAGGTGAAATACGGTCGCAGTCCCGTGGAAAGGCGATCCGGACCGTCCACCATGTGGGGGATGAGATCTGGAACCTGGAGATATGAGGGACAAAACCGGTCTATAAAAGATACTATTATATAAAAAACGCTCTAAAAATTGATTTATGAGCAAATTGCTGGACAGCATCATCGGCAGGAGCCCCTCTGTGAGGGAGGACGATTATATGGAGCTCGACCTACAGGCGTTCGAGGGGGCAGGCGAGGAAGAAGCCGCATCGATGTACGTGAAGGTGGCCACCATCGGGGATCTCAAGGATACACCGAAGGTGAAGGACGAAGTATACAATGGAAATATCGTCATTGTCGATGTGACGAAGCTGAAGATGGACCGGATCACCTACGAGCGTGTTTTGAAGGACTTGAAGGATGTCGCGAAGGATGTGAATGGAGACATCGTCGGGCTGGGCGATCAGAAGTATGTAATCATCACACCGATGTCGGTCAAGATCTCGCGCGAAAAGATCGGTGGGGGCCTCTAGTGCAGGCCTCCCTGAAGGCGCCGTGCCCCCTTTGCAGAGAAGAGATCGATTTCGTTTACAGGACTGAGAACATACCATACTTTTCTGACATCCTCATCATCTCTGCCCGCTGCAGCTGCGGGTTCCGTCACTCGGACATCATGGTCCTCTCGGAAGGTGAACCGGTCCAGTGGACATTGAAAGTCGGGGCGGTGGAGGATCTGAATATCAGGGTCGTAAGGGGAACCACAGGTGTGATCGAGATTCCGGAGATGGGTATCAGCGTGGACCCGGGTCCTGCCTGTGAGGGTGCCGTGACAAACGTGGAAGGGATTCTGAACAGCATCGCTGAAGTGCTGGAGAATCTTCTCGAGACCGAGGACGGATCTGCGAGAGAACGAGCCGGGGAGCTCCTCGCAGAGATCGAGAGGGTAAAGGCCGGCGGTATGGAGATCACTCTCGTCATCCGCGATCCGAAGGGAAATAGCGGTATCGTGAGCGATAAAGCCGAGAGGTCCCATCTCGTGGCCGATGCAGTTCCACCATAATTGATGGCATAGAGGTCGAATTTCCCTTTTCATCTTTGCGCCCCATATCGCTGTGGGTGCAGCAAATGAATTTAACGAAATGGCCTTCTGAAGGGCAGAGAATCTTGTTCGGACGGTCAGACAGAAAACGCCGAAGATTATTTATTTACGAAAGGAACAGAGATCGAAGCCTGAATGAGCGTATTATGAATATATTCAATACCGATCCCAACCGGTTGACCGAATCAGAACGATGGCGACTTCTCCTCGCGGCAGGTGGGGTATGCGAGATCTGCGGCGGCGAATTCGAGCTCGGAAGGATGAGGGTACTTCAGTTCGAGGGGGACTTCAGGGACAGGCAGGGCGGGATCCTGATCATATGTGAGGGGTGCCTGCGGGATCTTCAGAGGATACATGTTCCTCTGCATATTCAGAGGCAGATTGTTGCGGAGCGACCCTTCGGAGTGAGGCAGCTCTTCAGGAAGATCCTGGGAGAAGGATCCACTGCCATCTCTCTGAAGGATCCGGATCTGGAGGAGATGTACCGGATCGCATGCGACAGCTGGTCTCTCAATGGCTCAGGATAGGCGATGCCCTTTTTGGCTTCGGCCCAGACCGCACGGCAGACAGTGAGCACGAATCACGGACATGCGGCAACCAGTCGTCTCTCATCGTGGATACTCAACATGCCGGCGGGTCACTGAAGAACAAACAAGTTCCGTTCGAAGCAATATCAGACAGAGTAAAATAGGTGGAAACCCGAGCCCATTACGATGAACAGGATCGCGGGACTCCTCTCCGGTATTCTGCTCTTTGTGCTCGTGCTTCTCATCCCGCTGGCACCGGATGCCATCTCCACCCCTGCGCGGATCACGCTCGCAGTCACCTCCCTCATGGTCGTGTGGTGGGTGACCGAGACGATTCCGATCTATGTGACGGCACTGATTCCACTGATACTCTTCCCGATATTTGGCGTTCTCTCTCCTGAGGAGGCGGCGCGATCCTATGCGGACAATACCGTCTTCCTCTTCATGGGTGGTTTCTTCATCGCCGTGACGATGGAGAGATGGAACCTGCACAGGAGGATCGCGCTGAACATCATCCGGCGAGCCGGAGCAGTGCCCGGCAGAGTGGTGCTCAGTTTCATGCTGGCAACCGCTTTCCTCTCGATGTGGATCTCGAATACGGCGTCGGCGATGATGATGGTGCCGATCGCACTGTCAGTGATCAGAACACTGAATTCGGAAGAAGGACAGGTCGGGAAGGAGCGCTACGGTGACTTCAGCAGGAGCCTGCTCATCGGCGTTGCGTACGCGGCCACCATCGGAGGAATGGCGACCATCATAGGGACTCCTCCGAACGGTATACTGATCGCCCAGCTGAAGAGGCTCTTTCCTCTGGCACCAGGTATCGATTTCTTCTCATTCATGCTCTTCGCCCTTCCCTACAGCCTGTTGTTCCTCCTACTCTCATGGGTGTGGATCACGAAAGTCTCGTTCCGGCATATGCCCGAACGCATCGCAGGCACAGATACAACCATCGTGAGGGAGCTGGAGAGGCTCGGGCACATGCAGCGGGGTGAAGTTCTTACTCTGGCGGTCTTTCTACTCACCGCCATCGCTTGGATATTCAGATCGGAGAAGGATCTAGGCTTCATTGTCATTTCCGGTCTGAATACATACCTTCCCGGAATCCAGGACTCCACCATCGCGATCTTCGGGGCCCTCCTCCTCTTTACACTCCCCGTGAATCTGAAGAAGGTGGAGTTCGTCCTCGACTGGGAGACGGCAAAGGGGATTCCATGGGGAATACTGATCCTCTTCGGAGGCGGTATTTGCCTGTCGGAGGCATTCCTGAAGAGCGGTCTCGCCTCATCGATCGCTGATCGCCTCACCGCACTCCAGGCGCTACCTCTCTTCCTGATCGTCATCGTTATGGCACTTGGCATCTCCTTCCTGAACGAGTTCGTCTCCAACACCGCAATCGCCTCGATCATGATACCCCTGATGGCCTTCGCGGCAGTGAGCATTTCCATAAATCCCCTCCTCCTGATGATTGTGGCCACCTTCGCCTCTTCGCTGGGCTTTATGCTCCCGGTCGGGACCCCGCCCAATGCAATCGTATATGGCACCGGCTTCGTTTCCACCAGGGATATGTTAAGGGCGGGACTCGCACTCAATATCACGGGATCGCTGCTTCTCGCATTATTTATGTTCACCGTGGTACCCCTCGTCACCGGCCTCGAGTCAGGAGTGCCCTTATGGGCCCGGCTGGGGGGCTGAATGGGTGGAAGGGTCATTCGGATTTCACCTGGTCCGGTGTACTGCGTGAGGAAGCGCAACTCTGACTCCGACGACACAGATGACGGCCGTTTTTATATTCTGTAAAAAAAGGTCCCCGATGAGAAGATCGGATTCAAAGGGTCACATTGTTCCATTTCGTCTCGAAAGCACCAATTCCTCATTACGGGAATGGTTGTTTCGTCATATCCCGGGTGCGTGCAGTGGATCTTCCGAAGTTCGATCCGGGACAGATCGGGAATCATAATAGGGGGGCGCCATGGCGGCGGTGGCAAGGTCCCTGGAGCGTTCGATGCGATAGAGACGATGAATACGCCCCTGATTCTGGCATCGAAGATCGATGTGTGGCACCTTCGAATAAAGATCGAATCCATGGCGTACTTTTCCTGTAGAGAGAGAACGTCACCCTTCCATCCACATGATTCATGACAGGAGTTCTTTCGCTATAGGTGGGAGGGGGTTGTCCGGTAATACTGAAGGTATACGGAAAAATTTATATGTATTTATTTATGTATGTATTTATTGACCATTATGAACTATTACATCGTCTTCAGGGATGGAGATCGCCGCATCGTCCTCGATTCGTTCGATTCGAAGGACAAGGCAGACCGTTTCCTCCGATCCATGCGTTTCTGGTTCAGCAGGCCGTTCCAGCTCGAACAGGTGACGGGCGATGGCCACTCTCCGAATATCATCGGCTGAGGGCGCCGCACACAGGTTGCCTTTTCCGTATTTCTTTGGGATGCGGGTTTCATGAGCCCCATCTCCCTCTCTCCCCCACCTATTCGAATGAAGAGATAAAAAACCCTTAATTCATCCTGGACCGATCTCCCGCTTGAGGATGGTTTATGCCGGATATCAATCTCTTCGAGTCTGTCCTGGATCATGTATGCAGGTGTGCAGTGGATCTGAAGCTCCTCCCGAATGTGGAGGCGATACTGAAGATGCCCATGCGGGAGTACCATGTCTCTCTTCCGATCAGGATGGACGACGGGACGATAAAGGCATTCAGGGGCTTTCGCGTGCAATACAACGATGCCCGTGGCCCTACAAAGGGCGGCATACGGTATCACCCTGAAGAGACGATCGACACTATAAGGGGGCTTGCCGCACTGATGACCTGGAAATGCGCCCTTCACCACCTTCCGCTGGGGGGTGCGAAGGGGGGCGTCGTCTGCAACACGAAGGAGCTCTCCCGCGCGGAGCTGGAGCGGCTCTCACGTGCCTACATCAAGGCGCTCTGTCATCTGATCGGCCCCGATAAAGATGTTCCGGCCCCCGATATGTACACCAACGCAGAGATCATGGGGTGGATGATGGATGAATACTCGAGGATCATGGGCAGGTCCTCATTCGGAGCCATAACGGGCAAACCTCTCAGTGTGGGTGGCTCTGAAGGGCGGGAGGATGCGACCGCGAGGGGTGGCTGGTATGTGATCGAAGAGGCGGCGAAGGATCTGGGCATTGCGCTGAAGGATGCCAAGGTGGCGATTCAGGGCTTCGGAAACGTTGGCTCGAATGCCGCCGCACTGGCGGCGTCCATCTTCGGGTGTCGCGTGGTGGCAGTGAGCGACAGCAGAGGGGGAGTGATCAGGAGAGAGGGTCTCGATGTTCCTGCACTCCATCGGGTGAAGAGAGAGACCGGAAGGATCGCTACGCCGCCTGACGCCAGTAGCATCTCGAACGAGGAACTGCTCTCCCTGGACGTGGATATCCTGATCCCTGCCGCCCTCGAAGGGGTGATCCACGAGGGGAATGCAGAACGCATCAAGGCAGGGTTGATTGCAGAGTTCGCAAACGGTCCCGTCACGAGCGGGGCGGAAAGGATACTGGAGCGGCAGGGCATCGTTGTCCTCCCAGACATTCTGTGCAACGGTGGCGGTGTGATCGTCTCGTACTTCGAGATGGTTCAGAACCTGAATCTGGACAGATGGGACGAGGAATTCATCCATGCGAAACTGCGAAAGAAGATGAGTGAGGCATACCAAGAGGTGAGGGATCTGGCAATGCGTCATGGTATCACACTGAGGCAGGCCGCGTATACGATCGCGATAAAAAATGTCGTGGATGCGATGAGTGCGAGGGGCTGGGTATGATCCATTCCCACCGGACATGCTGCATATTCCAGCACCCTGATTCTGTATCGTGCTCTGTTATTCGACCCTGAATAATGAGGTGATCGCCCAGTCGGATCCACCATAAATTTGACAGCCGTATCCACCGAACGACGGAAAGGGGAAGACATATCTCGGGGAGCCATCAGAGCGGAGTCCGATACGGGCGGAATCATTGGATGCGTTCATGCAGAGATGATCTCCGGAAGTCCGAGCTCTGGAGAATGGGGACATGGTATATGTCGAGGCAGTCACGAAATAAGACAGTTAATTTTATAAAAATTGGAACCGGAACATCCGACTGCCGTGTTCACCGCCCCAATCGGGATAACGCATCATCATAGGGGGCGCCGAAGGGGCAGGAGTGGAGATCATCATAGCCCGTGTTCACCGGCAACTCCTCCTCGAGGTATCGATATCTTATCTCCACCCCTCTGCAGTTCACACGCCCACTCTGAAAACCTGATCCCCGGGTCTCACCGGCATATCCACCTTCAGGCCAATCTCCTCCCCCCTTCGTGCGATGGAGATGTTCTGATGCTCGATCTGCATGGAACCCACTCTCTGCCTGAAGTTCGTGTTCGCACCGCTGATGTGAATCTCGTCACCCTCCTTCACCTCGTCGTGCAGCTTCACCACCGCCACGGCTATCTTCGGAAAGAAATGTGTCACTGTTCCCACGAGTTTCTCCATCCTCATCCCTCCACGGGTTAACGAGAATGTCTGCCGATGCATTATAAAACATGCGGTGATGAGAGGATGGACGCTCTCTGCTCACTCGAGGGCAGGTATTCGACCGATCTCCCCTCTCTCGAGCAATTTCAGAAGGGAGTGCGCCCCCTCCCGCACCTCTGAAGAGAGACCCCCGCCATCCTTAATGCTCAAAGGCTCGATGCCGATGAAATGGATTCTCTCCACCACATGAGAGAGGTACGAAATGAGGAGGGAGAAGGGCAGTCTGTGAGTGCTCGTCGCCACCCCCTCTATCCGCTCCGGAGGGACCACTCTGAACTCGCCAGCTGAGCACCCCATGAGGGCAGCATCCACCAGCACGAGCAGCTCGGGCCTCGCCTCCCTGACGACAGAAGTGAAGTTCTCCGGTGAGGTTCCGCAGTCGATTGCCTTCCATCCTGACATATGGACGCGTCGGGCCACGTAAGGTCCTACACCGTCGTCGCCCCGATGTATATTGCCGATCCCGAGGAGGACGTTCATCCCTGAAAACATAGGATGACTACCAGTAAAAAGAGTCTCATTCTGATAGGAAGGTGAACGCGCCGCACGCAATGCCCGTGTTCTGAACCTCGTCCACTGCCTGCGGTGCGGTTTCCTAGGTCTCGCGGCGGACTCCGTATAATGTTCCGATGTAAACCAGCGCCTGGACCGGGTGAGATGGGTCGGATGTCATCCCGCAGCTGAGATCTGGTTGAAAAGGAACAACGGGCCTGGGGGGATTTGAACCCCCGACATCCGGGTTAGAAGCCCGGCGCTATGTCCAGGCTAAGCCACAGGCCCATTAAGTACGTACAACCTGTCCCATAATGATTGCAGAAGCGGGCAAAAAAAGTAACGTCCCCGTCAGCCTGCGCAATAGAGGGCCGGTTTAACTGCATCCACGAGGACAGGTTCTCCTATGGTCCTCTGCTCTATCTTCTTCACAGTGGATGTACAGATGTATCTGACCTGTATTCGCGCGGCCATCCTCTCCCGCTCCTCGTAGAATATCGGATTCGAGATCTCGACAACACGGCTCATGCTGATGGATATACCCAGCACATGGACTAGGATGCCCTGATCTCCGGGTGTGAGATCCTCGTAATCGGTGGTCGTCATATAGATGAAACTATCGGGTTCGATCGAGGCAAGTGTGATCACATTGTGGGCGCTGTGAAGCTCGAGAGTTCTCGGCCTCCCGAGTTTGAGCTCCGCGATCACCGGGGGAGAGATACCTGTCAGTGCGGCATACTTCATCTTCTTCACCCGTACATTGGCAGCTGCTCTTTCTTCTGCACCTGTTCTGCGCTCTGTACCTCTTCAGAGAGCTTGTGCATCGCAGCCTCAATCTCGTCGGCCTGCTCCAGAAGTGGAGCGGTATCCATGTTCAGGCTGTACATCCTGTTCAGCACCTCTATCGCGGCGGCAGAGGCCCTGGGATCAGGGGCATTGATCGTCTCCCCGAGCAGACCGAGACCTGGAATGTTCCTGACCTTGCATTCGATCAGGATACTCCCCGCGATCCCCGATATGGTGCCCATGGGGAGGATGATCGTGTGCTCTTCTATCCTCTTCAGGTGCTCCGGCGCGGTGGCGACTCCGAAGACACGCTTCTCCAGTTCGTTCGTCACGATCCCTGCAATGGCCACAATCTCTCTGATTCTGAACTGCTCCAGCCAGGAGAGGATGCCATTCGCCACCTCGTAGCAGATCAGCGGATGGACCGGAATGTCGCCCACGATGATCGCAAGTTCATCCTTCTGGTAGAACCTGACCGGGACATTGATCACACCACGGTTCATCATCACGAGCGGAGGGAAGTACTTGCTCGTCATGCTCCCTATCTGCTCGAATCCCAGCTGATCAACCATATACTGGAGGGCGATGCTCCCCACGAGGCCGCTGCCCGGGAATCCCATCAGCACCGCCTTCGGGGAGTCGCTGAAGGGCTTCGAGGTGATCTTTATTTCTTCCATAAGCTCACAACACGCAGTTTTTACATAGTTTGGTATGATTAAAAAATATTATGCAGGAATATCCGGTTAAAAGGACCCATGTGAAGAACCTTCAGAAAGAGATAGGAGAAGGTTTGCGGGAATTGTTTGGGGTGGAGCCTGTGCAAACGGGAGACGGATATACCATCTCTTATGGAGCGCTGAAGCAGCTGACCGTCAGGATCGGTGATAACGGAAAGACGCTGGTTCTGGAGACGGAATCGGACGCATCTGCCACAGATGAGGAGATACTCGATACGAACAGGCGCTTCAGGAGATATCTCGAAAGAGTCACAGGTTACTCCACGAAGGAGAGGGTGAAGCTCTCCAAGAAAGATGTGGAGGGCTGATCAGAGCAGGAGTATGGCAGGCTTGAATGGGAGGGCATGAGCTGCCTTCGGGTGCTTTTCCACATCCGCCTCCTCGATACGGACCTCCAGGCCGAACTCCCTCTCTATGAAAGGTACGGCGCGCTCAAATGCCGCCCTCTCGTCCACACCGCATTCGAGGAGCGCCCTGAGGAGATCGGGATTCAACCTGTGTATATGGGTGATGATCTGCTTCGTTGCATCCACTGCCTCCCTGCCCCGTTTCCTCATCTCCTGATCCCTCATCACCTCGCCCAGCGCAGCCCTCGGCTCCCCACTCGAAGCGATCCTTCTGAATATATCCCATTTCCATGCTGGTGCGAGGTAGAGGGTGAGGGCGCGCGGCGGCGCCCTCACGAGTTTCAGGATCGACTCTATGTCCCCGACGGTCCTGATGATCAGCTCCTCCGCCACCTCGATACGAAGATCGACCTTCTCTTTCCTCTTCTCAGGCCATCGTGCACAGCACACGAGCCCCTTCTCCCCCATCTCCCTCCAGAGCCTCTCTGTAACGAAAGGTACGAACGGGGCGAGGAGCCTGACCCATACGGACGCAAGCTCGCGGAGCCCCCCGCTCGTGCCAGTTGCCGCACCCGTTCGGCGCCGGTACCACCTGAGGTCCGACTCGATCCCATGGAGTGCCTCCTGCAGTGCCTGCCTCGTCTGGAACTGCTCCAGCGCCTGCGTGGCCCGTTCGATCCTCCTCTGGAGCATGCTCTCCAGCCAGCGATCCATCCACTCGTCACTCACCTCACCGCCATCTGTTTCACAGGCAGCACTGACCATGCCATGGTATCGTTCGATCTGCCTTCGCGTGGCACTGACCAGTTCCCGCCTCCAGTCGAAGTCCTGCCATGGCTCTGCACTCCCGACGAGGAAGAGTCTGACCGTGTCCGGACCGAACTCATCGACCGCGTCCTCCAGGAGGACCACATTCCCCTTGCTCGAGGACATCTTCGCACCGTTCAGCAGGCCCATCCCGAAGACCACGATCCCCCTTGGTTGAAGCTCCGCCGGCAGGATCGCATTGTGGTGGAAGAGCTGGAAGGTGAGGTGATTCGAGATGAGGTCCTTCGCTGAAAAGCGATAGTCATAAGGATACCAGTAAAGGAAATCCCCCCTCATCTGGTCGAGCGCCTCTCTCTCGGGAAGGTTCGGCGACTCAATGCCGAGCAGGATATAATCGAAGACTTCTGGGGTGAGGATTTCGGCCGGTAACCTTCTTATTCTGTGGGCGATGGTATAGTACGCCATATATATGGTGGAGTCCGAGAGAGGCTCCACGATCCATGAGGGATCCCATGGCAATTTCGTACCCAGTCCCACTCTCCTCGTGCACGCCCAGTCCTTCAGCCATCCGATGGTCCTCTCGAATTCCGCTCTGATGTCTGGCGGGATCAGGGCTATCCCCGAGAGCTCCTCGTAGATGGCGTTCTTCCAGAGAGGATCGCTGTACTGGAGGAACCACTGATCGTGAAGGATCTTCACGAAGACACGACCGCCGCAGCGGCAGATGACCTGGCGTGCGTCGAATTCGTACATCGCGATGGAGCCGTAGCGCTCCAGCATGAGTGTGGCGACCTGATCCCTCGCCTCCTTCACCCGCAGACCGCCATAGCGCTCCAACATTCTTCCACTCGCAAACTCCGCGCTGTACACCTCCTGAGTGACTTCATCCAGCCTCGGATCGAGCTGATCCCTGATACCGGCCCTCTCCACCGCGTCCTCCGCGGGGCATCTTCCGTATCCCTCAAGTTCGATCAGGGTGACGGGTACGATCTCCCTGTGGATGCCCTGCCGCTGGAGATCGCGGAGGGCAGCGTAATCATACGGCGCATGGGCGGGTACGCTCATCACGATACCGCTCCCCATCCCCGGGTCGACGAATGAGGCGGGCAGCACAGGCACCTGGCCGCAGAGCGGATGCGAGACATGCCTGCCGAGCAGGCTCCCCGGTGGCAACTCCTCAATCACCTCCACCCGATGATCCTGATATGTCAGCTTCTCCGCTGCCTCCCTGCTCAATATCATTATGGCGCCGTCCACCCGGGCACGGACATAAGCGACTTCCGGATTCACCCAAAGATTCGTCACCCCGTATGTGGTCTCGGGTCGAAGCGTCGCTGCAGGCAACAGAGCGCCATCCATCTCGAACATGACCAGAACGAACTTCAGTATCTCCGCCTTCTCTCCCTCCAGCAGATCGTGGTCGCCGACCGGGTTCTCGCACTGCGGACAGTACTTTACAGGGTGCGCCCCCTTCACCACACGCCCCTTCTCTCGGAGGCGCAGGTACTGCCAGGTGATGAAGCGGCTGTAATGGGGGTCGACGGTGATGAACCGTCGCCTCCAGTCGATCGAGAGGCCCAGTCGGCGCATCACCCGTTCGTACTCTCCGCTGAAGTACCTGACGATCGCCATCGGATCGGTGAACCGCTCCAGTTCCTCTGATGATACACGGTAGAGATCGCGGTAGAGCCTGATCGTCTTCTCGTCCCTCTTCGCGATCCTCCTGGAGATGCCAATCACCGGTGTGCCCGTCACATGAAAACCCATCGGGAAGAGGACGTTCTTTCCCCTCATCCTCCAGAAGCGGGCGATCACATCGGGCACTGTATAGGTCCGGCCGTGCCCCACGTGCATCGCACCGCTCGGATAGGGGAATGCAACGTTGATGTACAGTTTTTCCCTTGGCGAAGGGTCGACCTCGAACTCCCCCGCCCATTCCTCCCCGATCTCCTCTTCCTGCCTCCTTGTTTCGCTCCCCTCCTTCTCCTTCATGCCCTCACCTTCAGACAGGTCTCAGCCTGATGCTCTCCCCCGCGCCGGTCCGCTTTATCAGTTCCTGTGCGATCGTGCTGTTCCTGGAGAGCGTGATCTCGCCTGCCTCATTCACCGTCGCCGTGAAGAGGTACTCCTTTCCCGCGAATACATCGACGATCTTGCTTCTGAACTCCGGAGCGATCACCGCAAGCTGCTTCCTGTCCATCCTGACCCGAATGCCCGTCTCCAGCTCCAGTACCTCCTCCTTCGGCTCCTGCTGCTCCAGTTCGGACCTTGGCCTGATGTCTATGCCTATGCCGAGCTTGCTCACGATGGCGGAGACGTTCTTCCCGCCCTTTCCGATCGCGGCAGGTACATCCCTGTCTTCGATATACACCACTGCCTTGTTGTCGGTCAGCATTTTCACCTCGACCGGTCCGCTCGAGTAGCGCCCGATCTCACGCTGGATCTCCTTCTCAGAGACGCGCCACGAGATCCGCTCCTCTGCCTTCGCGATCGGCTTCGACACCTCCTCGGTCTTTCTGGCGCTCATCACAATCGTCTCACCCTCATGCTTGAACGCCTCTGCGGTGACAACACCGCTCTCGTGCTCCTTCACCAGGATCACCGGCCTGATATGCCGGTCGTCAGACAGCCCCGTGGGTATCCTCATGCTCATCTCCAGATTGTAGATCTCCGTAACATCGCCGCCTGACATGAAGACGATCATGTTCAGCACCTGTGGAAGTATACCGAAATCGACCCGGGAGAGGAAGCGCTGGAGTGCATCTTGGACACTCGTCGCATGCAGCACGCCGATCATACCCACACCGGCAAGGCGCATATCCGCGTAGATCCCGAAGTGCTCGTTCTTCCGCAGTTCATCGAAGACGATGAAATCCGGTCTCACCAGCAGCAGGATATCTGCTGTGTTCTCCATGCTCCCCTCGAGAGAGGTGTACTGCGTGATATGATCGGGGACCTGGAGATCACGGGGCGCCTCCATCGTCCTGACCACATAGCCCTGTTCTGACAGAAATATGGCCAGCCCCTGTGCGAGTGTCGTCTTTCCGGAGCCGGGTGCCCCTGAGATGAGCACCCCGCGTTTTGCACCCGTGACCTCCTTCTTCAGGACATCCGATTTTCTGTAATTCTCGAAGGGGATCCTCGCGACCGGGCGGATGGCAGTGATCTCCATCCCATCCGAGAATGGCCTCCTTGCGATCGAGATCCGCATCGAACCGATCTGCACCACCGTGATCCCCCTCTTCTCCACCTCGATGAAACCATCCGGATCCCTCTTGGCCCTCTCCAGTATCTCCTGTGCTATCGCACGCAGCTCGTACTCGGTCATCGGAGCTTCCCTGACGGTGACAAGCCTCGTTTCCCTGATATCTCCCCTCCTCGCCATGGGAGGTACCCGCTCCTTCAGGAAGACCGCATGCGTCTCCTCGTCAAAGAACTGATCGATTCCGAGTGGGGAGAAATCGCCCATCTGGGGCCTGATATACAGCACGTCGAGTCCCTTCGCCTTCGCCACTTCTGCCTGGACGACATCGCTCGTGACGAATTTCGCATTGAACTCGATTGCTACCTTACGGATGAGTGCGTCTATCTCGCCGCCGCTGGCGAGTTTCACCTGTTCGAGCTTCGGTCTTTCTCCTGCGAACTTCAGCTGAACGAGACCTTCCTGCGCCATCTTCCATAGTTCCTGGATCTCCGTCAGCCCGCTGAACCCTATCTCTCTCCCCTGGTTTGCCTGTGCCTCCAGTTCAGCGAGGACGGGCTCCGGTATCACTATTGTGGCCCCCCGGTATTCACCAGATTTTATCAAGGAGGTGATACGCCCATCTATTACAACGCTCGTATCCGGGACGATTATCATTAAAAATCACCAGTAATAGTGGAGTCAATGAGGTTTATTAGGATATACCTTCCCTGGATCAAATATCCTCTCGCTCACCTCTTTGCCTTCCAGCGTTCTGTAGAAGCAAGAATAATGCCCTGTATGACAGGCAGCGCCAGTCTGTTCCACCTCGTAGAGGATGCAATCCTCGTCACAGTCGACCAGTATCCTCACCACCCTTTGCAGGTGTCCGCTCTCCTCCCCCTTCTTCCATAATCTCTTTCTGCTCCTGCTGTAATAGTGGGCATATCCGGTCCTCCTCGTCTGCGCCAGCGCCTCCTCATTCGCATAGGCGAGCATGAGCACCTCCCGTGTGGCAGTCTCCTGCACAATCACAGGGATCAGGCCGTTCGAGTAGTTCAGTCTCATCATTCCGCTCTTCCACCTTAGTTCTCCTTTCATAAAAAAGCCGGTTAAATGCCTGAGGGATCAGAGCCCTGCCACCCTCATGATGAGCTGAAGGAGATCCCCCACCAGCAGGGCGGAGAAGAAACCTGCCGTGATCGGGACGATGAAGGGTACACCATAGGATATCCAGACACCCCCTGCCTTTTCGATGAGTGCCCGCTCCTTCTCGTATCGCTCCGGATACACCCGCAGGTCGCGTGTGTACAACCGATCCCTCCCGGAGAAGAGCATTGCGAGGGACTCCCTGACCGGGATGAACGATCGTTCCAGTCTTCCCTCCCTCTCCACCAACCGTTCCATCACGAAACCATAGGAGGTACTGAGCGCCTCCGAGGATACAGGGAAACCCAGAAACATGTGAATAAGGGGTGCCCTGTTTCCCCTGATCACATTCATCGCAAATATGCCCAGCGGTGTCGCGAGATTCAGGAGCAGGGCATTGATCAGGACCGAGAAGGGAAAGAACGCAAAAGGGGGATAACCTGCACAGGGTGCGAATGGAAAAAAGGGGTGGAGCAGGGTGATGAATATCAGGGCCCAGGCGTCGGCGCCTCCGAAGAGTCGGAAGTAGGCGAAGAGGTAGAACGCGACAGAGAAGAGACCGGCAGTGAGGAGGTACCTGAAAAAAATCTGGGGATCTTCCAGATACAGGCGGAAGATGATGTAAAGCGCGACCGGCACGCCTATCGCGAGCATCGGGTACCATGTCCTGAACGGCACCCTCCGATCTCTGATGTCCAGACAGGAGGCATATATTAGTGTTATGCCAATGGCGAGGGTATTGACGAGCAGCAGATTCATCCCTGAATTATTTTTAATAGGTTATTATTATTAATGACGATTTACAATAATTTTTTATAATTTGATATTAAAGGTTTTTAGTGGAGAATAACATGCTGGTGATAACTTGATAGAAATAACGGTGGATAAAGATGCCTGCAATGCATGCGGTCTCTGTGTGAAGGACTGCCCGATGCATGTATACGAATTGAAGGATGGTGTGGCGGTCCCTGTGAGAGTCGAGAATTGCATGGGGTGTCTTTCATGCCATGAGATATGCCCCACTCAGGCGCTGGAGCACAGGGGCATCTACCCCTCGAAGAGGCATTACATCGATATCAGGGTCTGCGAGATGCTGAACAGGGTGATCTGATTGACCGGAGGAGGTACAGGGGAGATGACGGGTTCAGTTCACCACACGATATACAGGTCCGAGGACGTGCCCCTCGGATGCATTCCACCCCCCGAGGAGCTGGAGGACACCCTCCACGGTCTGATGAAGCTGAACGGCCTGATCATCCGTTCCCTGGAAGAGATCGCGGGGAGGGGTGCGAATGCCGTTACTTACAGGGCAGGGCGCAAATTCGGGCATGAAGTGGCGAAATATTTCAGGAAGATCGAGAATATCGAGGAGGCACTCGTTGAGCTTTCGCATATCCTGCGCGGGCAGTACACCTTCGAACTCTGGAAGCCCGCGGACAAACCTTCCTTTATCATCGAGGAGAACGGCGCGACTTTCATCTATCTGGTCTTCCACGACTGCATCGTGAGACAGACCCTCCGGCGGAACGGTCAGGAGCAGGGCGGACCGCTCTGCCAGACCCTCTACGGGTATGTCGTGGGCGCGATCGAGGAGATCACGGGCAGGCGCGCAAAGCTGGAGATCGTCCATACAGGGCCAAACGGCTGCCTGAAGAAACTGATCCTGAAGTGAGGTGTACGAATGAAGATTGCCATTGAAGAACTGGCCGGGTGCTCTGGATGTACAATCTCGCTCCTCGATATTCACGAGGAGCTGCTGAATGTGCTGAAGGATCACGAGATCGTCTACTCCCCTGTGATCATGGACGTGAAGGAACCCCCAAATGACATCGATATCGCCTTCGTCACCGGTGCCGTGAGGAACGAGGAGAATGAGAAAAGACTGAAGGAGATCAGGAGAAAGGCGAAGAAGGTCGTGGCACTGGGGACGTGCGCCTGCTACGGGGGGATCTCTGGGCTATCGATGCTTTCGAGCAATGAAGAGATATTCAGGTGCGTATACCAGGGGGTGGAGACAGTGAAGGAGGGTAACCTGGTGCCGGGGAAGGTTCCCCCCTTCCTCTACCGTGCTTTTGCCGTCGGGGATCTCGCCAGGGTCGATTACTACATCACCGGCTGCCCCCCGAAGGAGCATTATCTGAATATGATATTGCCCCTGCTTCTGAAGGGGGAGAAGCCTGGACTTCCCAGGAAGTCCGTCTGTGCGGAGTGCGACCGGGTAATGGGCTCAGTGGAGGGCTGGAAGATGAAACGGCGGCATGAGGGTACACCTGACAGAGAGCACTGCCTGCTTGGCCAGGGGTACCTCTGCCTTGGATCGGTAACGTTCGGGCGATGCGGCGCCACCTGTCCGCACAACAATATCCCCTGCCATGGATGCAACGGTCCGTCCCTGGACATACTCAGGGAGCCCTGCCGGGACATTCATAACCTGATCGTCAGGAGGATCGTGGATCTGACCGGACTTCCGGCGGCCCAGGTGGAGAAGGAGATGTTCGATATCGCCCACACGCTTTACACTTTCACCATCGGGAGCCTGATCATGGAGGACAAGGAGACTTCGAAGATACGGGATCTCGTGAAAGGAGGGAACATATGAAACAGATGACGATCTCCCCCGTGACTCGCGTGGAGGGGCACGGGGAGGTGCGGATCGATCTGAACGACAGGGGCGAGGTGGAACGTGCCCACTTCAGCGTGGTGGAACTCCGTGGTTTCGAGAGATTTCTCGTGGGTGCGGCGGTGGAGGAGGCTCCCCGCATCACCCCACGCATATGTGGCATATGCCCCACCTCCCACCACCTCGCGGCGGCGAAGGCGCTCGACCAGATCTTCGGCGCAGAACCACCGGAGGCAGGGAAGAAACTCCGCGAACTGATGATGCTTGGCCAGTATATCCATTCCCATGCCCTCCACTTCTTCATGCTGGCGGCTCCCGATTATCTCCTTCCGGGGGCGGGAGAAGGGGACAGGAATGTCATGGGTCTCGCAAAAGGCTCAATGGAACTCGTGAAAAAGGCGATTGCCGTGAGAAAATTCGGCCAGAGGATCACCGAAGCGGTAGGAGGCAAACCGATACATCCTGCCACCGGTGTGCCGGGAGGCGTCTCCCACCCGATTCAGGAGAGCCAGAGGGCCTCGCTCCTCCAGATGGCGGAGGGAGTACTCGCTGCCGCCATCGAGAGCTGGGAGATTGCACACTCACTCATGGACAAAATCGACCCGTCGGTGGGGCTCGTGAACACCGCCTTCATGGGCATGCAGAAGGGCGGCCTCTTCACCTTCGACGGTGGGCAGGTGCAGGTCTGCAGCCCCGAGGGTACGACTCTCGGCTCCTTCTCCGGTGCCGATTATGTCTCCCAGATGGAAGAGTATACAGAGGACTGGTCGTACCTGAAGTTCTGCCGGCTGAAGGCTGGCCAGCCCTATCGGGTGGGCCCTCTCGCAAGGCTGAATATCGTGAACAGCATGGGGACATCCGAGGCAGATAAAGCGCTTGCCGAATACAGGAAGAAATACGGGAGAGTGGTCCAGACGACCCTCGCCTACAATATCGCCCGTTACGTTGAATTTCTCTGGGCCTGCGAGAGGGCGAAGGAACTTCTGCAGGACAGTGCGTTGACTGCGCAGAAGACCAGAACCCCTGTGGAGGGGGTGGTGAACAGGAGAGGTGTCGGTATCATCGAGGCGCCCAGGGGCACGCTGATTCATGATTATACGGTGAACGAGGCAGGCATCATCGAACGATGCAATCTGATTGTGGCCACGTGCCAGAACAACTATGCGATGGACCGGAGTGTCGAGGAGGTGGCACGGAGGGTGATCAGGGACGGCAAACCGATCGATGGAGGGGTAAATCTGATCGAATCGGTCATCCGTGCCTACGACCCCTGCCTATCGTGTGCAACGCATATGATAAAGACTGAAAATGGACGAATGGCGAGCAGGCCGTTTATAAAAATTTGTATATCAGGAGTGAGATAATGTGTCACGGAACTTCTATAGGATAAGGAGGGGATTGCGGTGCTGAAACAGATACTGAGCGAGTTTTTAAAACTCGATGGTGTCTCGGCCGCAGTCGTTGTGGGAAGGGACGGATTTGTGATCGAGAGTGCCGTATCCGGCAAGGTGGACATCGAAGCACTGGGTGCGATGGCGTCCACAGGGGTGGGTACCTCTGAAGCGATGGGTACCGAGCTGGGAAAAGGACAGCTCACCCAGATGCTCGTCGAACTGCAGGAAGGGCCCATCATCCTCTCACCACTCTCCCCCGACGAATTGATCGCAATCGTGGCGAACAACGGTGCGAACATTGGTCGAATCAGGTACGAGCTGAAGAAGAACAGGGAACGCATCATCGCGGCGCTGTAGAGATGATACTGCCAGAAGGTAAGAAGATCGGTAAATTCTCAGGGCCCTTCGAGGAGGTACAGCCATTCATCAATCCCCTGTACGGTGCGGTCTGCATCAGGAACAAAAGCATGGATGGTTTCATCCTGGTCGAAAAGGGCAGATATCTGGCAGTTTATTTCAGGGATGATGGGTCTGAATTCACAGGAGATGCAGCCCTTGACCGATTGAGGACCAATAATACGCTTGAATTCGAGCTGAGGGGCTACAGCGCCGATGAGATGAATGCGGCACTCTCCACGTGGGTCGAGAACTACGTGAAGCCCACCGAGGCGAAGAGTTCTCCTTCAGTGAATAGGGGGCTGAAGCCAGAGGCTCTGGAGGTCATCCAGAGACAGCCCGGGGTCATTGCGGTTGCCGCCATCGACGAGGGCTTCACCGTCCTCTCCACGGGCAGTGCAGACTTCGAACAGGTGGGTGCGATCGCGGAGGACCTGCTGAGAGCAGGCGTATCCATCTCCTCGGACCTCGGCATCCAGCCACTAGAGCAGATGCTGCTCGAGACGCCGAAGGCGAAGCTGATCATCGCCCCTGTCGGTGATCTCAATCTCTGCGTGCTCTCCGAGGCGAAGGCAAACCTGGGGCTCATCAGAATCGCGATAAAGAAACTCCAGTCAGAGGTGTGATGATGCAGCTTCCGACCTGTAGCGAGTACATCGAGAAGAGAGGTCAGAAGACAGGCGCCATCATCCAGGATCTCGCCACCAGGGGGTTCAGTGGCTACTGCACACTCCTCGTCGATGGAGTCTGGCACCTTCTCGTCCTCGAGAAAGGGAGTGTGATACTCGCCGAGTCCCAGGGGAGACGGGGAGAGCACGCTTTGGAACAGATAAAAATGCTCTTACAGAGGGAGGCGGATGCGATCCTCTGTGAACTCAGCACAGCCGTGCTGAAGGCGACGATTGAGGCGAACCGCACATGCGCTGTAAAAAAAGAGGAGACCGGCGAAAAATCTGATGGGATTTCTTCGAGGGCCGCAATCACAAAGGCAAAGCCCGTCTCCATGCGGCAGGGAGATACGAGGAAGATCCAGATCAGGAGTATCGTCGCCAGAGCGGAGACAGAGACCCAGGGGGGAGCAGGGAAGAAGGTGCAGAATCCATCGGCGTCCCCTGTCGTGGCTGGCGGCAAAAAAATCGATCGGATGACCCTTGAATCGATAAAAGAGCTCAAAGAGACTTTTCAATCAGATGCGGCCGATCTGCTCAGAGAGCTGAGAATGGAGCACCTGATGGTGAGAAAGCATGGAAAAGAAAGTGGATCCTCTGATTCCAGATAAACAGTTCAGAGGATGCAGGAAACAAATTTTATGAATATATGTGAAGGAATGTTTGAGAGGAAATGACAATGATAAGAGCATATACACTCGCTTCAGGAAAAGGTGGAACAGGGAAAACCACTGTCACAGTGAATCTGGGCACGTCTCTCGCACAGATGGGTAAAGAGACCTATATCCTCGATGCCGATATTGGAATGGCCAATATAGGTCTCATCCTCGGGCTTGAAGGCGTGCCCGTCACCCTGCATGAAGTCCTCGCGGGCAGAGCGTCTATCGACGATGCCATATACGAGGGGCCCAGCGGGGTCAAGGTAGTGCCAAGCGGCATCTCCCTCCAGGGATTTCAGCAGGCAAACCCGGAGAGGATGAGGGATGTGATGAAGAGCCTTGTCTCGCGGTGCGAGTTTCTACTCATCGATGCACCGGCAGGCATCAGCAAGGATGGGGTGGTGGCCCTTGCAATTGCAGACGAGGTGATCCTGGTCGTGAATCCGGAACTCTCCTCCATGGCCGATGCCCTGAAGACGAAGATTCTGACAGAGATGGTCGGAGGCCGTGTGTACGGGGCGATCCTGAACAGGGCGGGCATGGAGAACACGGAGCTTCGAAGGCACAGCGTCGAGGATGTACTGGGTGTCCGTGTAATCGACATGATACCGGAGGATCCGAATGTGAGAAAGGCTGCCGCCTACAAGACACCGGTCGTGCTGAAGTACCCCACCTCGGAAGCATCCCGATCGTTCAGACGGATCGCAGCGGACCTCGCAGGTCAGGAATACTCAGAGGAGTCTGATAAGATGAAGGAGGGGTTCATCGAGAGGATGGCCAGGACCCTGTTCGGTGGTTCCACTCAGTGAATCTGTTAATTTCCTCTCAAAATATAATAAATTTTTTATTAGAAAATATTTTGATATATGAGATACTAATGAAAATATTTAATTATTAGTGAGGTATGAGATAATGTATAGAGGAGTGAGTGCAATCGCATTCCGATATGGTTCAGTAATACTTGTGAGAGATCTTCATGATGGATTTGATAGAATATGGATTTTATAAAGATCATTGACGAGCTACTCGGTAACTCCATTTATCAGGGAGACTTCCGGTACGACGAACTCCTGAAGATTGCGAAAAGCAAAAAGATAAGCGGTATTGCACTCTTTGGAGACCAGGAACAGAAATTTTTTTTGGTCTTTGCGGACGGTGAACCCGAGGGCGCGATTATGCATGATCCGAAGGGATCTCTCTACGGTGACAAGGCAGCCTATCGGATGTCCGAAGAGGAGACCTATGAGTTGTTTCTGGTGAATCCCGAGATTGCGCGGGGACTCGCCTCCAGATGCAGGATATTCGACAAGAGCCACGTGATGAAACGGCTGCCCGAGGAGCTCCCGACGATTGGCGGGAAGAGGGGGAGGATCGGTGTCATGTGCATCAGTGTATCGCGGGATGCGGAGCCTGTCTCGGGGGTCCGCGTCTCCATCAGAAAGGGCAGACAGGAGCTTCTGACCGACGTGACCTCGGTGGATGGCAAAGTCTGCTTCAAACTCATGAATGGACGTTACGACTGCGTGGTCTTCGACAGGAACGGTGAGATGTACCCCTTCATGGTAGACTTCAAGGACCAGTATGCGGAGACGGAGGTCGATATTGGAGGGTCAGAGGGGAATGAACATGCCTGAAGAAGATAAAGAGCTCAGTTCATTGTTGAAACGGCTCGGGGCGGTGAATCTCAATTCACTCAAAGGGCCGAAAGAAGCGGGAGAGGGGAGAGGGCAAGAGGCGATTGAGAGATCTGGCGATATGGCGCAGAAGATATCAGCTGAGCCTTCGGATGTCGCTGCAACGCCTTTAACCATGGATAAAAAGGCTGCGGAAGTAAAACCGAGGGAGCCTGGCATCATCCGGTCCGAAACGACCCACGAGAGAGCAGCCATTCTACAGAAAGGAGATGCCATGGAGATCGAGGCCGATAGCTCCTCAGGCGAGGGCAGGGAGATCCCGCCACTTTCCGGGGTCTTTGTTCAGGAACGGGAGTCAACGCAGTTGCGGGAGGCAGCGACCACGGCGGAGCCCTCCGAAGAGGAACTCTCCAAGAAGAAGGCGAAGAAGACGAAGTGGTCCGAGGGTGCCGAGGACGAATCCATGGTCGTTTCGATCGACGAGATAAAGGACATCTCCAATCTGATCCTGCCGAAGGGCGCGACCTTCGAGGTGGATGAGATCAACCTCGGAGCGAGAACATCCATCTTCGGTCAGACCGAGGGTATCGGAACCGTTCCGAGGGAGATCGATGACCTGTGGAAGGCCTCGCTCCCCTCTGGTGCCCTGGCGGACATCGGTGTGAAGTCAGAGAAAGAGGCGGCAAAATCAATCAAGGACAGGTTCAAGGCCTTCAGCATCTCGAAGATGATAAGGCCTGAGGTGGAGGAGTACAATCCAAAGATCCATGGGCCCCTCGTCGATCTCACCATGAAACCTCAGACCAACATCGAGGAGGTGGAGCTTTACCCGGTAAACGAACCGTACGCCTATATCCGTGTCATCCTGGACAACTCGACACATGAATATACGTATCAGGTGCTTGAACCGGTCCTGACACAGGCAGAAAGGGAGCTGCTGATGGAGATCAAGGAGCGGCTCTTCGAAACGCTCGATGTGAACACGAAGGACCTGACACGGGAAATGGCGAAGAAAGTGCTCCGTTCCGCCACCGATGATATCATCTATGATTATGGCCTGAAACTCAGCCCGGTCGCACGGGAAAAGATACTCTACAACATCGAGAAGGACTTCATTGGAGACGGCCTGATCGATCCGATCATGCATGACAAATATATCGAAGATATCTCCTGCGATGGTGTGAAGAGCACGATATTCGTATATCACACCAGCTACGAGAACATCAGGACGAACCTGATGTACGAATCCGCCGATGACCTCGATTCGTTCGTCACAAAACTGGCACAGCGGGCAGGAAAGTACATCTCCATCGCGGAACCGATGCTCGATGCGACCATGAGCGATGGTTCGCGTATCCAGATGACACTTGGCCGCGAAGTAACGGCACATGGTTCGACTTTTACCATCCGAAAATTCAGAGAAGAGCCAATCACTCCCACAGATCTGATCGAGTGGGGCACCTTCTCTCCACTCGGGATCGCGTTCTTCTGGCTCGCGGTGGAGAGTGGAAAGTCCTGCATATTCGCAGGTGGTACCGCCTCGGGAAAAACCACATCCCTCAACGCGATCTCGCTCTTCATCCCGCCGAATGCGAAGATCGTCTCACTGGAGGATACCCGTGAACTGAAACTCCCACACCCCAACTGGATCCCGAGCATCACCCGGCAGTCCTTCGACTCCGCTGGGAGGGGCGAGATCGATATGTACGAGCTTCTGAGAGCGGCCCTGCGTCAGCGCCCCGAGTACCTGCTGGTGGGCGAGGTGAGAGGACGCGAGGCCCTGACGCTCTTCCAGGCGATGAGTACCGGCCACGTCACATACTCGACGATCCACGCGGACTCGGTCGCGAGTGTGGTCCACAGACTGGAGAACCCCCCGATCAATGTCCCCAGGAATATGCTTTCTGCACTGAACCTGGTCAGCGTGCAGGTGCAGGCACGCATCGGGGGTCAGCGTATCAGGCGGCAGAAGCAGCTGATCGAGATACTGGATATCGATCCCAGGACGAACGAACTCATCACCAACGAGGTCTTCCGATGGGTCCCTGCGACAGACGAGATCAGGTATTCAGGTAAATCATTCCTCCTCGAGGAGATCATGGAGGAGAAGGGCTGGAACGAGGCCCGCATGAAGGAGGAGCTGAAGCGAAGGCAGGAGCTCCTCGAATGGATGCGCCTGAAGATGATCAGGCATTACAAGGACGTCAGCAAGATGCTTATCTCGTATTACAGGGATCCAGAGGCCGTGATGGATATCGTAAGGAAAGATCTGTATGAATAGTTTCGAGCGATTCTGTTTCAACCTTCTCGGCTCTTATGTGAAGCTCCAGCGGGATAGGTATGCGGAGCTTCGGAATATGCTCCTCTCAGCTCGAATGAAGACCCCCTTCGAGGCATACCTCTCGACTGCACTCATCACCTCCATCATCGTCGGTGTGCTCGGGGGTCTCTGCATCGGACTGCTCACATACCTCCTGAACATACCGGAGATGATCACCTACCGGGGTGCTCATCCTGATTTCTTCCTAGCATTGTCCGAATACCGTCTGCTGATCGGGACGATCATATCCGTCATCCTGGGTCTGCTCATACTCGGAGGGATCACATATGCCGTCTTCCTCGTCTACCCGGGGATAAAAGCCGGAGAAAGGCGGAGGAACATCGATGCAACGCTTCCGTATGCCATAAACTATATCACAGCGATGTCGACGGCCGGCATCACGCCGGCGGAGATCTTCCGACTGCTGGGAGAGAGCCCCATTTATGGCGAGAGTGCAGTGGAGGCGCGTTATATTGCCCGCGAGATCGATATCTTCGGGAAGGATCTCATCGATGCGCTCAGAATCGTCTCCACGATCACACCGAGCCTCCGCATGAAGGAGTTCCTCCAGGGGGCGATGGCGAGCATATCGAGCGGTGCCAACCTCACCGAGTATTTCCGCACCAAGGCGAGCCAGTACTCCATCGAGAACCGGCAGCAGCAGAAGGTCTTTCTGGAGACGCTGGGGCTCATCGCCGAATCCTATGTGACTGCACTCGTCGCAGGCACACTCTTCCTGATTATTCTGCAGTCGATCATGTCCATGCTGAGCGGTGAGTCCAACCCCATATTCCTATATGTCGTGATATACGGGATTATACCGCTCGGGAGTGTGATGTTCGTCATCCTCATCAGCTCGATGACTCCGGAGGTGTGAAATGAAATTCAGGGATATCTTCGACGATTTCACGAGCAGGGGGCAGAAGGCCCCTGAAATGCAGGTTCCACTATCCGATATGGAGAGTTACGAACATGAGCAGCAGGAGATTATCAAAACTCTGGAGAGGGAACGAAAACTGCGCAGCGGACTCGGCAGATTGCTGAAGCACCCATTCCAGGTACTCACAGAGAGGCCGACGAATGTCCTCTTCGCATCCATCCCCATCGCACTCATCGTATTCATATCCGGCTTCTCCATCCTGATTGCGTTCTATGGTATCGAGGTGATCTTCACCACCACGATGGTGGACGATCTGTTCATCCTGGCAGTGCTTATCGCCGTTACCCCGCTCGCAATCCTGGACTTTCAGGATAAAAGGAGGATCAGAAGTCTGGAGGAGGCCCTTCCGAACTTCTTCAGGGATGTGGCGGGCATGAACGACAGCGGTATGACGTTGCCCAATGCGGTGCATGTGGTGGCACAGGGCGAGTATGGGTCGCTGACACCGCATGTGAAGAAACTGGATGCGGACATGTCCTGGAACGTTCCGTTCGTCGAAGCGATATACAGGTTCGGGATGAGGGTGGCCACGCCACTCGCCGTCAGGAGCGTCGACCTCATCGCGAAGGCGAGCAAAGCAGGAGGTAACGCGAGCGAGGTGCTCCGTGCCGCGGCGACGGACACCTACGAGTTCTTCAATCTGAAGACAGACAGGCGTAACAGCATGCTCATCTATATGGTGATCATATTCGTCGCATTCGCCGTCTTCCTCTTCGTCATCGCCATACTGGTGAGCACGTTCCTCACCACGATGGCGGAGGCAGGTGCGGCTGTCGCCGGGTCAGGTGCGGCTGGCCGGCAGTTCATCGGAACAGTCGATATATTCTTCTATAAACGCCTCTTTTCTCATGCAGGCCTCATTCAGGGGTTCTTCTCCGGGCTTGTGGCGGGGCAGATGGGTGAGGGTGATGCGATGGCGGGCTTCAAGTACTCGATCATCATGCTGGTCATCGCCTGGCTCACATTCAGGTTCTTCATATGATCAATTTTTTTAAATTATTGTGACGAGACCTCCTCCAATCCCGAATACCAATCCCACCATCGCGCCAATGGCGGGAAATTATTCATGAAGGCGGCTATCGGCAATTGATGATGGCGGCGCGGACAAACACCGCGTTGAATGTCAGAGGCGAGAGTCATTCTTCACTTAAAAGGAATGGAAGACTCTTCTCGATCGAACATCTGGCAATCAACGAGATCGCGCCACAATCATCTTACATTCCTGGTTATTTTCAGGGCGACTTTTTTTCTCCGCCCGTCATCCGAGGATTCTCCCCATCAGTGCCCCGGCGATTCCCCTTCGTAGAACGATCGCATGCTCCAGGCACATCTCGTGGCAGCAGTAGCAGCGTATGCATCTGGCGTTCTGAATCCGCGCCTTCCCGAACTTCACCTCGATTGCACCCGCCGGACAGTTCATCGCACACCTGCCGCATCCCATGCACCTCTCTCTCCTGATCACTGGCTGCTCTGCATACGCTCTCCCGAAGAACCTGGTGGCCGAGAGCATGAATCTCCCCCTCGCTCCACCCCCTGCCGAGGAGGGTTTTTTAAAGTCCTTGACAATCAGATCGTCAATCGGATCGCCCACCACAGTCACGTCATGACAATCGGTTTCGAGTAAACCCCACTCGGCCGCCTTCCTGAGCAGGGGCACCTCCGATGGATCCATCGAGATGAGCCGTGCGGCCACCACATCCAATGCATAAGGATTTCTGCTGGCGAGTATGGCGCCGATCCTCCTCGCCCTCCCGGATGTGGGGCCATCGCCTTCCATGCCGTTCACCGCATCCATCACGTGGAACGCAGACCTGACCAGAGAGTTCAGATCGATCAGCATCCCGGCAAAGGCCTCATCCGTCTGGAACCGGAAGTGGAGTGCTGGTTTTTCCAGGCCAGGGACGACTCCGAAGATGTTCTTTGCGGCGCCAGTCATGCGCATCCACATATGCGTCTTCAGCTTGGATACGACCACGACCGCATCTGCCTCGAGGACAGCATTCAGGATGGTGAAATGCTTCGCCAAATTCCCTTCAGGATATGCGATGGGTTTCGAGGAGGTGTCGCAGCATAGTTCTATGCCCAGCTCGTCGGCGATCTCCGCGTAACCCGCGGCGATATACGCACTTCGGAGGCTCCTCTCGGTGAAGGGCACGCCTCCACCCGGACTGTCCCCGAGAGTTACCCTGCATCCCCGCTCAAGAAGAAGCTCTGCCGTTGCCCTGACAACCTCCGGATGCGTGGTGATGCCGCGTTCCGGCGGCGTGCCGAGGAGCATATTCGGCTTGAGGAAGACCTTCTCACCCGGTTTGAATGGGAGGTGCGGGATGCCGAGTGACCTGATCGATCGCTCCAGGGCCGTGCGAACCCTCTCGCGGGAATAGTCCCCGCACTTCGCCACCCCCACGTCCTTCTCCAGAATATTGTGATTCACCCTCTCGGACCTCTGCAAAGATGGAGATCTCTTACCGAGACTGCAGTATACGGTTCCCATTCTGACCATATTGCTCCTTCGATGCTGGCGATTTCGCGCATGCAAGGAGTTGGCGATTCGGGATGGGTGTAATGCCCCGATATCGCCTCCTCATATTCTATATCGATCTTCCCCATCCGGTGCAGAATGGGCGGGGGGTCGCTTTGGCAGTGTACACCTTAAGCTGTAAATTGAGTTCCCGTATCCTGACAGGATCT
>JARYLJ010000037.1 GCA_029907705.1 Methanomicrobiales archaeon
CCCGTTCCTTCTCCTGACAGACTTCGGCGGATCGGTAACTGCATGCATACAGCCACGGCATTCTATCCGATCGCGATGAAACGAGCGATCACGTAAGTAAAGAATTCTCGAATGAAATTTTTATTCGAGATCTTGAAAATAGCGTACGCTCGAGGGGGGGAGACAGGCGAGACCCGGTGCATCTTCGAAAGTGGGGGGTTCAATGCGGTTGTGTCTGCATAAAGGACTCGGTGGCTGACGCCGGAGCCGCCTATGGAGCTGATATCATCCGGAAGCAGTGGTGACCTCGAGTCGTACGAGAGGCAGAAAAAACCACACGGGAAAGACGGCGCAAAGCACCCGAATGCAATCTGGATGGACGAAACCCCCGATCTAGTACAAGGAGCATACATACAGCTCCGGCCGTGCGATAGGCGGACAGTGAACCTGTCGTCGGTGAAAAATGCGGAAACGGCCCATGATGCGCCAATGCCTGCTGAAACCCGGCATCTTTCTCCTTTTCGGTTCCTCTGACCGGTACGGAAATCTCCGTTGATCGGAATTCGCAATTATCTGGATGCGAAGAGGGGGCCACGGGATTTTCCATACACCGGTCACCCTCTGAAGAATAGAAAGACCAGGTACATCAGGAACAGGAGGGAAACAAGTAGGATTCCGTAACCTGTTCCCCAGATGCGCGAAGGATCCCCGGGATAGCCCTTTCTGCACCTTGCCAGATCTTCCGCATATCTGTTCGCCTGTTCTGCCGGCAGCATGAACCTGGCGAGGAGCGTCAGAACCCAATACCCAAAAATCCGGAACACCCTGACAGGATTCTGGGCGAACCACGCGAGTCTATCCACCACATTCTGGACAAAGAGCTCTTCGAGCTTCGATGCACCCCGAACGAGCGGGCCCCTGCAGGCGGAGAGGAATGCCCTGCCCGCATAGATGTACACAGCGTCGATATCGCGGGGCATGGAATCGCTCCGGAGCAGGAGATTCCTCCCGGCGAAGAGGAGGATGCATCCGAGTGCGGCCACCAGCATGGATTCGGTGATATGGGCGACTTCGAAGGGGTCGTAATGGATGGACATGGGGAGGGTACCAAGAAGGACGGAGGGGAAGACGCCCATCCCGAGACAGAGTGCGCCCAGGATGCCCATGGAAATCCGCATCTGATACGGGATCTTTTCACGAATTTCATGTTCGCATCCAGGCGAGAGCATGAACCATGCGAGACGGAGCACGTACATGACGGTGAGGATGGAAGCGAGGACGAGAAGAAGCTGGACTGCACCGATGCCGCCCCCGTGCACCACATCGAGGACGAGCCCCTTGGATACAAAACCGTTGAAGAATGGAAATCCCGCCAGACTGAGAAGGCCTGCAACGAGAAGGACGGCAGTCAGCGGTTCCCTCCTGCCTATCCCCTTCATCCCCCGGAGTGTATTCTCGCCCGTGGCGAGTATGAACACTCCTGCGCACATGAAGAGGAGCGATTTGAAGATCAGGTCCGATTCCATGTGGGCCAGAGCCGCGCCGATGCCTGCCGCACCCCCCGCAGCCACTGCAGCGACCATATAACCCAGCTGGCTCACAATCGAATAGGAGAGTAGTCGACGGATGTCCTTCTGGAATAGAGCGAAGATTGCACCGTATATCGCCATGATCGCACCCATCCAGGCGATGTATTCGGTTCCGGCGCACATGCGTGCGAGGAGGTAGATGGCGGTCTTCGTGGTGAATATGCCGAGAAACACGGTGCCGTATACGCTCGCCTCCGGATATGCATCAGGCAGCCATGTATGGAGAGGTATGAAGGCGGCGTTCAGCCCGACGCCGAGCAGGATGAAGAGGAGCGGTATCCCCTCGGGTACGGATAGGACGAGCGAACCGGTCATCGCCCATTCGGTCACGATCCCACCGAGCAGCAGTGCTCCGCCAACAGCGTGCATCAAAATGTATCTGTATCCGGAGGCACCTGCACTCGCTCCCGAACCCCGCCATATGATGGCGAGCGAGGCGAGGGCCATCAGCTCCCAGAAGATATACAGCGAGAGGAGATCTCCGGCGAAGACCACCCCCAGTGCGCTCCCCATGTAAATGAGCGCGGCCGCATGCTGTATGGAGTCCTTCAGGCTGGATGCATACAGGATGGCGAGAAATCCGATCAAAGCGAATACAGTGCCCGCGAAGAGGCTCAGGCCATCCACACGTAGAAGAAATGACGTCAGAGGCGGTATGGTTACCAGGCTAACAAGTTCCGACTCCTTCAGGAGAAGCGTGAAATAAAGCCCTGCAATACCGGTGATCGCGGAGATCTGACCGGCGAGGCGATCCCGGCGGAGCAGAAGGATCACGCCCGCACCCAGGAAGTAGAGGAAGGCAGGGTGAATCTGGATCAACAGAAGAATCCCCCCTCGTTCCTGGGCAGGTGGCGATACAGATACATGGTCACGGACCTCCCGCCAGGGCGCGGACCGCCATCGTCGCGAGCTCCAGGAATGGGAATGCAGGATAGAGCCCCATCAGGAGGGAGAGGAGCGCCGTGGCGAGGGACGGAATGAGGACGAGAACGGGTGCCTCTTTTCTTCCCCTGAGCTCCTCTGCCGGATCATCGAGGAACGCGGTCCTGATGATCGGGAAGAAGTATGCGGCGTTCAGTACCGAGCTGGAGAGGAGAACGAGGAGCACGGGAATCGCCCCGGCTTCCACAGAGCCTTCGGCGAGGAGGAGCTTGCTGAAGAAGCCGCAGAGCGGGGGAAAGCCGCAGACACCGATCGCGCCCAGGGTGAAGGCCCCCATGGTGAGGGGCATCCGCCTCCCTATCCCCTTCATCTCGCTGATATTCTCGAGGCCGGTGGAGACCAGAATACAACCGGCGGTAAAGAAGAGCGTGATCTTCATGTAGGCATGGAACGGGATGTGCAGCAGCGCACCCGCGATCCCCTGTGGCGTGAGGAGCGCCACGCCCAGGAGTATGTAGGAGAGCTGTCCGATCGTCGAGTAAGCGAGCCGCCGCTTCAGGTTGTCCTGTGCCAGGGCGAAGAACGATGATACCAGGATGGTGACGGAGGCAATGAGGATCAGGGCCATATTCAACCCGGCGGCAGAGGCGAGTTCGAGCCCGAAGATATAACAGATCACACGCATCATTCCGAATGCCCCTGCCTTCACCACCGCCACCGCATGCAGGAGTGCGCTCACAGGCGTGGGTGCGACCATCGCAGTAGGCAGCCAGGAGTGGAGCGGCATCCATGCAGCCTTCGCGAAACCGATCAAAAAGGTCAGGAATAGGATTCTGACGATGAAATCTGTCGCATGGCCGGCGAGTATACCGCCACTTGTGAACTCGTTGCCACCCGCGAGGTGCTGGGTGAAGAGCAGCGAAAGGAGGAGGAAGACACCGGCGGTGAGGAGGTATGCGAGATACTTTCTGCCTGCCCGCATCGCCTCTTCGGTACCTTCATGGACGACCAGAGGATAGGTCGAGATGGTAAGGATCTCGTAGAAGATGAAGAGTGTGAAGAGGTTCGCCGCCATCGCGACGGCGAGGGCGGATGCGATGGCGATGGCAAATGCGGCGTAGAAGCGCGCGAGGTTGTGGCCATCGTGTGCATTCATGTACCCGATGGAGTAAAGGGAGCTCACGATCCAGAGGCTCGATGAGGTGAGGGCGAAGATGAGGCCGAACGCGTCCACATGCAGCCCCAGGTTCGCACCCGGCAGGAGTTTCAGGACGCTCCATGTGACTTCGCTTCCCTCCATGACCCGGGGCAGGAGGATGAGAACCAGTGCAAAGGTGAGGATGGAGGCGAGGAGTGAATACGCCTCTATCAGGCGCCTCCTCCTGTAAGACAGGAGAATGAGCGCAGCAGCGCAGAAAGGAACGAGGATAGCGATGAAGGGGACAGGCGACTCTAACGGCTCCATTCAGACCCCCCCGAGCAGCGACTCTGCCACCGGATCGATGAGGGAGAGCGGAATAGAGACGAAGATGCCGAACAGAAGGCAGGCGGCTGCGAGCACGAGCATGGGAATGAGCATGGGGAGGGGCACATCGCCCGTGCCTCCTTCCACCCCTCCTTCGCCCTCCCTGAAGTAGACGTATTCGAGCAACCTCCAGAAGTATACCGCACTGAGTAGGCTGCTTGCCAGTATGACAGCGAGGAAGACCCACTGCCCCGCCTCGATTGCACCCAATGCAAGATACCACTTGCTCATGAACCCGACCGTCGGTGGGATGCCTATCATGGAGAGCGCCCCAATCACCAGTGCGGCAGATGTCCATGGCATCCGTTTACCCATACCCTTCAGATCATCGATCCTCCTGAAGCCTGTGCGGAAGATGAAGGCACCTGCGACCATGAAGAGGCAGCCCTTCATCACTGCATGATTCAGCATATGCAGGATTCCGCCGGTCATCGCCAGCTGGTTCACCATCCCGACGCCGAGGAGGATGTATCCCATCTGACCGACACTGGAGTACGCAAGCATCCTTTTCAGGTCTCTCTGTGCGATCGCGAGTAGGGATCCGGCGATGATCGCGATCGCCGCCAGCCATGAGAGAAATTCCATCACGGGGAAATACCCGACGACGAATTCCACGGTAAAGACCGAGAACAGGATCCTGATCGTGGCATACACTCCCATCTTGGAGACGACAGTGGAGAGCAGTGCAGAGACGGTAGATGGGGCATGGGTGTAGGCGTCGGGCAGCCAGAGGTGAAGGGGGAAGAGGGCGGTCTTGATGCTGAGGCCGACGATGAAAAAGACGAAGGCAGTATGGAGTGTGGTGGATGTGTAGAGGGGTGGCAGCACACGCGCGAGATCCGCCATATTCAGTGTTCCTGTGAGCATGTAGAGGTGACCGATACCGAGGAGGATGAAGCATGCAGAGACCGAGCCCATCACCAGGTAGTTGAAACCGGCCACCAGTCCTTTTCCACCCCTGCCCGAAGATACGAGCGTGTATGCGGCGAGCGAGCTGATTTCGAGGAAGACATACAGGTTGAATATATCCCCGGTGACCGTGATCCCGGTGACCCCTGCGACCAGGAGGAGGAATATCGTATAAAAACCCGTATGCTTCCTCTCCTCTATCTCCATCCCGATGCTCCTCTTTGAGTACGCACAGCAGAGGAGGCTTAAAAAGAGGAGTATGAGCAGGACGTAGATGTTTAGCCGGTCCACCACATACTCTATCCCCCATGGCGGCAGCCAGTCCCCGAGGTTATACCTGACCACCCCCTCCTGCATCACCCTCACGGTGAGCAGCAGGGCAGCGGTGAACTGCGTGAGGATGTTTATAAAGGCAATGGGGAAGGCATATCTCCTGTCCACCCAGCCTCCGACGAGGGAGGTGTAGGCACCGATGAGCGGTATGATCACCACCAGTACTGGCAGGTGCTCCATCATCCCGATCCCCCCTCCATCCTCATGAGGTCTTCCTCCTCGACGGTGCGGTACTCCCTATGTATCCTGATCACGAGCGATAGTGCGACCGCGGTGGTGCTGACCGAGACCACGATGGCGGTCAGGATCAGCACGTGCGGAACCGGATTCACATAGAGCGCATTACTCCCTTCGATGAGTATCGGTGCGGTGCCCCCCCGTACGTCCGCAATGGAGATGTAGAAGAGGAAGATCGCGGTCTGGAAGATGTTCAGCCCGATGATCTTCTTGACCAGATTGCTCTTCGCGATCATCGCGTAGAGTCCGATCATCATGATGATGACCGCCATGTAGTAGTTGTATCTCGTCAGAAGGAGGGGGAAGAGATCTTCGATCAATCCTCGCCACCCTCTTTTACGCTTATATCCATGAATATGGAGGTCATGACCGCCATTACGGTGAGGCCGATTCCGATCTCCACGAACTCCATCATCAGGCCCCTCGTCTCTGCCGCGGAGACAGGCAGTGGAATCGCGGAATAACCGAGAAACCCGGCACCGAAGAGTATGCAGAGTATACCGATCCCTGCATATATATAGAGGCCGAGGCTGCTGAGCGCGACGACCACCTTCTCGTGCATCCTTCTCCTGACTTCCATAATGCCAAAGGCAATCACGTAGAGGATGAATGCACTGGCGAAGATCACTCCTCCCTGAAACCCCCCTCCGGCGCTCGACGAACCATGGAGGATGACGTACAGGGCGAAAAGCTGTATGAAGGGGATCATCGCCCTGCACACGGTCCTGATCACGACGTCCTCTCTCACAGTCTCCCCTCCCGTCTGATGAGGAGGAGGACTGCCACCCCTGCGGTGAAGATGACAGTGGTCTCTCCGAGCGTATCGTAACCCCTGTAGTCCGCGAGGATGGCAGTGACGATATTGATCGTGGCGGTCTCGTTATAGGCCTCCCGGACGTACCGTTCGGCCACGTAATTGTAGGCAGGAGCAGAGGGATCGCCGAATGCGGGGACCCCCCCTTCTGCCCAGAGGAGGAGCCCTCCGACGAATATCACCGCAAGAAGTGCCCACTTCTTCAATCTCTCGATCTCCTTGTGGTTCTGGAGATGGCCGCGATGAACAGCACGGTCGTGATACCGGCACCCACGGCGGCCTCGGTGAACCCCACATCCACTGCATTCATCTCCGCCCATAGGACCGCCATGATCAGGGAATATGCGGAGAGGATCACCACCGCAGAGAGGAGGTTCTTCACCGTGATTGCCGCGATTGCGCAGATGACGAGGAATATGAACATGGCGAAGTTGAACTCCCAGATCATCCCTCCTCGCCTCCTCTGCTTCGCCCCTTCACTTCCACGATATACGCCGTCCTGACGATCGCGTGCGTGGCGGTCGGCGTGAGGATGTAGATGAAGAGGATCAGGAGCATCAGCTTTGCCAGATTGAGGGTGAGGCCCTCGTGCAGGATGCAACCCAGGAGGATGAAGGCCTGCCCCAGACTGTCACATTTCCCCGCTGCATGTGCTCTCGTGAAGAAATCCGGAAAGCGTATCATCCCCAGCGGGCTGATCACCATAAAGAAGAGGCCGGCCGCTATCAGAAGCACAACGATGGTCTCCCTGATGAGTTCTAACATACGCAGCCCTTCTCCAGGTACTTTGCCATACCCAGGGTGGCTATGAAGTTGATCATTGCGTATGCAAGCGCGATGTCGAGGAAGATATCCCTGCCATAGATGTAGCCGATGACCACGAGCAGGACGATTGTCTTGGTCCCGATCGTGTTCGCAGCGATCAGCCGGTTGCAGGCGCCCGGCCCGCGCACCACCCTGTAGAGGCAGAGAAATATCGTGACGATCAGCACGATCCCCGTGACCGTGAAGATATCCATCAACCCTCCTCCTCGAAAATACGGGCGATCTTCTGCTGCATGGACTTTCCCGTGACAAATTCCTCGGCGATCTCCTCTGCAAGTGAATGTACGGTGAATTCCTTCCCATCCACCTCGATCGTGATGGTTCCGGGTGTCAGGGTGATCGAGTTCGCCAGGATCGTTCGGGGGAGATCTCCTTCGAATGGCGCCTCGAACTTCACGACCGTGGGGGTTATCGGCATGGAAGGGTGGAGGACACGATATGCGACGTCCAGCCCGGCCTTCAGTATCTCCATGAGGAGCCAGGGGATATAGAGCAGGAATCTGCCAGCCTTTCCAAGAGCGCCCTTTCCCAGCGAAGGGACGAGGAGATCGTGCGAGATCGCGGTGACGAGCCAGGCACTCGCAACCCCTCCCAGGATATTAAAAAACTCGACCTCGTGGGAGAGGAGCATCCAGAATAAGAGTAGGATGGAGAACGTCAGGATCCTCACTTCCAGCCGGGAAATCTGATTCAATGAGCAACCTCCTGCCTGAAACAGGTATTGTATCTTCAGGGGATTAGATGAAACTGATCATTTCCAGCCGTAATGCCCGCCTAAAATCGGTGGGAACGGGATAGAACTGGACTCATAACTGATCTGAAGCGCAGGGAGGCGGTTGGCGCTCTCAGCGCAGGTGCTCGAAGAGTATCCTGGTGCCGATGCCTATGAGGATCAATCCTCCGAACACCTCCACTTTTCTTCCAATAATTCCGCATAGCCTACCTCCAAGTTTCATACCGACGAATGAGAATACGAAGGAGACGAGGCCTATGATGAGAGCGGAGAAGCCGATCTGGCCGTCCAGGAGGGCGAGACTCAGCCCCACCCCGAGTGCATCGATACTCGTTGCTACGGCGAGGATGAGGAGGGTGCCTGCGGCAGGAGGTTCGAACCCCTCGCGGCGGCAGCCATCCTCCCCCCGGCTCTCATAGAGCATCTTCACTCCGATGAGGAGGAGGAGCGAGAAGGCGATCCAGTGATCGAAGGCGGAGACGAAATGGGCGAGGTTATTCCCTGCAAACCAGCCTCCAATACACATAGCGAACTGAAAAGATCCAAATAAGACAGGAACGGGCAGTATATTCCATCCACTCGCCCCCTCCATGCGGGCGCCGATGGCAATCGAGATGGCGAAACAGTCCATCGCGAGACCGATGGCGATGAACATGACCGTGAGGAGGTCCATGATGGGTACATGTTGGAGCGCCGATCCTATTTTGATCTTCCGCTCCCGACACTGGTTCAGTAAGGGGATATGCGGAGCAAATGATATCCTCCTTCAGTGAGATATCTCATCGTTGACTCCTGGCATATCGGAGACGATTCTCCTGAGCTTTTTCATCGGATTGAGCGGGGCACTCGCACCGGGACCGACGCTGGTGGCCACGATACAGGCATCCCTCTGTGGGGGGTGGAGCATGGGCCCGAAGGTGACCGCCGGTCACATGCTCATCGAATCACTTCTCTTCCTCCTGATCCTCACCGGTGTCTCCGCGGCCCTGATCGGTTTCTCGAGAGAGATCGCTGTCATTGGAGGTATCTCGCTGATCGTCTTCGGGATCATGACTCTGAAAGGAAGCGGGGGTGCTTCAGGTGTGGAGAAGAATCACGGCGTGGTTTCAAATCCTTACATCGCAGGATTTCTTACAGGGGTCTCGAATCCTTACTTCTGGATCTGGTGGTTCACCATCGGCGGCGTGCTCCTCCTGTCTGCGCTGGAAGATGGTCTCTCCTTCGGAGTTGCATTCATGGCCGGGCACTGGTGCGCCGATCTCGGCTGGCTCACCCTGGTCTCTCTGGGGATAGACCGGGGCAGGAACGTGCTTTTATTCGGGGGCTACAGGTATGTGCTGATCGTCTGCGGTGCCGCGATGACCCTCTTCGGCCTGAGCTTCATCGTCAGCTCGCTCCCATGGGTATGACCTCCATCAGAGGCTCACATCCAGCACCATCATGAGCGTGAAACCTGCCAGGAGACTCATCGTGGCCAGGTCTGCATTTCCGCTGAACTGTGACTCCGGGATCACCTCCTCCACCACCACGAATATCATCGCACCGGCGGCGAAGGCGAGTGCATACGGGAGTAACGGCCTTGCGATGAGCACGGCAGCAGCCCCGATGACCGCAGCCAGGGGTTCGACCATACCGGAGAGCTGGCCGAAGAAGAAGGAACGCAGCGGAGTGAACCCTTCCCGCCTTAGGGGGACTGACACGGCGAGGCCCTCAGGTAGGTTCTGGAGACCGATCCCCACCGTGAGTGCCAGTGCCTGGGGAATACCGAGACCGGGTATACCCGCTGCGACTGCCCCGAAGGCGACACCTACGGCGAGCCCCTCCGGGATGTTATGCATCGTAATCGCCATCACGAGCAATGTCGCTCGCTGAAAAGAGCTCTTCGGACCCTCAGCACTCTCCTGCGGGTATCCGATATGCAGGTGGGGAAGGAGGCGATCAAGTCCAAAAAGGGAGGTGCCACCGAGCATGAAGCCTACCGATGCGGGGAGCCAGGTAAGGCCGCCCATTTCCTCTGAAAGTGCGATGGACGGGGCGAGGAGGGACCAGAAGCTCGCTGCGATCATGACCCCTCCTGCGAATCCAAGCATCCCGTCCAGTGATGCCTTCGATATTTCTTTCTTTACGAGAACGGATGCCGCACCCAGGGCAGTCAGCGACCAGGTGAATAAACCTGCGAGCAATGCGAGTAGCGCAGGATTCAGCTCCCCAAGCCCCTCGAGCAATCCTGCGACCCCCTATGCCGCCCATTCTTCCGGCGGCAGAATCCGATCATCGTGCATACATGAGGGCATCGCTTTCGCTGGGCCCATGCTGCACGAGCGCCTGCGCGTATGATGCCGCATCCCCGATGTGTCATGGAATTCCTGCAGGGAATAACTTCAGAGGATCGATCGCTAATAAAAAGGGAATGTCCATTCCCTATCTCAGGAACTTCGAGACGAAGGGCGAGGTCTCCCCCCTCCTCATGAAGTGACCTGAGGGGCCCTCTCCGAGGAATTCGGAGAACCAGGATTCGTGTTCCACCTCCTCGTGGAGTATGGACAGGGCGAGGTCATAGGTACGGTGATCCTTCCCGGCGGTCAGATTGCAGATATGCGTGTACTGCCTCACCGCACACCGCTCCGCATCCACCAGCGTGGTGAGCATCGCCCTGACATCCCGGGGGTTCGCAGGCAGCTTCGCCGGCGGGCAACCTGAGATATTATGGAAGTCCACCATGCTCTCGGGTAACTTTCCGCCGAGTTCGTAAATCCTTGGAACGAGTGATTCGAAGTGGTTCCTGTCCTCGATCCTCGCCACCTCGGCGATCTCCTTGATCCCTTCTCCATCCAGGTCGATCAGGTTCACCCGCAGGATGGTGTAGTAATAGAAGGTCGTGAGTTCCGCCGATGCGTTCTTCACCAGCAGGTCCACCAGATGATCCACATCCACCCCTGCCTTCTGTACCATCTCTCTTGCTACTCTGGCCATTTTTTCACCTCATTGAACAAGAGTGACTGATACTCCAATGCAATAAAATTATGCCATCCCTGACCGCAGGTGATGATACCTATGATTTTTGGATTGGAATCCCCAATGGCTGTTTTTCTCCAGAAGAGATAATCCACCCCATCACCTTGTTGTTTCCATGATGGGACCATCCAACAGCGAGTTGGTGGACCGGGGCGCTTCAAGGGCGGGGATCCAGTATGCCTAGAACGGTCCATCCTGCTCGTAACTGCGACCGAAGCGGATGGCAAGCTCCGCTTTGAAGAGTTCGGCACCCAGGTACGCCGCATGATCGAGGAGCGAGACATCCCCGTTCTTCAGTATGGTATGGAAGACATCGTTCCAGCGGTTTCCTCTCACCGCCTTCCCATCGATGACTGCGACGATCTCCTTCCCCTCTATGCCGATCCTGAAGTTGCCGCGGGGGTCGTATTCGATCTCCCGTGGTGCCGGCTGCGCCTGCATGGAGGTGGTATAATGGAGCGGAGGTTCCCGTCTCCTCCGCTTCTCCTTCAGAACGAGGAGATCGATGCCCAGATCCTTCGGATATGGCCTTTCCCGGGTCAGCTGCATCATCTCCGCTGCCCTTCTCATCTCCGCCACCGACCCATGCGTCTTGTCAGAGTGCTCACTGGTGAAGATCACCGATGCGCCTGCCTCCATGGCAATGGAGGCGAGCAGCCCATTCATCCCGATCGAATCTGCGTCCAGGAGCTCCACGACGTTCCCGGCACCGAAGAATGTGGGGTAACCCAGGTCTTCGAATTTGCGTAGAGAACGGAGTAGCCCTGAACCGGCAGGCATCAGTATCGGATCCGCGATGAGGCATTCGACTCCACACCTCCTTGCAGCATCCAGATTCTCTGCAAGATTCCTGCCCTTCGGGATCACCACCGCCGCCGTTCCATGCTCTGCGAGCAGGGGACCCACTTCACCGATATTCTCCTCGCAGAGGCTCAGTACCAGATCTGCACGGAAGATGCCGGCCCTGATCAGGGCTGGATCCAGGGTATCGATCGCCAGGGGCCGATCGATGCCCTCGAGAGAGAGGAGGGATCTCCTCACGTCCTCAGGTGTCGCATCGAATCCAAAGCCAAGATCCACGATATCGGCGCCATTCCCGAAGTGACGCTCCACCACCCCTCTCAGATCCTGCACACGATGGGCATCCATCACCTCGACGAGCACCTTCATCCGCGAATTCCCGCCGATCTTCAGCCCGCGCATGATGATCTCCGCCTCCGCTTCGCTCTCGAGACGTTTAAGGTCCCTCATGGCCTCTGCTTTCCTTGTGGCAGCAAGGTACTCGTCTGCCGGCACTCTTCTGGAGAGCTCCACCTTTCCCAGCAGGGGAAGTATCCAATGGAGATCGGCCGCATGCTTCGGCCCCCTGTATACGGGCACACCTGTCTTCTCCTCCACCTGCTCGAAAGAGGCGGTGCACATTCCCGACACCAGCACCATATCGTAGATTCCTTTTTCCAGGAGAGATGCCAGATGGGCGGGTGTGAGAAAGGAAGCGATCTCCCCTGTGACGACTACATCCGCATCCAGACATTCTGCCGCTTTTCTGACGATCTCTGCCGTCTGCGCACCGGTGGGGAGGAGGATATGCATACGCCCCTTTAATATCTGAGAGGTCAAAAAATATCTGATTTCATGCTGAAATGCGACCTCCACATTCATTCCAGCTTTTCCAGGGATGGTGAGAGCCGCATCGAGGAGATCCTCAGACAGGCAGAGAGGATCGGACTGGATGCGGTGGCGATCACCGACCACGATACCGTGGAAGGTGCCAGCTACGCCCTGAGATGTGAGACTTCCCTCGTGATCGTGCCGGGCATCGAGGTCTCGACGAGGCAGGGGCATCTTCTGGTGCTGGGTGTGAGCGAAACGATTCCGGCGAAGCTGGACTTCTTCGAGACGCTCGAGATCGCACATCGCCTGGGTGGCATTGCCATTCTTCCCCACCCCTACCATATATGGCGACATGGAATCGCGAGAAAGGTGAAGGGGAGTATCGGCATGGTCGATGCGGTAGAGGCGTTCAACAGCAGGTACATCGTAGGGACGGCGAACAGGAAGGCGGCGATCATGGCAAGAAGGTATGGAAAACCCTGTGTTGGAGGCAGCGATGCACACCATGCCCGATTCGTGGGCTTCGGGATCACCTTTGTAGAGGCTGAACCGTCCTGCAGCTCCATTCTGGACGCGATCCGTGAGGGAAGGACCTTCGCGGGATGCCGCATGACCCCGCTCCAGACATACACCCGCCAGTCCCTCCGCAATGTCATGAAGAAGATGAGACGGCACGTCGTCAGATGAGACTCGCTCTTCTCGTCGCATACATCGGGGATGGCTTCTGGGGTTCGCAGTTGCAACCAGGACTTCGAACGGTGGAGGGAGAATTCATCCGAGCCTGCGAACGACTTTCGCTCTTCTCCGACTGGAGAGAGGCGGGCTTTGCCTTTTCGGGCAGAACTGACAGGGGGGTTCATGCATACAGCCAGGTCTGTGCACTCGCTACGGAGCATCCGGAACGCGCCATCGGGGCGCTGAACCAGCAGCTGCCCCGTGACTGCTGGTGCAGGGGTTGGGCTGAAGTGGCCGATGGATTCCACCCCAGATACGCTGCCATATCCAGAACCTATCGCTACTTCTTCATGGACCCGGAATTGGACCCTGCGCTCATGGGAGATGCTGCTTCCCTCTTCATCGGCTCTCACGATTTCTCCGCATTTGCTCGTACCGAGGGGAAAAACCCGATCCGGACTATTCTGAACGCAGGGGTTCGGCGGGAGGGTGAATTTACAGTATTCGAGGTGAAGGGGGAGAGCTTTCTTTGGCATATGGTCCGGGGAATGGCATCTGCGCTGGCGTCGGTGGGCCGGGGCGAGATGACGGAGTCCGAACTGGAGAGGCTTCTTCGGGAGGGGGGTAACCGAACGTATCCGGCTGCTCCAGCGGCCGGCCTCGTCCTCTGGGATGTGGACTGCGGGATCGAGTTTGCGCCCCTCGGAATGGAGAGGAGACAAATCATCCATCTGAAGGACCTCTTCGGGCAATACGCAATCAGGGCGAAGATACTCTCGATGCTCCATCCGATGGGATAACCCTGTGAATTCCCCCAATTCCTCGCTATCCCTCGGATTTTTCGATCTCCCTCTTTCTGGAACCATCGTGATCACGAGTATAGAAAAAATTACTTTCTGATATGCAGGATCCCCAAATGATCTCGCGATGCGATGATTCGATCCTCCCGGTATGATCTCATGCACACGGTTCTCCTATATGAGGAGATCGATGGAATGAAGGAAAAAAGCAGAAGGACTCCCGGTGTGTTTACTTCTATTATATACAAAGCGATTACTCGCTCGACGGGTTCCAGCTCCGCCCCTCATCCTATCCACAGCGATAACACCTACCCTGGCCCCGCAACACATGCAGTGGGGAGATCGCGCGATGTGGCGCGCCGGAACGGGGAAGGCGAAACACCTGGAGCGTGTATCGATTGCTTCTGTTGAGTAACAATACATATCAATAGTATGATGGTTCATCGAGTGATGCATCTCTTTTTGCACCGCATGGAGGGGATTGACTGCATCATCAATCCAATGCTTCATCGTCATTCGTTCGAGGTTGTGATAAGGGATTATGATGACCGTCGGGGGGCGTCGGCCGGCGGACCTCTCCAATGGAGGAGGGTGCCTGAAAAAGGGGCAATCCGGATGCTCCTGTTTCCTCTTCGCAACCTTCAACGCTCTGTTATTCGGTGGCCATGATCGGTGGGACAGGGGCACAGGTCCTCAAACACTTCTTTCGCTCGGGAGGGCGATCAGCCGTTCGCTCTCCAGCACTCCCCCGTTGATTCGACACCCCCTGTCAGTCGTAAAGATCCTTCGTCGATGTATGTAGGTGCAGCCATGCCGGAGAGCACCGCCCCCATCATGCCGCGGTGCATTCCCTGAACAGGATCTTTACGGCGGTTCCCCGGCCGGGCTCGCCCTTTACCCGCTCTTCCGCCGTGACGGACCCGCCATAACGTTCCGCAAGCATCCTTACGATGTACAGGCCGAGCCCTTTCCCCCCCTTGGGGGATCTCCCCCTCCCGTACCTCTGGAAGAGTGTCGTCCTCACCTCCTCCTCGATGCCCGGCCCCGTATCCTCCACGGTGACGATCACCCCATCCTCCACCCTCTCCGCATGGATGGCGACTTCCACACCGTCTCCTCCGAACTTCTGACTGTTTCCAATGAGGTTGATGAAAATCTGCGGCAGAAGTTCATCAGCGAGGATGCAGATACCGGTCTTACGGAAATCGAGCCGAAGGGTCGGGAATGCCTGCATGACACCTTTTATCACCGGATCCAGCTCCACCGGACGGAGTCTGATCTCCTTCTCCCTTATTCTGCGTATCGTCGCCACATTCCTGATCATCTCGATGGCCTGACGGAGCACTGTTTCTATTCTCGTGGCGTATTCAAGCGTCTCTCCCGATGCGACCTCAGACACCATCCCCGCGTATCCCAGAATCACGTTGTTCAAGTTGTTCAGATCGTGTGTCATGATATCCAGATAGAGATCTGCCTCCTCCCTCGCCTCCTCTGCCCGGTTCATCGCATCCAGCATTTTCCTCTGCAGGAGCTCCCTCATGAAGGCATTTCCCATCTCCAATCCCAGGATCGCAAGCATTTCCCGTTCCTCCGCAGAAAAGCGACGATCCTCCCTGCAGCCCAGCAGCAGAGCGCCGAGAGCCAGCCTCCCAGACCTGATCGGGATGAGACAGAAATCCGCAATCCCGGATTCCCGAAGTGCCCGGCTCAGCTCGGGTGCCGCACTCCCGCCCGCCTTTCCAGAGACGTACAGCGCATTTCCCTCAAAGAGGACTTCTGTCATCTTGCGAAGGTCGATGGGTATCCTGTCTAGGGCCTCCCTGAAGGCTTCTCTCTCCGCCTCTGTAAAACCGCTGTGCATCTTGAGTACGGCGGTTCTCGTGCGGGGTTCGATGCGGAAGACGGCTGCAATGGAGTATCCCAGAAGGGAACGTGTGGCATCGAGGACCTCGGAAAGCCTTTCGAGCTCCTCTGCCTCGTGTATCTGCCCTACGAGCTGTTTCAGACTGTGGAGCCAGAACCTTGTGCCGCGTCTCATCGCTCGACCTTCAGAGTCGGATGTTCGATGATAATCTATATGATGCATAACCACAAAAAAA
>JARYLJ010000038.1 GCA_029907705.1 Methanomicrobiales archaeon
TGGCTGTATGCATGCAGTTACCGATCCGCCGAAGTCTGTCAGGAGAAGGAACGGGGAATCGCAGAGGTGGGCGTCTGAAGGGGGCGGAGCCATGTGGAGCCGCAGGACCGTCCTGATGCCATTAAAACGATAATATACTGCTGATTTAGGCATCAAAAAATCGACATACGGCACCTTTTTTAAAAAAATCATCGAATTGAACATGAACTTTTTGTCGATAAAAGTGTTGATTTCTCATTTTGTCTATCCACTCAATTAAAAGAGTTCTTTCGATCTCGTTTCATGGGAGGATGAACCGCGTATCCCTTCACCCCCTGCTGGCTCTTCAGGAGCTGAGGCAGATCATCCTTTCCAGGGGGCGATCGCCAATATCTGAAAAAGATGGGTGCAGCCGTTCTGCAGATTCAGTATTTGGCGAGATACCTCTCGAGCTCCCAGGGATGGACGGCGAGTCGGTACGAGTCGGTCTCCATCCCTTCGAGCATGGCGAGGTTCTCCACCACGTGCGGGCCCAGTGCTTTCTGCAGGACCTGATCCTTCATCAGACATGACTGCGATTCCGCGAGGCTGCCCGGGAGCATTTCGATTCCGAGCCTACTCCTCTCATCCGGGCTGAGGTGGTAGATGTTCGCATCCACGGGCTCCGGGGGTTCCAGTCTCCTCTTGATGCCATCCATAGCGGCTGAGAGCATGCAGGCGAACGTGAGGTATGGATTGCACATCGGATCGGGGCTCCTGAACTCCGCACGGGTGCTGTTCCCCCTCGCCGCCGGTACCCGAACCAGAGCGGAACGGTTGGATGCGCTCCAGGTGATATAGACCGGCGCTTCATAACCTGGCACCAGGCGTTTGTAGGAGTTGATCGTGGGATTGGCCACCCGTGTGATTGCCTTTGCATGTTCGAGGAGACCGGCAATGTAGTGCCTCGCCACATCGGAGAGCTGGTGCTCACCCGCCGGATCATAAAAGGCGTTTTTACCGCTCTTCGTCAGCGAGCCATGGGTATGCATCCCGCTGCCATTGATCCCCGCGATCGGTTTCGCCATGAAGGTCGCATGCAGCCCTGCCCTCAGTGCAAGCGTCTTCGTGGCGAACTTCAGTGTGATCACCCTGTCCGCGGTGGTGAGCGCATCGCTGTACTTGAAGTCGATCTCGTGCTGGCTCTCCGCCACCTCGTGGTGGGATGCCTCGATCTCGAAGCCCATCTAGGTGAGGGCGAGGACTATATCGCGCCGCACATCCTCTGCCAGATCAGAAGGTGCGAGATCGAAATACCCCCCGTAGTCCTGAAACTCCGTGGTGGGTTTGCCTTCCCTCGTCTTGAAAAGGAAGAACTCGCATTCAGGTCCTGTATTGAAGACGAAGCCCATCTTCTTCGCCTCTTCGAGTGTCCTTTTCAGGACGAAGCGGGGATCGCCCTCGAATGGTTTGCCCCCGTAGGTGTACACATCGCAGATGAAGCGTGCCACACGTAAGTCCTGGGGCCTCCAGGGAAGGATCGCATAGGTATTCGGATCCGGTTTCAGCAGCATGTCGGACTCCTCTATGCGTGCGAAACCCTCGATCGAAGACCCTCGAACCATATCCCATCGGTCAGTGCCTTCTCTGCCTGTTTTACGGGTATTGCGACGTTCTTCGGCTGGCCCTGTATATCGCTGAACTGAAGCCGGATGAACTTCACGCCATCGGCCTCGATCTTCGCGAGCATCTCTGTCGCGGTATCTTCCACCATATGGAAATAAACTTCTATATAATAATATATAAAGATAACTATTGTGTATATGCTCCTGCGCATTATTCCTGCGCATCATATCCGACCCGATGGAATTGAAAAAAGCCCATCGCCATGAACGCTTCCGAGGGAACCGTCAATTCCTGGGCAGGATCCTAAATCCTCCCCTCACGAGAGATACCTATTTCAGAGAGCCTCTCGAGAGTTGTGATGGTTGATAAAAGTTCTTCAGTCCTCTCGAGGGCCGCTCGGATGCGCATGAAGATCCCTCCATGGGAAGGGTCATCCCCGCCGGCAGAGCGCCCGCCTGATCAGGTCCTCCTCCTTTCTGAAATACAGGTTGTCATGCCCTTCCCAGTATCCGCATCCACGGAAGACGATCGCCGGAATCCCCTCGCTCCCCTCCCCCATCATGAAGTTGGCAAATCCTGCGATCTCGTCCACGACTGCCTCCTCCGTGATCTTGAGCTCATGGCCGAAGAGATCCCTGGCACCCCTGAAGTCCTTGATCGCCGTCATCCCGCTCCACCCTATTGCATTCCCCGTCTGGCCCCTCCGGAACGCCCTCCCGACCGTATCGGTGATGATCACCCGCACATCGCAGCCCGAGCACTTCCTGATCCCCTCGCGAAGCTCCTTCGCTGCGGCGCATGGATCCGGCGGGAGGAGCGCCACCTGACCGTCCTCGATGTTGCTCCTGTCCACACCGGACCTTACCCCGATATGCCCGAACGGGAGCTCTGTCAGGATGAACGGATCGTCGATCAGTATCTCCTTCGCCTCGTCGAGCACCGCCTGGACGAAGCGGGGATCCTCGTTGTCCCTACGCGCCAGGCGCTCCGCATATTCACCCGGCACGATCGCCGAGAGATCCCTCGTGTATCCCCTGGATTTCGAATAAACCGTCTGGGCGACGCAGAGAATATCTCCATCCTCGAAGCGGAACCTTTCGCAGATCAATGCCGCCAGATCGTCCCCCCTGTGAATGAGCGGGAGTCCTTCGATCCCGAAGGCCTGAATGACCATGTCCTGTACGGTCGTCAGCTCCATCGATAAAGCATACCATGGATGCGAGCCGGATCATGCAAAGCCATGCTCCCTGCGTGCGGCCCCTGCAAGCCTGTCCGCCTGCCGGAGCGGTAGAGGGATCCTCTCCCCATGAGCTGAAGCGATCGTGAGTTCCACAGCCTGCGCAAGGTCGATCATGTACCCCTGAGATACGATGACTGGGCGCGATCCCGACCTCGTGCGGACCGCCATCCCGACCACCTCGCCACCATCGATCAGAGGGGAGGTCGCACCATCGGCATCGGCGGGTGGTTCTGCCCTTCCTATCAGTGTCCTCTCCGCGATACCCACACTCGGTGTATGGAGGAGGACTCCCATGTGGGCAGCGAGGCCGAAGCGTCTGGGATGGGCACGGCCATGGCCGTTGAAGAAGATCACCTGAGGACGCATTGGGAGCCGTATCAGTGCGGAGAGGAGGGCGGGCCCCTCTCTGAAGGCGAGCATACCTGGTTCGTATGGGAAGGCGAGCGGTTCGATCGCCACCCTGTGGGCAACTGGCTCCATCGAAGGGAAGGAGACGAGGACCGCGGCGGCGTAGACGAGACTCTCGCTGTAGGCGGCATCTGCACCGGCCACGAGGGCGATATCGTTCGTATCGATGACGCGTTCCCAGATGCATCTTTGGCGCAGAAGCTGCTGGAGCGCGATCGCCTCTTCCCTGGACTCAGGTATCTCCATAAGGGGATCGGCCTTCATGGTGCTGCGTTCATTCGGACTTACGGATCGTCATGCCTCTCGCTCACCGAATACTGTCATCTCTCCTGCTTCAGTCTGCGATATTCCTCCTCTGCCCTCTCCTCGATGTACGCATCCCCGTAAAAGGCACCGAAATAATGGGCGGCAATCCCAATCCCCCAGCCGAACAAGACGAACATGAACCATGGGAACCCTCCTCCGCCGAACCACCAGAGCGCAATGAACATCAGGTTGACAAGGATATATGCCGCCAGATGCATGTAGAATCCGATCCTCTCCTCCACGGTCTTTCTCGCCCTCGTTCTGAGCTCTTCATCATCCTGCACGGCAATCCACCGGAGCAAGATGCGCCTCATGGATAATTAACATATCACAGGCCACACGCCGGATAAAAAAGCGTTCACCCGTCTTTTTCGGGTAGGCGGTGGTGCGAAGGAATCGGAACGCCCCTGTCGGGTCCGCACTATCAGCGCCATCCCGCTGGATGTTATGGAGGTCTCGGAGGTGCAGAGAGGGGGAACGGCAAGGACGCACCCTCTCTCCGAGGTATTCGGTCGGAATTGATTGCGTTTTCTACGCCTCACAGGGATTTCATGTGGATGCACGCGTTCGGTTCCATCAACGCCTTCCCGAATAAGGATCCCCTGTCCAGATCTCCATCGAGATGCAGATCTCAGATGTGTGAATCAGACCAAAAACCGGGGACGAACAGGCGATTGGTCGACAAGTTCACAATCGGGCCGATCTCTGGCTATTACGCTGGGTCGGATACCCGTGAACGTCCATATCCAAGCTTTCGCGCGCCCCACTGCCAGGCTGGCGCAATGGTGCAGGCCCCCCCGCCTCTCCTCGGGCGGGGTGCGGGCACCAAAAGAGACTGGTCGTTGGTGGCTGGCGGCCAGCAATCAATTGGATCGTCTCCTTACGAAGGCGAGGCCAGCTAAAGCGGTGGCGAGCAATGGTACAACAGATAAGAAACCAGGTGCAGCGGTGGTTGTGGGAGTCACTACAGGCGGGGGTGTCGTCCTCCCGATCTCGGTTTCAGCAGGGGTTTCAAACGTTCCGATGGTCGTTTGACTCAGCGAGGTGGGCGGGATCGGGACAGATATCTCCTGCTGTATCCTTCCCCCGATGTTGCAGTCTGCCTTCACCCGAACTATTGAACCCGGCGGCAACGCAATCGAAAAATTATAGGTGAAGATGTCACGGGTAGGCTGGGAGGTGTACTCACGCTGAAGGAGGGTGCCGATCCCCTCCGCCTTCACCTCCACCCTACTGATATAGTGAACTGCAGGATTGTCCACCTCGTGTGTGAAACTCGCCTGCAGCACTTCACCATCGTATGTGAGACGGAGATTCGAGGGGGCATGCCCTGTGGCCACATTGACACTCATGAACAGCAGACAGATGATCGGCATGACCATGAGAGGGGACATTTTTCGCATACACAATGGTATATCTGCCTGTGGAAAGTCTTTCGCCTGAGTACCCCTCGTACTTCTTCCTGTGGTTTCGGCACAGGAGATCGCCTTTTATTTGTCTTTGGTCATTCACCCCCCCTTCAGCCTGATGGATCATTCTCGATACTTCAGAAGTGAGATCGGCGGTTCATGCAGTCGGAGATGCACGGGCACAAGGTGCGGCGCCGAGGGAGTGTTCGGGGGACTTCATAACTCGTATTCAGCCTGAACAGAAAGAGAGATGTATCTTCGCCGGACTATCGCCCTTAAATCATCTCTTCTGCCGGTTACAGGAAGCTGACAGAGGAATGCACCATTTCTGGGAAGGTTACGGCTCTGCCACGGGTGATAAATAATTCCCGATCCCCGCAAAAAAAAAGCCAAAAATTTTCTCTATTCTGAAAAATTCCTAAATTATTTCCGAATATTATAAAAATTATCCGCAAAAAATAAAAAAATAATCAAATATATTTATTATAAAAGAAATTTTATATCATAAAATGTAATTTTTTTAATAATATTTATATAATATAAGTATAAATTACAAATTCTCATGCAGCCCGAAACCGGTGACAGGATCGTCATCCTCCTGCTTATCCTCGGAGCTCTTGCCGTGATGGACATCATGACATCTTCATGGATAATCCAGCTGGGGGGTACAGAGCTGAATATCCTGATGGCTCCCGTCGCTGGTGAACCACTTTCGTTCCTGGTCGTGAAATCCATTTACCTGGTGGGTCTCATCCTCCTCGTCCGCGTTTCAGGCAGATTCCACCCATACGGACCTGTTGCGGTTCTGCTCACCGCCTGCGGCGTGACGATGCAGGGTGTCGTTTGGAATAGCCTCCTTCTGTGGCTGCATACGTAGAGAATTACCCCTCCCGGTGTCTTTTCCTGGCAAGTATTCATGCGTTCGATCTCTCATGACTGAGAGAATCTGAAATTTTTGAGAAGAGATGAGGGCAGCGATCGGTTATTTTTATGGGCATCCCGCAGGCATCGGGTCTCTCTCCGCCGGCTCTGCCCCGCATCGTTTCTAGGGGATTCTTCACGCCCGCACTGCATTCCATGGAATTATGTAGTAGATGATGCAACTATAGACGGAAGGAGCTGATCTCGATGGTTGAAAAGATGGAGAAGATAATAGAGGAGACGAGCATGAAGGCCGATCAGTTGAAAAAACAGACGGCAGAGGCACTGGAGGAAGCAGCGAAAAGACTCCGCGAGTCAGGATTATCGTTGAAGACCGAGGATGTGAAGCGGATAATCCGGGATGTGGAGGAGCGCATGAGCATGCTCCGTGAGGAGGTGGGCACCGGGATCCAGAAGATGGAAAGCGAGTATCATGCCCGTGCAGAGCCTGTGGAGAAGATCATCGCCGGTCACCCGATTCCCGCTGTATTGGTCGCTGCCGGTCTCGGGTTCCTCCTCGGTGCATTGATATTCAAATCCCGCGACTAGGGGGACCCTTCATGGTGGAGGAGGAAGGGAAGACCGAAGAGCTGTCGGTCGAATCTGAGCTGGCCAGCACGCTGAAGTATCTGGATCTCTATCTGCGGCAGAAGACGGATCTCTTCATCCAGCATTATCTGCTGGAGCCGTTCGGTTTCATCTCGAAACAGTTGGCCGTGCTGTCAGTCCTCCTCGCACTCCTTGCCTCGGGCACTGTCATCATTGTGGCTGGCGTAATACTCCTGCTCTCCACATTCGTCCCCCTCTGGGCCTCCCTGCTGATCGTGGGTGCAGGCGTCTTCATATGCGCAGCGATCATCGCGCAGAGGTTATTCTCCCGTAATTTCGTGCTCGATACCCCCACAGTGGACGAGGTGAAGGAGCATGAATGGGCGTAGGAGGGTAACGGAAGCAGACCTGAAACTCACGGAGCGAATGATCTCAGAGTCGTACGTCGGGCTGAAGAGGGCAGCCGTGCAGGCCCCTGAGAGGGCCGCAGAGGTGGCGGTGGGGAAGGTGAAGGAGCATCCACTGATCGCCCTCGCCCTTGTTGCAGGTGCCGGTGTGGCCGGATTTGGCATCCTGAAGTGGGCGCTCTCCTGTTCCCGGGGAGAGAAGAAGCGTGAAAGCGGCTCGAAGCTGATGGATGTGCTGATTGGCCTGCTGCCCATGGCCCTGCCCCATCTCATCGGCCTCCTCGAACAGATTTTGGGCGGAGAGGGACGGAGCAGGAGATGATCCTCTTCGGCCGGAAATGGACAACATGGACATCTGCCCTGTATGAGGGCTGCCCTCATTCGGTCCAGATCTGGATCTCCGAAATGACCAGTTTTCCTCCCTGACCGAAGATCTTCATACCCTTCGGGGTTTCGGGGAGATCAAGGTCCACCAGTCCCTCCCCCTTTGGCTTTCCTGCATCCAGAAGTGTAAGCAGACCGGCACCGCATATGCGATGGTCGGGTGGTGTACAGGTGGAGGTGCCGGTGGAGGGATCGGAATAGGCCAGGAATTGATCATACTCGTCACCAAGTCTTTTTCCCAGATCCCCTGTGGCAAATACCTGCTTCCCGTCGAGAGACCACGAAGCGGTGTTCATCTCCCTCGAATAGGAGATACGGTAGGTGTGTTCGGTTCCACTGCCGAATTCTGCCACCGGGATTACGTAGCAGAAGGACGCCCCCCCGCCACCTTCCACTCCTGTCAGCAGGTTGCGTTCGTATGCGACGAATGCCTTTGTCGAGGTGAAGAGGAAATGGCATCCGATATGGGTGGTGAGATCTGTGGAGAGGGCGGCGCCGCAGGAGAGGCGGTAATCCTCCAGGGAAACATCGAAGGGATTCGCCGCAGTTCCCATGGGCTCTGCCCTTCCCCGGACCTCATATACGAGTGCCCCCTGGGGCGGGGCCCTCGTTCCCACCGCACCGGTCTCCGGTTCGACATCATTCCTCCAGAAGATGAACTTGATATGGTCTTCGGCGCCTCTTCCGGTCAATGAATAATGCGGAATGGTGACGGAGAGCCCCTTCAGGGTGATCGAAACGATCGCCTTCGGGTCCCGCCCGAGAAATGCACCCTGCTGATGATAGAACCAGGGCTGCCTTCCGCCCCTGCTTCCTATGGAGAAGAGACCCGAAGAGAAGTCCTCACGAATGTGCATCCAGCTGCTCCTTCAACAGAATCGATCACACACAGGAAAAAAGGTTGCGCCTCCCCCGGCTCAGAATCTCATCCTGCCGATCTCTGGGAATTCGAGTGCTCCCACCTCCCGGCTCAGTCCGATCGCCCGCAAGCGATCGATCCTTTGCTCCTCTCTCAGCACGGGCGAGAGCAGCTCTTCAGGCGGGACGATATTCACCTGACTTCCCTCGGCGAGGGGTGAGAAGGCCGGCAAAACGATAATCCGTCGGCCGGAGAACTCCCCGTAGAGCAGGCAGGGTAACTTCTCCCTGCCGCCCACCTCGTCGGTGAGGAGGATGGAGGGGTGTTCGTGGGCGATGATCAGGCATTCGTGCGCTTCCATGCGGACGTCCACGGGACGATGACCGTGGCAGAAATGAAAATTGCCCAGCGTGATCCTCTCCCGTGGAGTGATCCCGAACCTCTTCGTAGTTCTTATCAGGTAATTGTCGTGGTTTCCCTTCACCACCAGAACCTCTTCGAAAGAACGCACAAGAAGCGAAAAGAGATCCCTGACCTCCAGGAATTCATGGTATCCGGTCTCGCTGAACTCGTGCTTCACATCCCCGTTCAGCAGTATCCTTCCCGCCGGGCAGATCTCCCTGATCCGCTCCAGCATCTCCACCTCGAGCCTGAACTGGATCTTGGGGAGAAAGACGCCCTGCTCCGCCATGATGCCCTCGTAACCGAGGTGCAGGTCCGCCATGACGATGGTATCTAGCGAGGGTATATATACTGCAGGAAAAGGGACAAGAATCTCCACACTATCCCAGAGTTTCATATCTGTATCCTCTTCATGACCGCCCTGTAGAGCTCGAGCAGACGTTTTTTTCTATCCTCCATCAGCACGACATCCGCCTCTCCGAGGAGGATCAGGTTGTGCGCGAAGGGGCTCGGGACATCTGTGTGGATCCTGCAGAGACGGAGACCACCGTCCCTCAGGTCCTCCACCAACATCCTCGCCCGGCCGATATCCATCACATCGTCAAGGATCTCTCTGTAAGTCTCCTTCAGCACAGGAAACTCCGGGTCGATCCGTTCCGTCACATTCAGGAGGGTCTGAGCACCCATCTGCTGCCTGTTCACACTGATTCTGTACCCCTTGTAGTTGCGAAGGACGAGAAAGCTCCTGGCGGCGCAGTGTCTGAAACGGCGCTTCATCAGTTCGGTTCTTCGTATATTCTCCTTCAGAAGTCTCTCTAGATCGCACCCTTTCAGACCATCGAGGAGCATCTCCAGGTTCAGCTCCCTCTCCCGTGGGAGATGGAGGGCGAATCCGTTGTCGCTCAGGATCACCCCCACATTGGAGCCCAGGATATCCGATGCGATGATCGCTATGGCTCTGGAGAGTGCCTCGTTCACCCTCCTCCCAAAAAGCGCGTGAAAGACGCAGTACTTCCTACCCTCCAGATCCTCCGTCTCCTCCACCAGGAGTTCATCCCTGTCAGGTATCTCTCCATGCGTGAACCGATACTGCTCCATGAAGTATCTGTATATTGCCTCCGCGGCCCCGCGTTCGATGGGGAAATGACCGAGAAGCCATTCGGTCAGTACCTCCTCGCTCTCTCCCCCGTCAAGCCTTCTGCGCATCTCACCGCGGAACTCTCGTATCCTCCCTGCCATGCCGTAGCTGAGGGGGAGCATCTCCGAGAACCAGGCAGGGATCGTGGGCACCGAGCCCTTTGGTGCGTTTTCCACGAAGCACCTCATGCCCCTAGCATATCTGAACCTGTACATCGTTCCTCCGAGCACGAAGACATCGCCCGGCCGGAGCCTCTCCAGAAAACCCTCCTCTATCCCACCGATGTACGCCTTATCGTTATACCGGTAGACATCCACCCTCACCTCATCGGGGATCGCACCCAGGTTCAGGTAATAGATGATCCTCGTGTATCTGCCCCTCCTGCCGAAAAACCCCTCATCCTCCTCGAACCAGAGCTTCCCATACACCTTCCTGTCCTCCAGAGAGGCATGGTGGCCAGCAAGATAGCGCAGCAGCGCCTTCAAGTCCCTCTCCTCCAGCTGGTGGTATGGGTATGCCCTCTTTATGACACTCAACGCCTCCTTCACGCCCCACCTCTTCACCAGCGACATCCCCACGAGGTGCTGGGCGAGTATGTCCAGGCACCCAAAGGGGAGATCCATCTCGTCGAGGAGCTGTGACTTTGCGCATCTGAGCATCACCGCACACTCCACCAGATCGTCACGATCGAGTACAATCACCCTTCCTTTCGCGGTATCCCCGAAACGGTGTCCGCTCCTGCCGATACGCTGCACCGCTCGCGTGACGCTCTTCGGCGAGCCGATCTGCACCACCAGGTCGATATACCCGATATCGATCCCGAGTTCCAGCGAGGTGGAGGAGACGACCGCCTTCAGCCTTCCCTCCTTCAGACGCCCCTCGATATCAAGCCTGATATCGCGGGAGAGGGAGCCGTGATGCGCCCCAATCGTCTCGTCTGTATAAAAATTGGGCCATTTCTCCTTCAGATGATATACGACCCTCTCCGTGCCCGAGCGAGTATTTGTGAATAACAATGTGGTGCTGTGAGTCCTAATCAGGCGATGGATCGTCCTGTACAGCGCCTCGTTCAGGCGCGCGGCGTTCACTCTGACGATGTCCTTCACCGGACTGATCACCTGCAGATCCAGCGGCTTGTACCAGCTCGCATCCACCAGCGTGCAGGGGCGGGGTCTCTCATCGTCGTAATACCCGACCAGGTACCTCGCCGCCTCCTCGAGGGGATAGAGCGTCGCACCCATCCCGATCCTCTGGAAACCCCTTCCGATCTGGGCCTCAAGACGCTCCAGGGAGAGCGCGAGATGGACACCCCGCTTGTTGTTCGCCAGTTCATGGATCTCATCCACCACCACCCACCGGACCGTGCTGAGGTGCTGAACGAACTTCGGTGCGTTCAGCATCACCGCGATACTCTCCGGTGTGGTGATCAGGATATGGGGGGGCTGCCTCCTTTGTCTCTCCTTCTCCCGCTGGGAAACATCCCCTGTCCTGACGGCAATTCTGACCTCGGGGAGCTCGACACCGTGCTCCCGTGCGATCTCGCGGACCTCATGGAGAGGCACGAGCAGGTTCCTGTGGAGATCGTTATCCAGCGCCTTCAGCGGGCTGACATAGATACAGTGCACTCCATCGATCAGCTCCCCTGCCTCACCCATGCGGAAGAGATCGCTCAGGATTGATGCGAAGGCAGAGAGTGTCTTCCCGCTTCCTGTCGGTGCCGTGATGATCACGTTCTTTCCCTCCGAGATGAGTCCGAACGAATGAGTCTGCGGCGGCGTCAGCTGGCTGAAATGCCGTCTGAACCACTCCCTCATGAACGGGTGAAGGGACGCAAGGCTCTCCTCCTCGCTCTTTTCCCTTTCCGGTCGTTCGAGGCCGATCCACTCATCAGGCTGCATGATCCGACCTTTATTGTCGAGGGGCTCGAACCGAAATAACGGGCACTTTTCGGCCGCCCCACGGGATTATGATCTGTGGTCTGGAAGAATTTATGGGTGCATGGAACTTGACATCATCGTGATAACCGCTCCACGGCATACCGGGAGACGTCAGTGGCGATCGAAGGTGTGGAACCCACCGTGTTTCGCACATGAACGGATGATGGGATCGCTCCATGGTACTACAGCAAGACCATTAAATGGAAGAGGATTCGCGATCGATTCAGACGAAAATTAAGGCTTACATCTGAAAAATGAGCATATATAACTTCTATTTTTTTCGCAGCCAAGCATAGCCTCATTATTTAGGGGACACCATCTTCTATCGATGAAAGACAAAGGATTTGGAACACTCATCACACCCGCCATCTCGGTCCTCGCGCTCCTCGCGATCTTGTTCGCCACTGGTTGCGTGGGATGGGTAAAGGAAACGGTTAAAAAAGGAGATGAGCAGATAGAGGACTTCGATACCTGCGTCTCTGCCGGGTATCCTGTGATGGAATCGTGCCCGAGGCAGTGCAGAACACCGGAGGGACAGGTCTTCATAGAGGATTTGACGCCAGCGCTCTGCCTTTCGGGCAGAGGACACTGGAATGAGTGCTCGAGCAGGTGCCGGATCGAACATTCCAGTGAGGAAGAGATCGTCTGCCCCGCCGTCTGTGATGCGCTCTGTGAATGCGGTGGCATCGCCGGTCTCTCCTGCCCCGCTGGCTACGAATGCAGGATGCCAGCAGGTATCGCGGATGCGATGGGATACTGCGTTCCGTCGGGATCGGGCAGCCATCTCTCGGGTGAGGGGGCTTATGACCTCGCGAGCAGGAGCGATTGTATGGGCGCAGGCAGGCTCAACGGTACGCCTTACTACAACCCGAAGACGATGACATGGTGGATCGATCTCCAGCCATTCGAGGAGAAACCGCTCTGCCATCCTGCGTGTGTGGTGCACGAGGATACCGGTGAGGTGGAGATCAACTGGCGGTGTACGGGACTGTTACCTCCACAGTCAACTTCATAGACGAGATCCTTGAATTCATCCGAAATCGGTTGCGACTGAGGATTCATGGGTATGGTATCATGCAATCCCCAATTTACTCTCACTTTTATCACCATTCAACGGGTTCTTCCATCCTCCCTCATGGAAGAGCATCACCACTTCGATTCCGAATAAAAATTCATTCGGATCGCCAGGTTTCACATCGGGTTTCACCATCGAACGATTCGATCCTTTCCACATGAACGCATATATCCGGTTCTCCAATCACCAGGGTGATCTGGAGACTGTTAAAAGAGGAGATAGGGCCCCATATGTGATGATCGCCACCTGACATGAAGCAATCCCTGCCCGATGGGTTCCAGCTCTGCCTCCCATTGCACGCACCCAGGCAGATCTCCGATCCGAGTTCTGCGAAAGAGAGGCGAACGCCCCCGGCGCGTCCTCCAGTGCCCGATAACACTAAATAAGCACTCCATCAGAGCAAATTTTTACATGGTGAAATATTCCATCTCTCCTAAGATCAAAATATTCATCTTTGAATCGATCTGATGGCCTGTCGAGGCTCTTTCGAGATTCTATGGTGGGGGAACGAATCACGCGTCTGTAAAATAATCCGGATCGCTTCTCATTAGATCGTCATAATCGGGATTGCCCCCCCATCGCCACTCAGATTCACTTGAGTTCCCTTCTGAATCGTTTCCATCAACCTCTCAGACGAAGGAATATATCGCAACAATATAACCGCAGTATCCCGTGAATATCAGTACTGCCCACCATCGTGTCTGCCGCTCGGGCAAAAGGAAGAGGGGAATGATCATCACAGCGAAGAGGACGACCAGAAGCGTATCCCTCAGGCCCGGCACGGGGATGGGTGCAACGAAGGAGCTGCACCCGAGTATGAAAAGCAGATTGAAGATATTGCTCCCCAGCATGTTGCCGACCGAGATCCCGACCTCTCCCTTCATTATGGCGACGACAGAGGTGGCGAATTCGGGGATCGAAGTCCCGACGGCCACCATGGAGAGGCCGATCACATAGGCGGGTATACCCAGGGATACTGCGAGATCCACTGCGCCCTTCAGCAGGACAAATGAGCCGAAGATCACGCCAATGAGCCCCATCGCGATGAAGGACCAGTCCCTGAAGGCACTGGGGCTCCTGGGGACAGGCATCTCTTTGTTCGAACTGCCCATCTTCCTCACCATCAGGCCGAAGGCAACGAGAAAGACGATACCACTCAGCAGATCGATCACCCCGCGCAGGGCGAGGGCCGTATAAAGTCCCGTTGCGATGAGCATCAGGAGAGTTTCGTTCATCAGCATATCGCGGGACAGGTGGATATTCATCAGTTTCGGTCTGAGGATCACCACGAGCGATAGTATAAGGCCGAGATTGGCGATGTTACTCCCCAGCACATTGCCGAGGCCGACATCTGTGCTGCCAGAAGCGACCGCATTCATGGTCACCGAGAGCTCGGGGAGCGAGGTCCCGAAGGCGATGATCGTGAAGCCGATGGTGGAGGCGGAGAGGCCGTACCGCGCAGCAAGATCCCTCCCACCATCGACGAAGAGATCTGCACCCTTCACGAGGAAAACGAGACCGATGGCAAAGAGCAGAAGGGGTACAAGCATGCGTTCACTTCAGCCGTTGTTTCTGATCAATCTGCACGTATCCTGTTAAACGGTTTCCATTCGGGGAGAGGCCATGATCTCTTCGGGCGCACGAGAATGGGCGGCGATATATCAGGTCATATCATGGCTATTCTCCCTCGTCGATGGACACGCCTTTGCCCCTGGACGATCCCCTGCTCGTCTCTGACACCCATGGCAGCGCCTTTTCGAAGGATGGCGATCGGGGCGTCACCGGATGGAGGCTCCGCATCGAAAGAAGTGGCATTTTCGCCGTATCTGCGAGAATGGCTGTGATACGGAAGGGGAGGGCAGGCAAAGCGGGTAGCGTACACGAAGTGATGTAAAATAAAATCCCCCGTATCCTACAGTGATTT
>JARYLJ010000039.1 GCA_029907705.1 Methanomicrobiales archaeon
CATCAGTCGCATGCTTTATTAAGCTGATGTTCTGCAGGATTACAGGTGGGGAGAATCCAGCAGTTGAAATAACAATATCTATCATTACTAGTTTTTTACTGGTAAATCTGGGTTTTATGTTTTATATTTTTTGTAAAGAAAGTAAAAGAAAGTATATATATTTATTTATGTATGTATGTATTTAAAAGGGAGGGGAACGAAATCGTCTATTACGTAGTGTATGAGACGGAGCAGGGGGATAACATCCTCGGCAATTTCATGTCGAAGCAGACGGCGGAGGAATTCGTGAGTTCAGTCCGCCACTGGTTCACATCCCCGCTGCACATCTACAACAATCTGGATCTGCTGCTAAAGAACTGAAGTTATTTCCGAACTTCAGGGAACATAAACACAGATCTGAAATTCCAGAGGAATCTAAAAAAGATCCTTCTGGGATTTACCTCAATTCTACCTTTTATTTTATCCTGCAGAACTGAACTTTGCAGATCGATCACTAACGGAATTACATCGTGAGAAAATTATGCCCTGATTATCCAGTGATTGTCCAGTTGAAATACTCCCCGATTCATTTATCCCCGGTATTAATCGCAGATTTAAAAATTTCCTAAAATGACCGTTTGCATGATAAATTTTTTCCAGCTGCCTCAAGCATACGCTCATTCGATTCGCTGACTGAACAGATTCGAATCAAATAAAAATCAGACGAACTCTCTTCCTGCTTCTGTGATCGAATAGATGATCCAGCTGCCCCTCTTGCCCCCCTCGATGAGTCCCGCCTTCTTCAGCACATTCAGGTGATACGAGAGCTTCGAGTCCGCGATCCCGAGGATCGACTTCATGATGCATACGCAGAGGGGCTGATCCCTCAGCATCGCGAGTATTTTGAGCCGGATCGGGTCCGCGAGCGCACGGTAAAGGGCGCTTCTCTTGAGCAGTTCATGATCCTTCGGGAGATCCCTCAAAAAACCCTCGATCCCCCCGCATCGAAGGAGCGCCTGCTCCACTTCCTCGGGGAGGGAGGATGGCAGCGTGCATTCGTTCATGGCCCTGGTTTAACTCTTAAATTCAAAGTATTATGAAATGTCATTCGTATAAAAAACTCTCAGCTTGTATAACTCTCGTGATGGATGAACGATGGAACCGGTGAGTAGAATGGATCGATGGACAGGTGAATCGCACAACGAAAAAGAAGAATGAGACCGATCATCGGTACCCGGACGAACCCTCTCTTTCGCCTGGCATGGAGGCACCGGTCCACCCAACGGATGTGAGACGGGGTATCCAGGAAACCGCTACGACTCTATCGAATTTATCGTTTTGATTGTCCCTGAACAACTATATCCACACGAATCGGGGATCATTCGGCGCCTCCAGGGGAGAGACGCTCCACCCATTTCATCACCTCCACCACCAGGAACGTAACCCCCATGAGGAAGAGGACATAGAACTATTCACCGAACTCCAGTGGGGTCGCGCTGAACCAACCGGGGGCCAGATAGATCGCGGCGAGCTGCAGAACGAACCCGATGAAGATGCTCAGGAATATGAGCGGATTGATGCTCAGACTCCTCCCGATACTGCAGAAGAACGGCTCCCGCTCCTTCTGTGCCTGGATGCCGTTCATCCACTGGAGGGCGACGACAGCAGTGAACATGATCGAGACCGCATGGTCGTGCGGGACCTGGTCGAGCAGGTGTCGGTACATCAGAAATGAGGCAAAACCGGTGATCAGGCCGAACAACAGGATCCTGGTGACCTGTCTGGAATCGAAGAACTGCCGCTCCGGCCTCCTCGGCGGCCGCCTCATCACATCCCCCTCCTCCTTTATGAAGGGAAACATCTTGTCTTGCACACCATCTGTCACCAGGTTGATCCAGAGCACCTGAATCGGGAAGAGTGGAAGGGGAAGGCCGTTCAGAGTGGAGATGCTGATCAGCACCACCTCGCAGATGGATGTGGAGAGGAGGTAGTAGATCACCTTGCGAACGTTGTCCACGATCACCCGCCCGTTTTGATGGCGTCCACAATAACATTCAGGTTGCTGTCGAGAATGACCATCTTCGCTACGCCTTTCGCTGCCTCGGCACCTGAACCCATGGCGATGCCGAGATCCGCGACCTTCAGTGCAGGGACATCGTTGACGCCGTCCCCGGTCACCGCCACGATCTCCTGGTTCGCCTGGAGTACCTTCACCACCCGATACTTGTGCTCTGGCAGGATTCTCGCCAGTACAGTCGCACTCATGAGGGCCGCATACAGTTCCCGATCCTCCATCTGCTCGATCTCCGTTCCGGTGAGTATACGGTCCCCCTCCGCGAATATCTCCACGGAGGCGGCGACCTTCTTTGCCGTCATGGGGTGATCGCCCGTGATCATGATCACCCTGATCCCCGCCTTCTTCGCCGTCCTGACCGCCTCCCTCACACCCCCCTTCGGGGGATCGAGGAAACCGACGAGCCCGACGATCCTGAACCTCCACCCCTCCGGTTCCGGTCCATGCCAGCCGCCGGCTCCGAAGGCGAGCACTCTCAGTCCCTCTCCCGCCATCTTGTCGTGTATCTGGCCGAGCAACGTCAATTCGTCATCCGGTTCGGCGTATGGGAGGAGTGCCTCGAAGGCCCCTTTCACGAAGAACCTCCTCTCGCCTTTGAACTCGTGTGCGGTCGCCATCAGCTTCATCCATGTATCGAAGGGAAATGTCCAGACCCGTGGGAAATCCCTTCTGAGCCCCTCGCACCCCTCCACCCAGTGCGCGAGCGCCACGTCGATGGGATCTCCCCTGCCTCCTTCCGCATCGTTACAGAGCGCGGCGCACTGTACGAGCGCATCGCGATCGATGGCATGGACACGCTCCACCTTCAAGCGGCCCTCCGTGATCGTGCCCGTCTTGTCGGAGGCGATCACCGTCGCACTCCCGAGCGTCTCCACCGAAGGCAGGTGCCTGGTCAGCGTCTTCTTTCTGCTCAGGCGGAGAGCGCCGATCACCATCACGAGCGTCACCACGAGCGGCAGACCCTCGGGCACCGCAGAGACGAGCTGCGCCACGAGGAGATACGCAATGCGCACCCACTCTTTTTGCTGCAGAACAGCAGAGATCCCCACGACAGCAAGCACCATCGTGATGATCGCCGCATACCTTGTGGAGAAGCTCCTGATGGCGCGTTCGAATGGCGTGGAAGGGGACGACTCCTTCGCCTTCTCCGTGATGGATGCGAGATACGTGAACCTCCCGGTCCTCACGACGAAACCCTTTGCCGAACCCCTCACGATGGCGGTGCCCGAGAGAAGGGAGTTTGCATGCGCGAAGATCTGTGCATTCACCGGAACGATCGCCCGGTGGTCCTTCTCCACAGGCACCGATTCGCCGGTCAGCAGGGCCTCGTCCACCTGGAGCCCCTGACTCTCGATGAGGCGGATATCTGCAGGCACCATATCTCCTTCACCGAGGAGGATCAGATCTCCGGGCACGAGCTCCCTCGAGGGAATCTCGTTAATTTTGCCTTCCCGAAGCACCCTCACGCGTGTCTCGGTCAGCTGCTTCAGCGCCCGAATCGAGGTCTCTGCCTTCAGCTCCTGCCAGAATCCGATCAACCCGTTCGCGAGGATGAGGGCAATGATCACGCCGAAGTCCTTCAGATCCCCGGTGAACAGGGAGATCAACGCGGCCACCACCAGGATGTAGATGAGGAAGTTCCTGAACTGGCGCAGGAATAATTCGAGTTTGTTGACCTCCTCCTCCTCGATCAGGTTCTTCCCGAACGATTCTCTCCTCCGGGCGACCTCCTCCTCGCTCAGACCCTGAGAGCCGGTCTCCAGGCTTCTCTGCACCTCCTCGACAGAGCATGCATGAGGGTGTTCGGGGACGTACATATCTCATGTTCTTCAACCTTTCGGGTAAAAATTGTTGTTATCGCCGGCGATCGCCCCACAGCGCTGGCGCCTCGGGAGAGCGATGCAACGCACAATGGAGCGTTCATCGAATATGAAAACGACATGCGGTTCAATCCCCCCGATCATCTGTTTTACTGCAGATGCCCGGTCTTCTCTGGTATAGGGCCTCGTTATCTTTTGCTCTCTATGGATATGCGAGATCGATGACCGCATCGCCAGGTTCTCCTTATAAAAAACCGGCCACGTTCCATGTTGAGGATCATCCTCCGGATCGTTTGGTCCAGATCCTCACCATCGTCGTGGCAGGGAATGCAACCTCCCTATTTAGCAGGTGTTCTTGATTGGCGTTCAGGAGAGGATGCTGAGGAATAGGTGCAGGTCCGTCAGGACAAGAAACGCGATCAGGGCATAGAGGTTCCTGATCGCACCGGGTATGGAGTCACGGCGGAAGTAATTGCCACGCAGGAACCCCAGGATGGCGGACGCGAGGGGGAGGAGCGAGGCGCCTGCAACGACCCACCAGTTCAGGGAATCTGGAGATATCTCCAGAATGGCGAAGGCGATAAATAAAACCGTGGCGAGGATCGCAGAGACCGCAATGGCCCGAATACATGCTCTCCTCCCGCATCTGACCACCAGGGTCCTTTTGCCCCCCAGGAGATCCGCCTCCCGGTCCGGTATCTCCACCGAAAGGATGAAGAGGACGCCATATGCGATCAGTGGGAGCGAGAGGAGGAGAAAGGGTATATCGAAGGTTCCTGTGGCGACGAGATAACCCATGCCGGGCATGAAGATGCCGGCGCCCGCCGCGGTCAGTGGCTCCCCCAGACCCCGCCTCGAGAGGCGGATCGGCGGAGCCGAATATACCCAGCCGACGAGATTGCCCATGATGACAAAAAGGGGGAACCATAATGGATAGCCATACATCTGCTTGAACAGGATGGCGAGCAGGACCGAGGAGATGCTGAATAAGATGGCGAGGGGCACCACAAGGCTCCGGAGCTCTCTTGCATGCAGGAGCGCCCCTCCCCCTCCCGAGAAGGGCGTTCTGTGCGCCAGCCGGTCCAGGGCCAGATCGAAGTGGTCATTGGTGAAGGAGACCGATACATGCCCGAACAGGAAGATCAGATACCCGAGAAGGAATTTCGAAGGATCGGAGGGTGCCCCCAGAGTCAGGGCGAAAAGAAGGCCAGCGAGAAAGAAGAGCGCCCCTCCGAAGATGAATTTTACCCTCAGCTGCTGTACTAAAGCTATCGCGAACCCTGTCTTCATAACCCCTCAGGCAATGAATGTGGAATATTCAGTGTTCGGATGATTTTTCCTGAAGGGTAATATAATTAGTCACGATCCGATCTCTCCCCCCCATGAGATGCAGTCAGATGGGCGAGACTGAAAATGAGGTGAACTGATGACCATGGTGGGGAATTTATCCGGATCCAGTCGCACCTCGGTGGGCAAGCCGACTCGTCTGCAGTCTGCATCACTCCCTTCAATTTCCGATTCTGCTTGGACATAATCATTCTATTCCTGAGTGTTCATCGAGGTTCTCCCGTTCCTTGTTTTCCCGAGCAAGTGTATGTGACGACCCCGGATCGATAGGACATCCGCGAATTCTGGACTCACGATATCACTTGTGTTGTAGCGACCGGATCGAATGTTGTAAGGTGGTGACCAGATGCACGCCTTATCCGGATGACGATGGATAACGAACGCACTGCATCTCTCCCATCTTCTCGGTGCGTGCAAAGGAATCATTACGGTTCGATCCAAAGACGGAACAGGAAAATCGCACACGGGGGCCCGGAGCGGCGGTGGCGATGCGCTGTGCTGTCCTCGGAAGAGATCAGGGGGGAGAGATATCCCGTTCTGGTTCAGAAAGTGTTGCCTGTGGTAAGTGATGGGCAACGACACTAATCATGTGTATAACCGAGGTTCGATCAGGACTCTGTGTCATCGGGCACTCGTTCCCCTCACTCTTCGCGAGACGAGGAAGGCAAGGATCATGAGCACCGCCATGGCCCCGACGGACAATACCCATCGCAGCTCGAAGGGCATCCCGCTCTTCTTCGTACCCGCAAGAATGTATATTCCGCTCTCGCTCGTGGCGAACGCCGCTCTCCCATTCGCATCGATCTCTTTGGAGACCCTGGTCATCGCACCATCCCGCCTGTAGAAGGCGATGGAGCTCCACTCGAGCTCCTTCCCCGCTCCCTGCATCTCCATCTCGTCGAGGCTGGTCTCCATCGAGAAGTAGCCCTCGCCGGTGAGGAGATCCGGGACCACGGTGATCTTCACCGCCTCGCTCAGCCCGACGTACCCCTCGGGAAGGGCTGGATTTCCAATCGAGATCAGGATGTTTTTGCCGGTGAGGTTCACATGCGTGAAGACGAAGTCGTTCCCCTCCGAATCCATCGTCCCTGCCTCTGAGATGGAGGCGTTCGCCATGAGGATCTCATTCCCATAGGAGCGTTCGAGCCAGAACGAGTTGCCCCCCTCGACTCTGTTCCTCCTGACGATGTTCTCCGAGGACTCCTGCAACCGTATTGCTACAGGTGCAGCGGGCACCTCTTCATGATACGGTCTTGTGAATTCGTTTCCCTCCAACAGATTCGCGTTCGCGAATTCGAGGATGACGCCATGGAAGTACCCATAGAAGGAATTTCCTCTGACATTGTTCCCGGAGGATCTCCCCAAGTAAAGACCGGTGGTCGCATTCATGAAACTGTTCTGCTCTATCTCGACCGATGCCACGTGCTTCAGCCAGATTGCCGTATCGGCGATGGACTCGAACTCGTTCCCCTCGATATGCACATCACTACCCCAGGAGGCCTCGATCCCCCTGAACTGGTACAAGAACCTGCAACCCTCTATCCGCACCCCGCGTGCGTCCCTGACGACGATACCAGCGTATCCTCCCGCGAATGTCAGACCCCTCACGACCACGCCATCTGCACTGATCTCGATCGCAGGCCCCATACCATGGTAAATGGTCGCATTTCCCTCTATCGTGATCGGCTTTGCGATGTGAAGGCTCTCCCGGAATTCACCCTCTGCTGCCACTATATCTCCCTCCTCTGACGCTCCGATCGCATCTCGCATTCTCGCGTAATCGCATCCATCGTTGCACACAGAGACGATCTTTCCGATGGCCGGTGGGGTGAGGAGCGCGAGCGCCAGGAGAATGAGAATAAGTAACCTCATCATCTCATCTCCTCGCCACCGTGATGCTAAACTCCTTCGACCACTGGCTGCTGTCCTGAACATGGTAGAGGTCGCAGTATCTGTAGTAATAGGTGCATTGGGGTTCCATCGTGTCTTTATGAGCATTCACCAGGTGGGTGAAGTGGAATGATCCATAAGAGCCATTACCCTTCTTCTCCAGGACGATCCTGTCTTTCGGGAACCCTTCAGGGATGAAGTAACCGCAGGATCCGAGCCTGCTGACGCACCTTGCATATCTGGAGGGAGATGGAGTGTAATACTCGCCCTTGCGGTCGAATACATACCCGTAGGTTGTCGGCCAGGGATAGGGTTCTTCGCAGGAATGGACGTTCTGGATGCTTAAATTCCAGCGGATCTCCTCTCTGCCTATGAGTGGCATGTTCAGCCTTAGAGGATCGATATCGATCTCCAGGTTGCCCGCCCTGTCCTCTCTTACGAGCCGCCTGTATGATTCCTCTCCCTTCAGTATCGAATGTATATCGCTACTGGTCCGGTGCAGACCGCTGCTCACGATATCGCAGAATACGTATCCTGATGCGCCACCCGGTATCGTCTTCCAGTAGCCGTAGGCTTCGGGATAGTACCATCTGAATGCGAGATCCGTAGATTCTCTGTATGAGAGCGAAGCGGTGGTGGTCTCCCTGCCGCTCAGTCTCTCCCATACTGTTGTGGACTCGAATACGAAGTGATCGCTGGAATCCTGCCTCTGACTGTTGATGTTGCCGGGATCCTCTCTGTGATCGTGGTTCTCCCCCCTGGCCTTTTCCATCTCGCTGTGCAGGCTCCCCCCCTCGTGCCACTCGATCCTGACCAGGTACTCCTCACCTTTCACCTTCACGAGTGCCTCTCCTTCGGGGGGATCTCCCGGGATTCCTGCCCGATAGTACGCGATGATCCCCGCACTCCCTTTCTTCCTGCCTGCGATGAACCTCGCTATCGCGATCCCGCTCGCATCAGTAATCGGTCGCCCTGATGCATCTGTCACGCTCACCGGCACGAGCTTTCCGTCGAGCAGCGCACTCCGCTCCAGGTTCACCGGCTTTGCTTCCAGTGGCTTTCTCTTCCCTTCCGCATCCTCCTCGAAGAGCCGGATCCTGATAGTGGTCTCCTGCAGTGGAGCAATCTCGCTCTTCTCAGGCTCCACCTCGATCCCTATTCCCCTTATCTTCACCCTCGCGGTCGCAGTCGTCTTTTTACCGCCTAAACCATAGGTGACGATCGTGATGCGATCCTCTCCCGCCTCCGTCCCCTTCGTCAGGGTATAGTGCCCGTGCGCGATTCCACCCGGCCTCGTGTAATCCATCGTCCAGTTCTTTGCTGCATATGCCCTCTCCTGTATCATGTCGTAGCTCACCGCTGCAAATGTTGTCTTCACCGTGCCCCGCTCCGAATTCTTCTGGAAGAATACCTTTAGACTGCAACCTCCCAAGATGCCGAATGCGGGCCTTCCCCGGCAGTCCCTGACGGTGGCGATCACAACGGCCTTCCTCGACAGCTCGTCCTCCGGCGAGACGCTCTGCGGATCCACATTCACCTCTATCGTCGGATCCCTGGGCAGGATCGGATGATCGAGCTCGAACCTCTCGATGATCCCGCCGAGATCCCCATGTTGCTCTGCCATCCCATCCAGGATCTCCTCCAGATCGTCCCCCTCCCCTCTCTTGTAACATCCCGCCACCAAGTTAGAGGCCCTTTCCGTCAGGCTCGAGAAAACATAGTAGTTTGATCCTGCAGAATCCACCCGCACATGGTATGCATACTCGATCTGGAGGTAGGGCATGAGCATCGAGGTATCTGCCTTTCCTCCCGGGTGCTCAGCGATGTATCTCTCCATCTCATCGAGGGCAAAGATCACCTCCTCGTACGAGTATATCTCGACATCGTGCGAGATCCGGCGCAGTGTCTGCGAGAGCCTCATGCTCATATACCTCTTGATCCCTTCAGGCGAGAGGCCTTTGAGATCCGCCCTCTCCTGGAGCAGCGCGACCGCATCCTCGCTCAGACTCACTGAGACGAAGACCTTCGGTTTCGAGCATTCAGGCTCTGTTTCCTCAAACACTGCGAGGCCTGATGCCCCCTCGAAGAGCGCAACCGCTGAATTCTCCTGAGGGGGTGCGACAGACACGAGGCCGGCGCCTGACACATCTGCCTTTCCGGCATACTCGAGAGCCAGGTTTCGCCGCACCGTCTCGCCACAGGCAGGGGCGATCAGTATCGCCGGCGTCGTATACAGGCTGCCGCCGCGGCTCACGAATTCGCCGGTCAGGAAGTATCTGCCCGGAGGGAGGGCGAGTGAGTAGGAGGCATACTCGCCGCTGAACTCCCTCTCGACCGCCTCCAGTGTGAAAAAGTCGATTACCCTCACCCTGGACAGCACGATCGGCGATGAGTCGGGATCGCCTGCGGTTCTGAGGTAACTTCCGGAGATACCGGTCTCCTTCCTGCACACCTGGAAGCTCTCGAGATCGTAGCCGATCTCCTCGCCATCGCTGTCATAGAGGTAACTCCTCACGGTGTATACTCCCTCTTTCCACCCGCCGTCGACCTCCCGCTCCAGGGCGACGAGATGGTCTGAGGAGATCGGTTCTAACTTCCTGCCCTCCGGCAGCGAAGAGAGCGCTGGCAGGTAATACTCGTTCCCCTCCGGATCCTCGAGGGAGAGGAGGAGCGTCCCGTTCACGCGCTCGCCTGCAGTGAGCATATGCTCGATCCGCACGGTCTGGCCATCCGAGAAGGTATGGCGGTTTACGAATATCTTTACGGATGTGGTGTTGCTGTAATAGACATGCTCGGTGGAGAGTGAGAGCGGCACAGTAGTGCCTCTGTATGCGATCTTCGCCACCATCGTGTAGATGCCCGAACCGAATTCCTGATCGAACCTGAGCTGCGAGGGGAGCCTTCCGTAGTAGTTGTTCCGGATATAGTAGGGATCCAGCGGCCTCTCCTCCTCGCTCCATACGGGATAATAGAGCCTCCTTCCGTCAGGGGCGAGCACGTACAGGTAGGCGTCGTACTCCTCCGAGTCTCCGATGCCCTCGATCCTTACGAGTGGCCTAAGTGCCTCTCCACTCGAGATCGCCCTCTCCAGTGCGACGGCCCTTATCTGCGGAATGCCGCCGATCGCTACAGGTCGAACGCTGACGTTCCTCACGACCCATCTCTCTTCACCCCCGCTCCAGGCGTTGCTGGAGACGAAGGAGACGATATTTTCCAGATCGGTGCCGAGCGCCTCCGCCGGTATGCGGTACTCGTAGGCACGGAACGTGGAGCTTGGTGCTATCGTGTCCAGGAGGGCCCCCGCTCTCTGCCCCATGTAATCCTGCATGCCCCCGCGATAATAACGGTTCAGATACACCTCGAGCTCTGCCTCGCCCATCGCCTCGAATCGGAGCAGATGGTCGACCGGCCTGCCATAGAAGGAGAACGCCACATCATCCATGTAGCGGGGATCAGTCGAGGTGCCTGCCACCGCCACCTCGTTCAGCGCCAGCGGCACGATCGAGAACTCCACCTCCCCGGAGCCCCATCTGCCGTAATAATCGACACCCCTCACCTCGATTCTGTGCTCTCCCAGGGAGAGGCGCTCGATGCCCGTGCTGCCCGAGGTTCTGGAGGACGAGAGCTCGAGGTCGAGAGGTGCGAGATCGTCCACCTGCAGCTCCGCCCTTCTCAGGGGCACAGGAGCGCGGAACCTGAGCTCGAAGTCCCTCTGAACATACCGCATCGGCGCGGGCGAGAGTATCTCGATGACGAACTCGAAGTTCCCGGGCGTCTCCTGTAATTGCTCGCCGTCATCCCCTGCGTATTCGAATCCGCCTCCCGCCCCCTCTTCGCGGGTGAGGTTCACGCTGAATCCGATTCTGGATGAGTTCTCGTTTCCTGCAGTGTCGTTGAGGTATACCACCAGCGTATGGTCTCCTGCCTGGAGCCCTGTGATCGTCGTGTTCGGCACGAAGGAGACGTTCGCCCCGCCGTCGAGGGAGTACCACCAGGCATATGCATCCGGATCAGGGGAATATACCCTCAGGAGGATGTAATCCGTGGTGTAGATCCCCCCTCCTCGGGCGAGATCACCACGATGCGTGGTGGAGTTACGTCGGGGACCACCCCGGTGAGCGGATGATAATCCCCTCCCATCGAGATGTTGCCGCGGCAGTCGTAAGGAACCTGCGTGTCGCCCAGCCCGTCTCCGCCGATGGTATCCTCTCCTGCGTAATCGTGCCAGTAATTCCCGCCCAGATATGGTCCTCCCACGATGTTTCTGCCCGGTGTTTTCGTGATGTTGTAGGCGTTCACCCCGCTGTGGCGGGCATTCACGATATTCTCGAAGTAGTTGTCGTAGATCGTGTTGCTCCCCGAGTACGCATCCGAATAAATACCGTACTTCTGCCCGCCGATCCAGGAGGGTTCGCCCGGCTCCCCTGGATTGAATGTGGCGCGGACACGATTGCGGGTGATCTCGTTGCCGCTGGAATCGTACAGGAAGATGCCCGTCCCGCTCCTGCACGGGTCGATCGTGGGTGGGTGGTAGCTAGGGGGGCCATTGTCGGTGACGTTGCTATCTGCGATGATGCCATCGTTCGATCTCCCGAGCCATATGCCATAGCACCAGTTCGTCTCGACTTCAGTGTTCTCCAGCGCGATACCCCTCGATCTCGCGATATATACGCCCGCCCCTGCATCCTGTACGCCATAATGATGGCCATTGTTCGTGAACCCCGAGTCTTTGATCGTGAGGTTCGACGAGTCATAGATCGCGATACCTGCATAATAACTGCCGTACGCCTGGACGTTCTCGATGCTGGAGTTCCTGACGCTGTGAAGGAGCATACCGTGGGAGTTCCCGTTCGGCGCAAGGTATCTCAATGTGACGTTTTCGCAGTCGATGCAGGCGAAGAATGCCACGTCGCCGTAATCGAATACCTGATCGGTGGCGTTCCTGATATAGTATATCCGGCGCTCCTCGCCAAGCTTTCTCACCACGTTGGTGGAGCCGATCCACATATCCAGGTCGTATACAGAAGGGTAATCCCCCTCGATCGAGGTGGTGACGGGCAAGACGAAGAGGCCGTAATCGTTATCCTCCATGATATTGTCCCGCATGGTGATGTTGATGGATCTCATGGGCGAGTAGGGAATTATCTTGATGCCCACTGACTTCAGGAGGACCGTGTTCCCATCCATGATGCTGTCCCTCCCGGTCATCAGGATCCCGATATCGTCGGGAACGAAGGAGATCAGCATTCCTGTCACGCTGTTGCGGAGTATGCGGTTGTAATCGGATTCCGCTCTGATTCCTGTGCCAGGCCCGTTCAGCATATTGTCGGCGATCGTGTTCCCGTTCAATCCATTCTCGACATGAATCATGATCGGGGGGGTTTCAATGGGGTTGCTCGTTATGACGTTGCCGGAGATCGTGTGGTTCGTGGTGATGGAGAGGCCCCCGCATCCACTCCTGCACCTGACCCCGATCACGTCGTTCACATAGACGCTCGTGTAAAAGGTATTGTTCTCGATATGGTTACCCCTCGCTCCTTCAAGCAGCACCACATTGCTATTCGTGAAGGTATTTCGCTCTATCAGGTTGTTCGTCGAAGAATACGTGCAGTTCACATATACGCCCCTGGTGCTGTTGACGAAGCGATTCTCCCTGATCGTATGGTTGTGGGACTGCGTGGGGAGACCTGAACCGCATACCTTCACTCCTGCGTCCCAGGCATCCTGGATCACGAACCCCTGTATCGTACTGCCGCTGGAGACGAGTGTGAAGCCGCTCTCGTGTTTGGCATCGACGATCGCGGTATCGATTCCCCTGATGCTCAGGCTCCTGTTCACCACGATCTTTCCGTTATAAGTGCCGTTGCATACCACGATGGTGTCGCCATCGCCCGCCGCGTTCACCGCCTCCTGAATGCCGGTGTAATCTGCATTGGGGCATTCCGCGCGGTCGTCATCCACATACAGTGTCTGTGGGTCCTTCAGGGTGGTGAAACTCTCTGCCGTGCTGTTCGCATATACGCCCATGTCGTCGATCCTGAATGAGTACACCGAGTAGTGATAGGTGGTGTTCCCCGTGAGCCCGGAGAGCACGATGGAAGGGGACGAGGTGCTGTTCGCCCATTCAGACCAGGAGGCGGGGGAGAGCTCCGGCTCGGTCCCATAAAGGACCCTGTTGTTCGCCGGTATGTTCGTCTGCCAGGAGATAGTGACGCTGCTGTTCGTCAGCCCGGTCTCGAGTATGCCCGAGATGATGGGTGGCGAGGCAGTCTCCGGCAGCATCGGACGATGATCGAAGGAGCTGGTCATGCATATGATCGTCTTTTCGCCAGATCCGAGGGTGGAGGGAATGGGATAAGGTCCGTCTCCGATGCCGTCACCGTTCATGTCGGTTCCTGAGTAGTCGTCCCAGTAATTGCCCGTGTAATTCTCGTACCATGCCCCTCCATATGCATAGGTCCGCATTTCAGTGGAGTTCCAGATGTTGGAGCCGCACTCTATCGCATTCGTCGGGTTATTCGAGAAACGATTCAGAAAGATCCTGTTGCCACTGCCGTAGGCGAGCAGTCCATAACTGTCGGCATATTGCATATCCCGAATGGTATTGTTCGCGATGGTGTTCCCCGCGGAGGAACCATCGATACGCATCCCGTACGCACTCGCGTTCAGCAGGTTCTCCTCGACGAGATTGTTCGAGGAGTCGGAAAAATCGATCGCATATCGCGTATCGTGAATCGTGTTTCCAGATATCCTGCTGGAGTTCGCGGACTCGAGCCTGATGCCGCCGCCCCACCCTCCTTCGATGATACAATCCGCGACGGTCGAGTTCTCTGATCCGAGGAAGACTCCAAATTCGCTGTATTGCGCTGTGATCGTAATGCCCCTGATCTCCGTATTGTCTGCTGTGACATTGACGAGCGCATCGGTCCCCATATCCTCTTCCAGGATGCAGGCACTGGCACCGTTCTCCGATCGAAGGGTGATACTCCTGTCGATGATGATATTGCCTGTATACATACCGTCTCGCAGTACGACCACATCTCCTTCGGTCGCTCCATCGATTGCGTCCTGAATGGTCGGATAATCATCCGGCACGATGATCTCTGTCCCCGTGCATACCACCGTCCAATGAAGTAGGGCAAGGAGGATGAGAAGCAGGATCCACCGCATTTTTTTACTGTCGGCACCCGAAGAATGGGAAAACAATCGTCGGGATTGGTAACGAGTCACAGACGCACACAGATGGCACCCCTCTGCAGGGAGGGAAGGAGAGAGTCTGCCCTTCCTCATGCTATTCACCTTCAAAAAATTCTAAAAAACGACACATTATAAAAAAA
>JARYLJ010000040.1 GCA_029907705.1 Methanomicrobiales archaeon
AAGGCGGGGACTGCCCCCTTGATCACGCCGACACCGACGGTGACGCTTACACCTGAGGTGACTGAAATACCTCCGACAACTCAGAGTCCTTCGGTAGCCATATTGACTGGCCTGACCCTGATTTTTATCTGGATCGTCGGATCCAATCTTCGAAGACGCCGGTGAAAATTCTCTTTTTAATCTTTTTTATCGAAAATGAGTGTTGATATCCTGAATTCATTTTGGATAAATACCTTCTTCATACATCCACCTCTGAGCATAACCAGGGATTCGTTCGGGAGGCAACCTGTACCAGAATGCATGGATAGGCTCGTCATCATTGAGACCGCTGTGAGGCTTGATCTTGTTATGCCAGAACACCACTCTTTCGACCGAGTCGAACTTCAGGAGTCTCCGCTCGACTTCCTCCAAGAACCTCTCGATCTTCCCATTGGTCTGAGGATGGTTCACTCGTGCCCTGATATGTCGAATGCCATGATACTCGAGGAATTTCCTCAAGGTCTGATCCGCTGTCTCTGTTGCTCCAGATGATACGAACGTTGTTCTATTGTTGGTGAGGATCTCTCAGCGAATGCCATCCTCCTCGAATCCCTCCTCGAGAACCTGGATGGTGTTCTCCGTGGAGGGTCCCTCGAACACTCCTTAGCAGGTGATTGGACGAAAGGCACCCTCCATGAATGCGATGAGCCACTTCGTCTCTCCATCTACTTTGAGCTGCTTTTAGTCCCCGTTCGTACCTGACCCATTTCCTCTCTTTTCTTTTCTTTATACTGGACTTCACTTTTCCGTGCTCCAGGAGAATCTTGTAACTGGTGTCATGATGAATATGGAGAGCATATACCTCTTCTACCCTCTTCTCGAGGAGTATGGGTCCGAGTGCAGAGTGCACAGGCATCGTTTGAATCGAGAACGATCGACTCTGTTTCCTGAGAGACCCCTTCTTATCTTCTCTCTGGCTTTCGTGGATACGGGTGAAAACCGTTCTTTCTGTGGAATGAGACAATCCAATAGATGTTCTGACTCCTTACCCGATGATACTCAAGGATTTCATGAACCGGCTTTCCACCTCTCCATTGTTCGATTATGCTTCTGATATCTCGGTTGAAAAACTTGCTCATATCGAGATATGAATCCGATGTCAGATTATTTCGGGATACTACTATCGAAAATTGTCAAGTCTGATGATTTTATAAAGATCGAGCCATTTCGTCAGAATTCTGAGCTTCATCGCCTCCTTCTCCTTCCTCCTTCTCTCCCGCCTTCTCCCCTCTGAGAGGGCCCCTCACATCGATGACAAGTTCGGCCCCTTCCATATCTGCTGTATCCACCTCTTTCCCGCCTCCCTCTGCGGGTATCACCTTCAGCGGACTACCACTCCTGAATACGAAGAGATGCCTCCCCCCACCGATCGCGTCCGGTTCCGATTCTCGGGCATATATCTCTTCCGCCAGTGCGTGGCTCGCGTATACCCCCTCCTCCAACCTGAACAGAACCTCCCGTGTGTAGCGGCGGACGTACCATCTCAGTTCCGATACCAGCGATAGCGCAGCCCCGAGGGATGTCGTCCTCACCCTGACTGCAAATCCGAGATCATCGGGCCTGTAAAATTGAAGAATGCTCCGGCTCGTCTCCGAAGCAAAAAGCGTCGCATAGAGTGGGACCCCCTCGAGAGGTACGAGAAGAATCTCCATATGCCCCATCCCCATTATTTTTCCCCGTCCAGAGCAAGACGGGTCTGCATTTTCCTGCTGTCGTCTTCAGAGACTGGTGCTATCACGCTCATTCCCTCGTTCCCCGGATTGTTGACAAGGCGGCCCACCTCGTATGCCTTCATGTACTCGGGAGGATAGGGCGAGAGGATCATCGAAAGCTCCTCCGATGATAGCACCCCGCCGTCGAGCCATCGCCCCTCATCCTCTCTCCTCAATATCGCAGGCATTCGAGAATGCAGCGTCTTCACCAGTTCGTTGGGTTCGGTGGTGATGATCGTGAAGGTGAGGGTGGGGCCGCCTGCATCATCCTTCCATGTGTCGTACATGCCGGCGAATGCAAAAGGCGAATTGTCCCTCATATGAACGTAATATGGCCTCTTTCCATTGAAGACCCTCCATTCGAAGAAACCTGTCGCAGGCACGAGGCATCTTCGGTCCTTCACAAGACTCCTGAACGCCGGTCTCTCCAGCAGCGTCTCGGCGCGGGCGTTGATTATCGGGTGAATCGATTTCCGATCGCGGCTCCACGATGGTACGAGCCCCCATCTCATCATAAGTATCTCGTTATCCCTATCGGCATCCTGCCTGACGACGGGCACCTCCTGCGAGGGTGCCACGTTGTATCTCACCATCGGGGGCGCATGCCCTTTGCTGATGCGGAAGCGATTATAGGTGCCTGCATCGATCGAGATTGAGAACCGCCCGCACATGTTATGATATCTGGAGGGAGAGGGTAAATAGATCTGCCACCGGCTTTACTATCCATGACGGTGGCGTACAGAAGGTGATCGGCGATCGCTGAGTTGCATTCAGAGGTGCGAACCCGATCTCCATGGACACATCGGGTGATGTCTGCGTATGAAATCCCCCGGGGGGTGCCGGTGTGCAATGACTGATGCAGGCCTGCAGAAATTTTTCCCCATCTGCACCTTTTTGGTTCGGGTCACTGGAGGAGTGTCTGCGGCCCATTGCAGAGAATCGTTTAAAGCTATGGAAAAATTGGGGTTCAGATATACATTCTCGTGTCTATGGAAGGAGATTCTCGCTTCACTTTCTTCACCGCAAAGAGGAGATCCGCATGTACGACGGCACCTGCATCCCTACGCACTGCATTCATCCCCGCCTCCCGGCAGATCGCCTGAATATCGGCACCTGTAAGGTGATCTGTCATCGCGACGAGCGCATCCATGTCCACGTCATCCGCGAGTGTCATCGATGAGAGGTGTATCCGGAAGATCTCCTTCCTTGCAGGGGCGTCAGGCAGGGGGATCTCGATGATCCGATCGAATCGGCCAGGCCTGAGCAGCGCCGGATCCAGCATGTCGATCCGATTCGTTGCCGCCATGATCCTCACATCCCCTCGGTTGTCGAAGCCGTCCATCTCTGCCAGCAGCTGCATCAGCGTCCGCTGCACCTCGGCGCTACCGCTGGTGCCATCGTGCGTCCGCATGCTCCCGATGGCATCGAGCTCATCGATGAATATGATCGAGGGCGCCCTCTCCCTCGCGAGCGAGAAGAGCTCCCTCACCAGCTGCGCACCCTCGCCGATGAACTTGTGTACCAGTTCGCTCCCGCTCATCCTGATGAATGTGGCATGCGCCTGGTGCGCCACGGCCTTTGCGATCAGCGTCTTTCCTGTGCCGGGGAGCCCGTAGAGCAGGATGCCCTTCGGTGGTTCCACCCCGATCCGCCTGAATACCTCTGGCTTCGTGAGCGGATACTCCACCGCCTCGCGCACCTCCTCGATCTCTGCCCTCAGACCCCCGATCCTTTCGAATGTCACATCGGGCGCCTCGTCGAGCTCCATCACCCTGATCCTCGAGTCGTAGACGGGGCCGATGATCCTCACCACAGAGAGTGCATTGTTCACGGCGACCTTCATTCCGGCTCTCAGCATCTTGTGGAGGTCCTCACCCACCTGCGTCAGGTACTCCTGATTGTTCCCCTGCTGCCTGAGATATACCTCGCCATTCTCCATCACGTCCACGACAGTGGCGATGAAAAGCGGCACCTTCTTCAGCTGCGAGTTCTCCCTTCTCAGCTGGACATTCTCCCGCTGAAGGGTCTCGATCTTCATCTTCAGATCCAGTATCTGGGCGGAGAGCTCCTGTATCTGGAGTTTCAGTATCTCGCTCTCCGATCCCACATTATTCACGGCGGTATTATCCATGCCAATCATTATAATCTCCGTTCAAACATTTATGTGGTGCGTTTTTGATAATCATGGCACGAGGTATTGCATCGGGTCGGGCGTCGGGACCGCTGCTGATCAGTCATATCCCTATCTCTTTTCTCTCGGGTGTGGACCCACTCACAGGAGAGATCGTGGAGAGTGGACATCCACTCCGGGGAAGGATTGTTGCAGGCTGCGTCTTTGCTTTTCCGCATGGCAAGGGCTCCACCGTCGGATCCTATGTCATGTATGCGCTGAAGATGAATGGCAGGGCGCCTGCCGCCATCATCAATACCGAGGCAGAACCAATCGTCGCCGTGGGAGCGATCATCGCGGGCATACCGATGGTGGATCGCCCGGATATCCCGCTTGCAAGGATGAGAGAGGGTGTGAATGTCACGGTCGATGGAAGTACAGGCGAGATCGAATATGAGGGTCTGCTGGAGGAGAATTAATGCGGCGAACAACAGCCTCGCCGCACTCCACGCCGCCTGCAAGCTCCAAGGCTACGACCTGGAGGTGACCGAAGGGCCTCAACGCGACGTCACCTGCTATTCCCTGAACTCCGTGAACGAACCATCCTACAGGAAGGAGATCGAGCGAGCCGATTGCATCACCATCGTCGGAGGGCCCCATGCGAGCGCCTGCTGGAGGGAGGTCGCTGCCTATGCGGATTACGTCGTCGTGGGCGAGGGGGAGCGCGTTCTGCCTGCTCTCCTCTCCTCCATCGAAGCGGGTTCGGAAGAATTACCGCGCGGTGTGGCCACTTCGAGAGGCTTCGTACCAGCGGAATTCTGCACCAGACTGGACGCGTATCCCCCCTTCACCCGGATGAAGGGATTCATCGAGATCTCCAGAGGCTGTCCGCATCTATGCGCCTTCTGCCAGACCCCACGGCTGTTCGGACCCTCGATGAGACACAGGAGCATCGAGAGGATCGCAGAGTATGCGAAGAGATACAGGGATGTGAGGTTCGTGAGCCCCAATGCACTCGCCTACGGGTCGGACGGGAGATCGGCCAGGCTGGAGAAGGTAGAGGTGCTCCTGAAGGCCCTGAAGGGCAATATATACTTTGGAACCTTCCCGAGCGAGGTGAGGCCGGAGTTCGTCACCGATAAGGCCCTGGAACTGATCAGTGCCCACTGCATGAACGAGAAGTTGCACTTCGGTGCACAATCGGGAAGCGACCGGGTGCTCGGAGCCATGCAAAGGGGGCATTCGACGCGGGAGGTCATCGACGCAGTCGAGTGCTGTCACGAACACGGTTTCACACCGGTGGTGGACTTCATCGTCGGCCTGCCCATGGAGACGGAGCAGGACCAACTGGATACCCTGCGGCTGATCAGATGGGTGGTGAGGTTCGGAAAGGTGCATATCCACCTTTTCCACCCCATCCCCGGGACACCTCTCGCAGGCCATATCCCGATCAGACTCCATGCTGAACTACCCCGCACGTTCGGGCGGCTCGCACTGCAGGGACGGCTCACCGGCTCGTGGCTTGCTCCATCAGTTAAAGTTTTTTAGGGATCGCTCAGATGATGTAGGCATGATGAGTGTACTCCTCATCGCTGATCTCCACGGTCAGTTCGAGAAGATGGATGCATTCCTGGCGCTCGAACCCGAGATGATTCTGATATCGGGTGATGTCACACACTTTGGTCCTGTGGAGAACACAGTTTCCCTGCTTCAGAGGATCGACCTTCCCTGTTTCGTGGTTCCTGGAAATTGCGATCCTCCAGATCTGCTCAACCTCCTCGAGGAGTCGAGTGCGGTTTCGCTCCATGGCTCTGCCCTGACCCTCGGGAACATCTCCCTCGCAGGTGTGGGTGGATCCAACCCGACGCCATTCAACTCGCTATTCGAGTTGTCGGAGGATGAGATCGGCCATGTGCTGGCGCAGGCCATGAGTGTGATGGATCGAAGTATGCACAACGTCCTGATCACGCATGCACCTCCCTTCGGAGCACTTGACTTCATCGGAGGAAAGAACGTGGGCAGCCACAGCATCAGGAGTCACACAAAGGATTTCGATCTCGTCTGCTGTGCGCATATCCATGAGCAGAGGGGTATCGCAGAACTGGAAGGCACAAAGGTGGTGAATCCGGGCGTCGCCTCTGAAGGAAATTGTGCGATGATCCACTTCGGGGATAGGCCAAAGGAGATCAGGATCGAACTGCTGACCGTTTAACGAGGAGCATCTCAAGATAGGAGAGATTGACGGGCTCTCCATCGATCCCGAGGAGATTCCTCGTCTCTCCGAGGATATTTTTTGCCTTCTCGACCTCGTCCGAAACGACCATCTCTATCTCCACGTACGATCCGAGCCCCTCCACCTCGTCGAGGGCGACGGTCACCTCGCCGGACCTGAAGACCTCCCTTCTCTTCCTTACCTCCATGACCCGAGTCAATCCGAGGCGTTCCAGGATCTCCTCCATCGCGGAGATGGAGTCCAGATGCACGGTGAGCTCTTCACGTGCCTTTAATCCATGCATCCGTAGCCTGGGGCCCTTATAAGTGAGGGTGCACTCTGACCCTGCCACTCTCACCCTCAGGGCCTCATCGGTCTTGCCGAAGTCCCTGTCCACCGCATTGTAATAGACATCCCTCTCATCCCTCATCTCCATGTGCCTGAAACCCAGTCCGATCAGACGATTCCTCACATCCTGCAGATCAGGCACAGGTATCTTCATCTCCACCTCCATCATCCTACTTGCCTCCTGATGCAACCAGTATCCTCGATGTCCATACCCTGTGATTCTGCCAACGAAGATACTTTTCAATCTGACCAGAAAGTTTGTTAGTACCCATCGACGACTCTCATGTTGATGACGGTCACGACCCTCCAGATCGATTGCACCTTCATGAGGGCCTTCTGCAGGATCTGCAACAGGCGTTTCAGTATCAGGAATGTATCCTGCTGCCCTGAATGCTCGTTATGGCGGCAGGTATGCCAGGTATGCGAGCATCTCGAGTCCTGCGAGATACTGAAGAGCCGCCTCGAGTCCCCCTGTGGTTGATTCATCCGATCGACATTCGAATCCGAAATGATACCTCCTGCCGCCATCACCACTTGGAGGATCATGAAAGAACGTGGTTATCAGGTTCTCCGACATCCCTTACGGGCAGGATCGATGGATCAATAATATTAGGGACAGAAAGTCCCCCTCACCCCCGGCGATAGTCGCCACCTCGCGGGCGCCATCACATCTCTTTTTATGACCGATATGATGCAGTTGAAGCTAACAGGAGAGAGACCCGATCCAGTTCCCTGAACGAGGGGACGACAACCGATCCATCGCCCGGTGGCACTCGCCATCGGTTCTCCACCATAGCCTCGATGGATTCCTTCCAGGGCTCCCGGGCACTCGATCCGGACTCCGCCTCGATGCCCAGCCGCTTCTCCACGTGATTTTTCATTCCCGAACTCCTGCGGGATATCTGAAGGAATTAGAGATCAGTTCAACCCATTTAAAGATCGGTCTCGTTGGGATATTGCCGGATGAGAAGGATGATCGGCACTGCGATCATTCTGACCGGGTTCGTAGGAGAGGGGTATGTCCAGATCATCGAAATGTCCCTGTTCCCGAATGAATATACCCTGCCGACCGGAGGCGATATCAACCGCTCTCCATAGGTATTTATAGGGACGGAGGAGAATTAAGAGGCATATTTCCCCCTCTCATGAGATCAACGGTCTGTAAAAAGGGGGACAGGAAGGAAGGTTACAATGACGATTAAAAAAGGGGATTTTGTCAGGCTGAACTATACAGGGGAGATCGAGGGAAGGGTCTTCGACACAACGGACGAAGCGATCGCGAAGGAGAACAACATCAGAAATCCTGAAGCCGTCTATGGTCCTTTCCTCGTCAGGGTCGGCAGCGGGCACGTGATCAGCGGGCTCGACGAGGATCTCGAGGGGAAAGAGGTCGGTGTCGATTACACGCTCCAGGTTCCGCCGGAGAAGGGGTTCGGGTTCAGGGACGAGGGGCTGGTCGAATCCGTTTCAGTGGCGAAATTCAAAGAAACTCCGGAACTCGGTACCCGGGTGCAGGTGGAGGGTAGGGAGGGGGTGGTGGTCAACCGCATCGGAAGACGTGTGATCGTCGATTTCAATCATCCATTCGCGGGTAAGACGCTCGAATACAGATACCGCATCGAGGAACAGGTGGATTCACCGGTTGAGCAGATAAAGGGGCTCATCCGCCTGTACGCACAGAAGGAGATGGAGGTGGAGGTGGAGGGCAATACCGCGAGGATCACCCTGTCACCGGGAGTGGTATATGACAGGCGCTGGCTCCTTTGGCGTGGGAGGATCATCGATGAGATTCTCTCATTCGTCGATGGCATCGAGCATATCACACTGACCGAGCACTTCGATCGCCCGAAGGTGAAGGCCGGGGAGGAGGAGTCTGCCGGAAAAGTGGCGGCGGGGAATGAATAGATCCCCCGGTATTATCCGCATAGAAGATTTGTTTATTCATCTGAACTCCTCAACCTCTCCTTTGAGCAGATCGATACCACAGGTGTTCATATCCATTCTGAGATGTGCGAGCAACCACCATCCACACACGGTGAACCAGGTACGATCTTCGCGATCCCGGACTGGTGCGGTGGAGGCGGTCATCTCCGAGAGACTCCTCCTGCACTCCATTTCGCTTCAATAAACCAATTTTTTATGTCGAGATGAGAAATGTTTTTGAATTTTCTTGCTAATCGATGAACGCTCCAGGCGGTACCGTCATATGATGCATCCGTTGCTCCGGCGCGCACGACAGCGATTCCCGATCTCTCCAGGGATCGAACTCCGGCGATCTCCTGCGCGGACAGGGAAGATGACAGGGGTGCGATGAGTTCGTCATCTGAAAATGCATGTTCCTGGTCACAAAATCAGAGCAAAGAGTGCGCTCTTTTACTATGAGACAGGCGACATCGTGAATCCCTAATTCTCGAATGGGTTTTATCCGAGATCGCGATAGGAACGTGTAATTGAGAAAAGAGGAGACAGGCGGAACCCGGCAAAACGTCAGGTATGGACAGGCAAAGAACTGGACTCCGGGGGAGGGGGAGAATTTCTGAACCGCGACCGATCGTTGAGACGTGCACGATGATGAAGGGGTGGTCAGACAGGGGATGGGATCCCCGCATCTGATCTCCGCCTCTCCTCCATCCAATCGATGAGAGCGATGACGGCAGGCGTCACCACTATCGCACCCAGGAGGGTGAGTCCCACGGTGATCACGGTCACCATGCCGAAGCTCTTGATCAGGTTGAAGGCGGAGAAGATGAGCGCGGAGAAACCGAAGACAGTGGTCAGCCCTGAGACCGTAATCGCAGTGCCGATCTGCCCTACACTCTTATGAATCGCATCCAGCATCGACAGCCCTTTTGTCCGCTCCTCATATGCTCTCTCCGCGATGAGTATGGTGTACTCCGATGCGACCCCGATCGTCAGAGAACCGAGCGTGGCGGTGAGGGGCGTATAATCGATGCCAAGAATGTACATGACCAGACCATTCCAGCCTACAATGAGGACGATCGGTATCACCGGTGTTATCGAGCGCCCGATATGGCGGTACACGAGGAGTAAAAACATAAATATGAGACCGAATGCGAGGAGGGTCATCCGCGATTTACTAGAACTGATCTCCCTGATCAGATTGGTAAACATCTCGGTCATACCCGTCACACGCGCGGTGATTCCGACCGGTGGTCGATACCACTCGAGATCCCTCTGTATCTGCTCGAGCGTGGCCATCGCCACATCGCTCTCCATCTCTTTCATGCTGAACTCGATCACCGCATCCGAATACCCACTGATGTAACGCTTCTTTGTCGCCTCCGGGATACTCTCCAGAACATCCCTGATGGTCCTTTCGTCCTTCGGGAGTTCCCCACCGTTGTAGAGTGCGATATAATTTACGATACTGCTGGAACCCGTGATCCGGCTGTTGTGCTCCTGCTCATACCTCTGGAATCCATCGATCCATGCGATACCGTCCGGGGTGAGGAGGCCATCGCCACGGACATACATGGAGATGGAGCTCGAGGGGCCCATCGCCCGCGAGACCTTCTCCAGCTGGATCTTTGCAGGCATCTCCGGCGGTACGAAGGTCTTCTCGTCGGTGCTGATCGGGATGGTGCTGTCCATCTGGATACCGATGAATGCGACCAGTCCGATGACGAGGATGATCGGAATGGGATTGCTGGCCACCCGACGGGCGACTTTTCCGACGAAGAGGTTGTAGCTCTCCATCGCCTGCATGCTCTTATCCCCGCGGTCCGGGAGAGTCTGATCTGCATTCGCGCGCGGCCTGTACTTCAGCAGTATGAACATTGTCGGCACGATCACCAGCGCAGCGAGATAACAGCAGAACAGCCCGATGATACAGACGATACCGAAGTCTCTCACCATGGGTATGGGGGAGATCCAGAGCGCCAAGAAACCCATGGATGTGGCGAGCATCGCATACAGGACCTGGGGTCCAGTCTTTGTGATCGTTGTCACCACCGCATCGCCAATGGGCGATGCCCTCGCCTCCTCGTCGAAACGGGAGTGGAACTGGATCGCATAGTCGATTCCGATACCAATGAGGACCGGAAACGCACCGATGACCACCATACTGATCTTCATCCCTGCGAGGCCCATAATCCCGAAGGTGAGGATCAGTCCTGCGGCGACGATGAGAACGGAGAGGAGCCGGTACCTCACATGGCTGAAGAGGATCCCGACCGCAAGGATCATCAGTACCATGGCCATGAGGAGGAGCGTGGACATGGAGGTGCCCATCTCTTTCATCATCTGCTGGGAAAAGGCCGGGTTGCCGGTGACCGTCACGGTCGTTCCCGGCGGGGCATCCATCACCCGGAGCCTCGCGTTCATGCTGTCCAGCAGGCTGAACTGGGCATCGCGTGAGAGACCGGGTTCCAGTTCGACAGAGACGATCGTCATCGATGGCGAGGGGACGAGCCTCGAGGACACCTCCGCCGGGATCCTTCCCATCGCACTATCGATCTCGGCCTTCGAACCCGGAACCACCCCCATATTTGCAGAGATGAGGAGATCCACAACGCCCGTTACCTTCGTCACATGCGGCTCGGATCTGAACTCGTCCTCCAGCCTTTCCAGAAGGCCGATGGAGATCGGGCTGAGCACATCATCGGATTCTATCAGCACCAGGATACTGTCAGACTGGAACGAGCTGACATAGTTCTTCAGCAGCATCCCCCGTTCCGTATTCTCGTCTACATAGGTGCTCATCCCGGTCTCCATCGTGAGCGACGAGGCCCCGTAGAGTGCGATGAGCAGCATAACCAGTATAACAAGTCCGGTGGAGACCGGATGTGCATTCACGAGACGCGCAAGCCCATCATAGGGTGATCTTATTCTCACGCAGGTTCCTCCTCATTCACGAAGGTTCGATCCATCGAATAGTCCATAGCCCATACGGACTCCTCATCGGGATGTCTCTTCCCGAACGTGTGATCCCTCATGCCTTTCTTCTTCTGAGCACGAGGTATGCCGCGGCGATCAGGACGACTACGATCAGACTGACATATATGGGATTCGAGAGGAACGCACCCATACCCTCGCGCTCCTTCACGTCGATCCTCACCTTCATCGTATCGGATATCAGGGTGTTGTCGAGCGCATCCCTGTATCTGATCTCGGTATCCATGCCATACTCCTTGGGAGTTGCATCGCTGTCCACACTCACCTCGAACCTGGCCACCTTCGTATCGCCTGGAGCCATATCCCCGAGGAATGAGGTGTCGTCACCGCTGGTGAAGGGTTCAACCGCGCTGATCCTCGCCAGGGCATTGAAGACCATTGCTGTACCCGTGTTCCTGAATTCGACCTCGATCACACTCTTCTCCCCCTTCAGCATCGTGATCGGAGCGGATACAACCGCAAAGTCCACCTTCCCTGCGACAGGGACGCCGATGGTGACCGTGTCCGTAACGCTAAGAATACCATCGCTGTTCTCGTAACTGATACTCAGATCGAGCGGATAGGTCTGCCCCCCTTCGGCTGTTTTCGCAACGGATAACTTTACCTTCACCCCCATCTCTGAACCTGCCGGCACCTCTCCCAAAAAGACGCTGCTCTCCACAGGGATCACGGGGCTGCTCGGGTGGCGCGAGACGAGTAGTACGCCCTTCGATATCGGTTCGTTACCAGTATTCCGTAACTTTAAAACGAGGTAACCTTCGGTTCCCACGTTCAGATGCTCGGTTTCCGCCCCCAGTACTCCCAGTCTTGCAACCGATTTGATATTGATACTGAGATTTACGGTTTTCGTCACCGTTCGGTAATAATACCGGATATTGTCCTGTCCTTCCGATTCAGCAGAGTCCAGATACGTATATTCGATCCGAAGCGGGAGTGCATATCTGCCTGCCACCGCATCCTTTGCGACGAGCAGGCTGAAGGCGACCGATCTGCTGCTTCCTCCTGCAATATCCCCGACCATCTGCGGATCCGACTTCACGGTCACGGGGGCATCGCCACTGAGCAGGCTGAGTCTGACCATCTTCGCTGTATTCGGCAGATCGTCCCTGCTGACGAGTTCCGGCCTTATGATTTTCATATCGATCAAGCCCCGGTTTTCGACCATGATCGGGATCGTGACCGTCGTCCCGGGTGAAAATTCGTTCGTACCCGATATCGCGGCGTTCATATCCGGTCCACCTGAAAGGTAGACTGTTCCGGCCGACGCCGGTACCACCGACGAAATTACAATGAGCGCAACCAGGAGTCCTGAAAATCTGAGCATTGCATTAATTTTCCGTCCTACCAACTTCATCACCTCGTCACATCTGCTCGAGTTCCCTGGTAAAGTTTTCTTCCTCCAGGGATTGATCCTGCTCTTTTCGAGAGCGTTTCAACTTCCTCACCTCAGTGTGCACTATGGTTATATATAATAAACTATTATTAGTAACAATTATAATAAACAATTATAATTAACAACCGACCATGCCCGCACATCTCAAGTATCCAGATGACCTCTCTCTTATAAGGGATATTCTCAAAAAAAACCCACAGGGAATGAGCATCACCGAGATAGCGAAACATCTGGGGAGGACAAAGAACACAGTGGGCAGGTATCTCGACGTGCTGCGTGCATCCGGTCAGGTGGAGGCGCGGGTGGTTGGGATGGCGAAGGTGTATACCCTCGCGCACAGGGTCCCGATCTCGCGTGCGATCAACCTCTTTCCGGTTCCCGCGATGATTCTCGGTCAGGGGCTCCGGATCCTCCACGTCAACGAGGGTTTTCTTCAGCTCCTCGAAGTTACCGAACAAGAAGCAGCGGGCAGAGAGTTCGCATCACTCGAGCCGGCCGGAAGGAAGGTCAGGGAGCTGGTCAGATGCATAACCGAAACGATAGTATGCGGTGAAATGGTTAAGGAGATCGGTCTGAATGACGATGGTAGGGAGACCTTCAAGCTGAAGTGCCTCCCTCTCGTCTTCGAGGACGGAGGTGAGGGTCATGCGGTCGTCCTCATCGATATCACAGAGGCGAAAATGGCAGAGGAGGCACTCCGTGAGAGCGAAAGGCGGTATCGGGAGCTGGTGGAAGGAGCAGGGTTCATTGTGCTGACAGCGGATGTGGAGGGGCGGGTCACCTTTGTCAATGCCTTTGGGAGAGAGATGCTCGGTATTTCGGACGAAGGGCAGCATTTCCTGCCACATCTGTCCGATCTCATCCGTGGAACCGAGGACAAGAATGCGATCCAGGTTCTTCTCGCGGCCATCCAGAGGGATCACAATCGCTACCTGCAGAGGGAGAGTGAAATCGTCTGCGGGGATGGGAGGCGCATATGGATCCGCTGGGTCGTCAGGGTGAGAAGAGACGAAACGGGGAATCCGGTTGGATTTCTCTGCACGGGTGTGGATGTGACAGAGGAGCGAATCAAAGCAGAAAGGCTGAACTCTAGCGAAAAGAGATACAGGGAACTCGCCGATCTCCTTCCGCAACCTGTATTCGAGGCGGACAGGAATCTCCGTTTCACATTCGGAAACAGACAGGCGTTCATCACCTTCGGTTACACGAGGGAGGATGCCAGGAGAGGGCTGAACGTCCTCCAGATGATCGCCCCCGAAGACAGGGAAAGGGCAGAGAAGACTATCAATCGCCTCCTGAAGGGGGAGATCCTCACCTCGCGGGAGAAGTACATAGGTATGAAGAAGGACGGTACGTACTTTCCCATCCTGGAGTATTCATCCCCGATCATCGAGGATGGGCAGGTGGTCGGGATCAGGGGCATCGCCATCGATCTCTCGGAAGAGAGATCCAATCCCTGAGTACCTTTCCCGGCACTGATGAACGCCATCCGTTACAGAAGCGGAGACTGCAGTCACCCTTACGGAGCGGTGATCGCACCAGATATCGCACATGCGGTGTCACTGGAAAAATTTCGTAATTACATGACAGGAGCCATCGGGGACGTTCAATCGCATTCGGTAGCGTACACGAAGTGATGTAAAATAAAATCCCCCGTATCCTACAGTGA
>JARYLJ010000067.1 GCA_029907705.1 Methanomicrobiales archaeon
GCCCGTCGTGCTCGCAGAACCGGTCATCGAGGCGACCACCCCGATCTTTATCTCTCTCGATACCTCCTCCTGCACACATCCGGCGAGAAATATTGCGATTACGATCATGAAGATAAGACCAATGTATTTAGATTTCATCTCACTCCTCCAGCTGTGCCATGTGTTAGCATGACAAACTGATCGTGGGAGGGAAGGAGATATAAAACTTGGGAAGGATTTCCCGATTGGGTAGGACGGTAGTATTATTAATGCTACATGCTAACATATAACATACAATGAAATTGCTGCGGGGTGCCTGATGCTCGAGGTGAAGGGGATAACAAAAAGGTTCGGCGGCCTTGTGGCAGTCAACAATGTGGACCTCACGCTGGAGGGGGGGGAGATACTGGGGCTGGTGGGGCCCAACGGGGCCGGCAAGACCACGCTACTCAATCTGATCTCGGGTGTTCACAAGCCGGATAGAGGGGGTATCTATCTGGAGAAGGAGGACATCACACGATTACCTCTTGATGCAGTCTGCAGAAAGGGCGTGGCGAAGACATTCCAGCAGCCACAGTCATTTCCGGGTCTCACCGTGAGGGAGGGCATCATGGTCAGTGCCATATTCGGGAACGGCAGAAGGCCAGGTATGGCTGAAGTCCACGCGGAAGCAGAGAAGTGCCTGAATTATGTGGGAATTCCTGCAGAGAAGATGGATGCCCCGCTTTCCAGTCTCAATACGATGGAGCTAAGGCGCGCTCAGCTGGCACGTGCATTGGCATCCCATCCGAAAATTCTGCTGCTGGATGAACTCATGACGGGTTTAAATCCCACAGAAGGGACGGATGCAATAAAATTGATAAAGAGGATCAGAGATGATGGCATCACGATCCTGATGATAGAGCATGTCATGAGGGTGATCATGGGTGTATCGGACAGGATCGTGGTACTTGACCGCGGAGAAAAGATTGCGGAGGGGTCGCCTGCCGAGATCGCCTCGGATCCAAGAGTGATCGATTCATATCTGGGAGAGAGATATGCTTTTTAGGAGTCTGAGGCGTGCTGGAGATCGATCGCATCAATGTCTATTATGGGGCCCTTCAGGTCCTCTGGAATGTAAGTCTGCGGATTGAGAAGGGCGAACTGGTTACACTCGTCGGTTCGAACGGTGCTGGAAAGTCAACTCTTGTCGGAAGCATTTTTGGTTTCAGTAAAGTAAAGGGTGGCAGACTCCTGTTCGAAGGGGAAGAGATCACCAACCTTCCCACATACGACGTGGTGAAGAAAGGTCTCGCCATGGTGCCGGAGAGGCGCGAGCTCTTTCCGAAGATGACGGTGTACGAGAACCTCATCCTCGGAAGTTATATCAAAGGAACGGGGGGGGATCTGGCATATGTGTACGAACTGTTCCCCTTGCTGAAGGAACGGGAGGCGCAGCTGGCAGGGACGCTCAGCGGGGGCGAGCAACAGATGCTCGCTATCGCAAGGAGTCTGATGGCAGAACCGAAGCTGCTGGTGCTCGACGAACCCTCACTCGGACTCTCACCCAAGCTCGTGCTGCTCGTCCTCGAGACGGTAAAACGTCTCAACCAGGAGGGATTGACCATACTGCTGGTGGAACAGAATATCAGGCATGCACTCGAGATCTCCACCAGGGCGTATATTCTCGAAGGCGGCAGGATAATCAAGGCAGGACCGGCCAGGGACCTCCTCGAGGATAAGGATGTCAGGGAGTCATATCTGGGGATGTGAGAAGTTTTGGCTCTCTCCGTGATAATTCATGATTCAGAGATATCGCCATCTTTCGAACTGAACGCCTGTTTCAAGGCATAATCGTTACCAGGGTCTCCCCATCAGTGGACAGCAGAACGATGGGATAGCCACAAGAGTGTTAAAGATGATATCTTTGTTAACCGTCAAATAAAAGAAGACGAGGTGGTTTTTAAGTTAAGACAGGATATTTTTAGGTGATTACTCAGTATAAGCCACGCGACTATATCCAACTAATACTTGGAC
>JARYLJ010000041.1 GCA_029907705.1 Methanomicrobiales archaeon
GTGGTTATCGGTGAAACTGCCGAAGTGGGTGACGATGTCCTCATCTACATGGGCGTGGTACTGGGTGGAACCGCGCTCTCGAACGTGAAACGCCACCCGACTATCGGGAACAATGTGGTGATTGGTTCCGGTGCATCGGTGCTGGGTGCCATTACCATCGGTGATGGTGCGAAGATCGGTGCAGGTGCAGTCGTAGTACGGTCGGTTCCGGCCGGTGCAACGGTTGTCGGAGTGCCCGGGCGCATTGCAGGACCTGAGTGCATCCCGCAGCTTGCCGATCCCGGACAGAACGTGATGCCGGACCCCATGCTCCGCGTCGTTTCCCGGATGCTGGACCGGCAGAACAGGCTCGAGGAACGGCTGCGGGAAATTGAACGGGCAGGTCAGGGCATACTGCCGGCAGAGCAGGAAGTCACGCGGGTGATCCAGGATGAAGTGCGGGATGCGCTCCGGGAAGTAATCGACCCTGAGGTCGGGATCGATATCGTCGATCTCGGCTTGATAAAGGACATTACCGTGAGCGGCACGCATGTGCAGGTTGACATGGTGCTGACCACAAAGGCATGTCCGCTCGTTGACCACCTCACCGGGCAGGTGCAGCGACGGCTCGAGGGGCTCAAGGGCATCCGGACTGTTGAGGTCAGGGTGCTTGATGAACCGTGGGCATGGGACCGGTTTGTCCGGCAGCGTGATGTCCTGAAAGGTGTCTAAGAGTACAGGATGGTTACTGCACTGCAGGACTCCCCGGTCATGATCCGGCCGGTCCGGGAAGGGAGGATTGATGATGAACGGATGGGCCTGTGCTGAAATCGTTAACTGTGTCCGGGAGCGGCGGCCGCTCGTTCACCATATCACGAACAGCGTCACAATCAACGACTGCGCCAACATCACCCTCTGTATTGGTGCTTCGCCGGTAATGGCAGAAGCGCCTGAAGAGGTGGATGAGATGGTTGGGATCGCCAGTGTGCTCGTCCTCAATATCGGGACACTCTCATCAGCCCAGGTCTCGTCCATGCTCCTTGCGGGATCACGGGCAAATGAGCTTGGCATCCCGATCGTCCTCGACCCTGTCGGTGCCGGGGCAACGAAGATGCGGACTGCGACTGTTTTCAGGCTCCTTAATGAACTTGATATCGCAATCCTCAAGGGAAACCCCGGAGAGATAGGGGTGATATCGGGCCTGGGGGGGAAGGTCAGGGGTGTTGACTCGGGCGGGGTGAGCGCCGATCCGGTCAGGATCGTGCGGGAGTGTGCGGAGGAGACCGGGGTGGTCGTTGCCATGACCGGGGAGACTGATATCATATCTGATGGGAAGCAGGTCGTCCAGGTTGAGAACGGCGTACCGCTGATGGGGTGCCTGTCCGGCACCGGATGTATGGCCGCCTCGCTTACCGGTGCCTGTGCCGCGGTCACCGGTGACCACGTGATCGCGTCGGTTACAGCCCTTGCTGCTTTCGGTCGGGCCGGGGAGCGGGCAATGGCAGTATCACGCGGCCCGTACTCCTTCAGGACCGCACTCTTTGACGAGCTGTACCTGCTTACCCCTGAAGATCTCGCAACGCATGCGCGGGTGAGGGTGCCGGATGGCGTATGACCTGTATGTTATCACGGATCGGAGGATAGGGCGCGGGCGCTCCCATGCTGAGATTGCCCGCGATGCCCTTGCCGGAGGTGCGGATGTCATCCAGCTGCGCGACAAGGATCTCCCTGCCTGTGACCTCCTGCCGGTGGCCTGCGAGATCCACGGGATCACCCGGGATGCCGGGGCACTCTTCATGGTAAACGACCGCATCGATATCGCGCTTGCATCCGGTGCAGACGGGGTCCACCTCGGCCAGGATGACCTGCCGGTCCGGGCTGCGCGACGGATCGCTCCCCGGGAATTCATCATCGGGGTATCGGTTGGAAGGAGTGCCGATGCCGTCCGGGCAGTGGACGAGGGCGCAGATTATATTGCGCTCAGCCCGACCTTCTCCACCTCCTCAAAGGTTGATGCGGGCCCCGGCCACGGGATCGATACGCTCCGCGGGATCTGCAGGGCAGTATCCCTGCCCGTGATTGCCATCGGGGGCATCGGCCCGGAGAATGCGACGCTGGTGATTGAAGCCGGGGCAGAGGGGGTTGCGGTCATCTCGGCAGTTGTCGGACAGGAGGATATCACGGGTGCTGCCCGGCAGATGAAGTCCCTGGTAACGGCTGCAAAAAACAGGAGAGGAAATCCGGAGGGACCAGGCAAGGGTCCCTTGTAGAAGAGGAGGGGCCTCGTTTCAGGGTATCGCGAGCATCCGTTCGATTGCTCTCCGTGCAGGGACGGCGACCTCTTCGGGGACCATGATCCGGGGTGTCATGCGGTCGAGGGCGTTATGTACTTTTCCAAGGCTGGTCTTCTTCATGTTCACACAGATCGCCCGGGGTGAGAGAGGGAAGCATCGTTTATCCGGACATTTCCGGGAGAACTGGTGGAGGATCCCGGTCTCAGTCCCGATGATGAACTCTTCTGCCCGGCTCTGGCAGGCGTGGCGGATCATGCCGGATGTGGAGAAGACATGGTCTGCGCTGTCGATCACCTCAGGCCGGCACTCGGGGTGAACCAGTATCTCGGCAGATGGGTGGCGGCGGCGTTGGTTTATGACATCTGCCAGGGAGAACTGTTCATGGACGATGCAGTACCCGTCCCAGGGGAGGATCTCTTTTTCTGTGAACCGTGCAATATAGCGGGCAAGGTTGCGGTCGGGTACGAATATGACCTGTTCCTGTGGGAGGGATTCCACGACCTTTACGGCGTTCGCCGAGGTGCAGCAGATGTCGCTTGCGGCTTTCACGTCGGCACTCGTGTTCACGTACGCGACGACCGCAGCATCGGGATACCGGGAACGGAGGAGTCCGAGTTCCCCGGGTGTGACCATCGCTGCCATCGGGCAGCAGGCGTCCATGGCAGGCAGGAGCACCGTTTTTTCCGGGGAGAGGATCGCAGCGGTCTCTGCCATGAAGTCCACCCCGCAGAAGACGATGGTCGCATGGTCGAGGGAAGCGGCAGCCCGTGCGAGCTCAAGCGAGTCTCCCACGAAATCTGCGATATCCTGCACCTCCGGTATCTGGTAGTTGTGGGCGAGAATGACCGCGTCCCGCTCTTCCTTGAGAGCAAGAATCGCTTCCCCGAGTGCTTCTGGTTCAGCCATGACGTGTATCCAATAATGCATGTTGATGGGTAAAAACATTCACGGATGGCGATGGCATAGGTAAGGTAACCGCTGCCGCAATGCCAGCATATATATAGGGTCGCAACCGTTCAGTACTGTCAGGAATTCACAATTGTGAATTGAACGGATGAGATTCAGTCTCCAGACATACGTCAGCGTGCAGGACCATGGTGTTGCATCACTCCTTTGTCTTCATGTGCGCTGGAAACCGGTGAGGAACGAAAATGCACCCTATGACCCCTGAAGAGAAGGCCATCCTGGTGAGCATCGGGAGTGCCCGGATCGATAGCGCACTCCTTGCCCCAACCCTGAAGACGACTGCAACTGCCGGCCCGGGTGCCGGAGGGTCCTCCTTCTTCATCAGGTCCGGCGATCGCCGCGTCCGCCTCTCTATCAATGATTTCTCCCCGCTCTCAATCGAGCCCGCAGCTGATGGCATCGTCGTACTCCGGAAAGGTGAAGTGGTCGCCAGCGGGCAGATCGAGCCGGCTCTCTGCCATTGCCCGGAACAGGCCTATATCACCATCAGCGAACGCTGCATCTTTGACTGCCGGTTCTGCCCGGTCCCGAAACTGCAGGGAGGGGTCAAGGATGTGGAGACGGTTCTCGCCATGGTGGAGGAAGCTGCAGGGAGAGGATCACTCAGGGCGATATCCCTGACCAGTGGTGTTGCTGATTCACCCGGGCAGGAGGTCGAGCGGGTCATTTCGGTGATCCAGGCTCTCCGGGAACGATACGCGCTCCCGATAGGGGTCTCGGTTTACCCAACCCTGACATCGTCTGCAGAGCTCTTTGCTGCCGGGGCGGATGAGATAAAGTACAATGTCGAGACGATGGATCCGGATATCTTTGTACGGGTATGCCCCGGTCTCTCGCTCGATGCAATCCTTGCTGCACTCGAAGGTGCCGTGCACATATTCGGGAAGAACGCCGTCTTCTCGAACTTCATCATCGGGCTTGGAGAGAGTGATGCCTGCGTGCACGAGGGGATCACCCTTCTTGCAGCGATGGGCGTGATCCCGGTGCTTCGTCCGATATCTGTCTCGCCACTCAGGGCTGGTGAGATCACGATCGAGCGTCCTTCGGCAGATCGGCTCCTCCGGCTGGCGCGGATGACCCGGAGGATACTTGAGGAACATGGCCTGGATACGAGGAGGGCGCGGACCATGTGCCTTCCCTGTACCGGGTGCGATATCACGCCGTTTCGGGATGTATAAGATCTGCCTGCAGAGGCTCTCGCAGGGTCGAGAGGTGTCACAATTGTGAATATTTTTATCCCATGCAACTCTCATGACTAGTGATACACAAAGAAATGACGAGGGATGAGGGGCGGTTGCGGGTGACTCCTGATGGATGACGGTAAAGCGAAGAAGACAGTACCATATACCATACCGATAGGTCCGATCCACCCTGCGCTCAAGGAGCCGGTCATGCTGACCTTTGGTATGGAAGGAGAGGTCGTCAAGACCGTGGACTTTGCTCCCGGGCAGACCCATCGGGGCTGTGAATGGATGGGGATGAGGAGGAACCCGGTCCAGATCCTCTACCTTTCCGAAAGGATATGTGGTATCTGTGGGATTGTACATTCACTCTCGTTCTCGCTGGCGGTGGGGAAGATTGCTGATATTGAAGTCCCCCTCAGAGCCGACAATATCAGGACAATACTCTTTGAGCTCGAGCGGATACAGTCACACCTCCTTTGGGCAGGGGTAGCTGCTCATGAGATCGGTTTTGACTCTCTCTTCTACTTTACCTGGAGAGTGAGGGAGCAATCACTCGACCTTCTTGAGAAGATTGCCGGAACAAGGGTCCACTACGGGATGATCCAGATCGGAGGCGTCCGAAGGGACATCAGTGACGACCAGTGCTCTGCAATTGCACAGTTCTTAGGTGAGTATCTGGGATTACTCAAGAAACTGATGAAGGCTTTCCTAGAAGACAGTACAGTACGTTTGCGGTGCAGGGGCCATGGCATCTTGAGCTACCGGGATGCCCGGCTCCTCTGTACTGTTGGCCCCACAGCGAGGGCATCAGAAATCGCCATGGATGTCCGGCACGATTACCCTTTCTGTGCCTATGGGGACCTCGATGTCCATCCTATACTCCCTCCACAGGAATTCGGAGGGCCGCAGGGAGATGTGGATGACCGGATCATCGTGAGGCTCCTTGAGATCGTCCAGTCTATTGACATTATCCAGCAGTGCCTTGATAATCTGCCTTCCGGAGAGATCCTCTGGGAGAAGAAGCTGCCGAAACTCCTCCTTACCTTAAAAAAAGGCAGAGGGAGAAGCGATCGGGAGGGTAGAAGCTCCTCGGGGAGAGTGCCTGCACTATGTCCGAATGGATGGGAAAGAGACACCAGAAACATGGAAGGTGAAGGGATCATCCTATAGCAACCTGATGTCCTGGATCCCCATGCTCACGGGCGAGCAGCTTGCTGATATCCCAATTATCGTGGCCTCGATCGATCCCTGCATCTCCTGTACTGATCGTGTGGCTGTTGTCCGGGATGGAACGTCCGGCATTCTGACAAAAGGGGACATGACCCTGCTTTCCCGCGAAAAGACGAGGAGAATGACCTCAGTAGCATTATAGTCCTAGAATTGCATCTACTAGTACAAAAGTAATCTCCTTGAGGGTTTATACAACCCGCAACCTGATGAGAACGATTATATCTCCAGACACCCACTAGTAATTCACAATTGTGAATGCACTGGCGTTGCAGGGCCATGCCATCCGGGCTGTTAACCAGAACAGGAATTTAGGAACGAGATAGCAGAGAGGAACTGAGATGGTACTGGAACCACGAGTCATCTACCTGGATCACGCGGCCACGACACTCACGAGGTCGGAAGTCGTGGAAGCGATGCTCCCTTACTTCCACGACCGGTTCGGAAACCCCTCATCGATCTATCGTATTGCACGGGAATCACGGAAGGTGGTGGAATCAGCCAGGGAGTCCGTGGCACGGGCACTTGGTGCCGAACCGGGCGAGATTTATTTCACTTCGGGAGGGACCGAGTCTGATAACTGGGCGATCAAGGGGGTCGCCATCGCAAACCGGAAGAAAGGGGATCACATCATCACCAGCTCAATCGAGCACCATGCCGTCCTCTACCCGGCCCGGTACCTGGAAAAACAGGGATTTTCCGTTACGTTCCTGCCTGTCGATTCGACCGGGCTCGTGGACCCCGGGACGCTTGAGGATGCCATCACGGAGAAGACCACGCTCATCTCCATCATGACCGCGAACAACGAGATCGGCACGATTGAACCGGTCCGCGAGATCGGGAAGATAGCCCGCGATCATGGCATCACGTTCCATACCGATGCGGTCCAGGCCGTCGGCCACATCCCGGTCTCGGTAAAGGATGACACCATCGACCTGCTCTCGCTCTCTGCCCACAAGTTCAACGGGCCGAAGGGAGTCGGCGTGCTCTACATCAGGAAGGGGACGCGGATCGATCCGCTTCTGCACGGTGGCGCCCAGGAGCGGAACCGGCGGGCAGGCACCGAGAACCTCGCCGGTATCATTGGCCTTTCGACTGCGCTGGAGATTGCGATGCAGTCCCTGTTTCGGGAGATGGAACGGCAGAAGAAGCTCCGCGACCGGCTGATTGCCGGGCTGCTCTCATCAGTCCCGCATTCCCGGCTCAACGGGCACCCGGAGAAGAGACTGCCGGGGAATGTGAACATCAGTTTTGAGTATGTCGAGGGCGAATCTATCCTCCTCAGCCTGGACGCACACGGGATCTGTGCCTCGACCGGGAGCGCCTGCACCTCCGGGTCCCTTGAACCCTCCCATGTCCTGCTCGCGATCGGCCTCCCGCACGAGGTCGCCCACGGGTCGCTCCGGCTGACGCTCGGGGAAGAGAACACTGATGAGGAGATCGATACCGTGCTCGGGATAGTGCCGGGGATCATTGAGAGGCTGCGGGCGATGTCCCCCCTCTACCCGGGAAAGGAGAAGGAGTGCCATGTATAGCGAGAAGGTGATGGATCATTTTGCCAACCCGAGGAATGTCGGGGAGATCGAGAACCCGGACGGTGTCGGGGAGGTCGGCAACCCGGTCTGCGGGGATATCATGCGGATGTACCTGAAGATCGAGGATAACCGTATCGTTGATGCAAAATTCAAGACGTTCGGCTGCGGTGCCGCCATCGCATCGAGCAGCATGGCGACCGAGCTCGTGAAGGGAAAGACCCTCGAAGAGGCCTGGGAGATCTCGAACCAGGCTGTTGCAGAGGCGCTGGAGGGGCTCCCCCCGATCAAGATGCATTGCTCGGTACTTGCCGAAGAAGCCATCCACAAGGCGATCAACGATTACCGGGTCAGGCAGGGGCTCTCCCCCTGGGGGGAGAAGACCCCGCACTACCACGAAGGGGGCGAGGAATGTGAACTGCCGGAAGAACCACAGGGAACGGCAGGTGACGGGGCCCTGCAGCGATGATCTCTCGAGCTATGGTTTATACACCACATTTCAGGAAGGTACGGATTGCCGTATCCTTTACCCCGTCCGTGGAGGCAGGACTATGGAAGAACCAGTAAGCGGCAGGATCTCTGTCACGAACGAGGATATCGAAATCGAACCGATGATTGAAGCGGCAAAACAGCGCACATCTGGTGCCATCGTCACGTTCCTCGGGATGGTCCGCGATGACGGGATCGAATCCATGGAATTGTTCGCTTATGATGAGGTTGCTGTCCATGACATGACCGAGATCCGCGATGATGCCGTCCGCCAGTTCAACCTGCAGCGGGTGGATATCGTGCACCGCATCGGGCATCTCAGGGTCGGTGAGAACATCCTCCTGATCGTTGTCGCGGCAGGTCACCGGAAGGAGGCATTCCAGGGGTGCGAGTACATTCTCGAGCGGATCAAGGAGCGGGCCCCCATCTGGAAGAAGGAGTACCTCGCCGACGGTCACCGGTGGATCGAGGGGGATCATCCCTGAACCAATATCCCCCGGAGTGTATCCTGTTGGGTGATGGCAGGGTTCTCCTCCCGGGATTTTTTTCCGGAGCTGCCGTGGACACTCCTTATTGCCTGCGAGGACTGACAGGAGTATGATGTATCGATCAGTCCCCTGTATCCGGGTTGACGGCGATCGCCATGAACACGCAGTACATGAGGTTGTCGAGGAGGTTCCCTATGCCCTCTTCATCAACGGCCGCCATGCCATGACGTCGATGATGAGCCCAATCGAGCTCGAGGACTTTGTCACCGGGTATCTCTTCACCGAGCAGGTTATAAAAAAAGCCGAAGAGATCGAATCGATAAAAGTCGAGAAGAACCGGATCAGTGTCATCACGAAGAACCTGTTCAAGGTAACCGGGCCTAAAAAGACCATCCTGTCCGGTTGCGGGGGAAGTACTTCCTATATCGATGCGGACAAGCTCCCAAAAATCGTCTCTGACTTTTCCATCTCCCCGGACCGTATCCTGCATCTGGTCAGGGAAGTACTGACCTCCGATCTCCATGGGAAGACCGGGGGGATTCACCTTGTCGGACTTGCCGGTGCTGACGGGATGATCACCATTGCTGAGGATATCGGCCGCCACAATGCCCTCGACCGGGTTATCGGGCACGGTCTCCGCAGCGGAATCGACTTTTCCCGGACCCTTGTCGTCTCATCAGGACGCATCTCATCCGAGATGGTCCGCAAATGTCTCGTTGCCGGCATACCGGTGATCGCTTCACGGGGTGCCACCACCACCCTTGCCCTCGAAGTCGCAGAGAAGAGCGGGGTGTGCATCGTCGCCTTTGCCCGCAGCACGAAGATGGTGGTGTATACCCACACGGAGAGGGTCACCGGACTGCAGGCGACGGAAGTGCCCGGGTGATTCACCGGACAGGGATACCGCGGGCAGGGATATATAGCGTCATTTGAGAGAATCGAACCTTTCAGAGCCAGGATTCTTCCAATACCGTCATTGAAAGAGAGAATATCTGTGGTCTGCCGATATTCTCCATCATGGAAAGCCCCGGAGTTCCTGCCAGGATTGCCGGGGGAGCTCTTTCTTACCAGGACCCCATCTCTTCACTCATTCGGGATTGCAGAGGGAGAGACGGCTGTCAGGGCCTGATCCCGCCAGCATCGTGTGTCGTGAGAAGAGAGGTGGTTCAATTTTTATAAGGGGGTGGGCAGTAAGCACAAGAATCTGCCATACCGGGCGATCATGTCCCCCGGCAGATCTCCCGCACCCCGGCGATGAGCAGGTCGATCTCCTGCTCGGTCGTGTAGAGGGCAAGGCTTGCCCGGACCGTCCCATCGTAAAGCCCGAGATACTCCATGAGCGGCTGGCAGCAGTGGTGGCCGGATCGGACCAGGATATCAGACTTGTCATCGAGCTGCTGGGCCACCTCGTGCGGGTGAAGCCCGTCAACAGTGAAGGAGACCACCCCGATACGCGAATCCGGGCGTTCCGGTGCATATACCCTGACCCGGTCGATTGCCTTGAGCCCTTCGATGAGCCGGCGGGTCAGCTCTGCTTCATGATGGTGGATTCGGTCCATACCGATCGCTCTGAGGTAATCGGTTGCTACTCCCAGCCCTATCCCGCCGGCGATATTCGGGGTGCCTGCCTCGTAGCATTCATACCCCGTGTGGGGGACATACGCGTCCGCACTGACGGACTCGACCATACCCCCGCCCAGCACCAGGGGTTCGATGACGGGCTCCCGCATCCAGAGGACACCGGTCCCGGTCGGACCGAGCATCTTGTGGCCTGAGAAGCAGAGGAAATCGCAGTCCAGGCTGGCGACATCCACCGGGATATGCGGAACCGTCTGGGCAGCGTCAATGAGCAGGAGGGTGCCGTTCTCCTGGCACATCCGGGCGATCTCTTCGACCTGCGTGATCACCCCGATCGCATTCGAGGCATGGGTCAGGGTGACCAGGCGGACTCGATCGGCGAGTGCGGTGCCAAGTGCTTCAAGGTCGAGGGAATAATCGTCATGGATCCCGATGACCTCAAGCTGCACTCCCTGCCGTGCGAGCGCCCGCCAGGGCAGCAGGTTTGAATGGTGCTCAAGGATGGTGGTCACGACCCGGTCCCCGGGTTGCCAGGCAAGGCCGCGGGAGACCATGTTGATCGCCTCGGTGGTATTCTTTGTAAAGACCGTGGTCCCGTCCGCTCCGTTGATGAACTGCGCCACCTTCTCGTGGGCATGCCAGTACCGCTGGGTGGCGATCCGGGTGTACCGGTGCACGCCCCGCCCGACATTGGCACGGTACCGGTGCTCGAACTCGACCATTGCCGAAACGACCGGTTCCGGTGAGAAACTGGTTGCTGCGCTGTCAAGGTAGATGGTATCCCCGAGGATGGGGAAGTCGTTCCTGATCGCATCGACGGGAAACTCGTCGCTTTCAGTCTCCTCTCTCTTTGGTATCATGTCGCGCTCAATCCTCGCATCGATCGCTGCCGGCCGGGGTTCGCCCCGGTAGAGGGTGTAATCATCGTTCACCGGGATGCCCCGGTCCCGGCAGAGCTCCCGCATCTTCGGGGGCAGTGCCCGCCAACGCCAGAGCCCCCAGCGGTGGTACTCCGGGGGCAGTCCTTTTCCTGCGGCCCACTGTTCCAGGAACCGGTCCCACCGGTCCGCAACATCCGGATGGAGCTCCCTCAGCAATTCGTACTCGCTCTCGAGCATCGCCGGGCAGAGGTAGCACCCGATCCGCTCGATCCCCTGCTCATAGAGCGGGTTGATTGGGGCATCCTGCCACCAGAGGTACAGGAACACCTCCAGTGCCCGCCAGTTCCGGATCGGCGAGATGTTCAGCTGCAGGGGGTTCGCCGGGTTCTGGCTCGTCTCTTCGAGGTCAGCCCGGTTCCATGACTCGTACCACCGGTTCCCCTGGACCGTCACGCAGGGGCCGGTGGTCTCGAGGTAGATCTTGAGCGGGTGGAGTTTTAAGAGCTTGCAGCACCACCGGTGGTCCTTTCCCGGCGGCCCGGCCTTCGCCGCCGCCTGCCAGAAGTCTCCCGCTCTCCGTATGACCTCGACTCCCTGTGACTCGACGAATGCCACGGTCTCGGGGAACTCAATCCCCGTGTCGATGAAGAACGCGCTCGTTACCCCTGCCTTCCGTGCCAGGATAAGTGCCGCCATGCTATCCTTGCCGCCGGAAAAGGAGACATTAATGCAGGGCCGGTCATGCATATGCTGGCGGATGGTCCGGACAGCGTTTCGCTCGAGGTTCTTCAGGTGGTACCGGTTCCGCTCGACGGCCACGCTCCAGGGAGGGTCAGGCGGTGTCCGGGGGGTCACGGGCATGACCCCTTTCACCCGGATAACCCCGTCTTTTACGACTCCTGTCCGGGCTGTTGCAGCATTGTCGCCAGGCATCGGCTTTTTTGTGCAGTCATATACTGCGAATTCCTCGAAATCCGTCAATATGCTAAGAGGAAGGCGGGCGTTCCAGGCATACCGACGGATTTGGAGGGCAGGGCCGGCATCGTCCTTGATGTTCACGGCCGGTTTCTTTGCTTCCACAATGAATTTCCGGGAACCACCGATCCGGAAGGCATAATCGATAAACTCTGTGGAGCCCCGGATCCGAATTGGGTCTTCGTGGATTACTTCTTTATAAAGTTCCGAATTGCCTTGTGTATTGTCAACATCCCACCCTAGCGCCCTGAAGAACGGATCGATGAACTCCCTTCGCAGTTGGGTCTCGTTGAATTGACCTCGTTTATAGGCCGCTTGGTGAAACTCATATTTCTCGACGAGTTTGAGAATAGCCTCCGGAACTTGTGATGATGCCTCCATGCGACCGCCTTATTGTGTAATCTCATATCGTGATGAACGAATAATCATTCGATACTTATTCTAAAATTCTTACCGACTATTTTCACATTAATTCAATCGAAAAAAGGACTATCGAAGTTTAAGAAAAATTGTTTTGGATAGGAATGGTCATGCCCCCTTCCCACCTCCCTTCACCAACCCGTATTCAATCTCGTAGTACGCGGTCGGTATCGAGATGAAATAGTGCATCTTCTTCTCATCTTCTGCATTTGCAATCTGCCTTAGAAGGGATGCCTGTTCTTCGGGTGTATGACCTACAGTCACCCACCGCTGGGTCTCATCGCTCATCTTCCAGGACCTTGACGGGACGACATTTGGTGGAGTGGTCACCTTGTCATCATCGGGATCGAAGTAGGATACTACTTCTTCCTTCTCAGACTCCGCAGCGAACTGCAGGGCCTCGGCGACCTCTTTCTCCACCAGGGCCTCTTCCTTGTCCTCGATAGCCTGGGTCTTCTGCCGGTGTTGCCAGTAAGCGACGAGTGCCGCCACTAACGCCACCAGCATCTCAAAAATCTGGATTAACTCCTGTTCCATGAAATCACCCCAAAGGGAGGGCGGTCCACGAAAGAGACGGTGAGGGAATCACCGTCTCCTCAGGTTCAGCTCAATCCGGTCGTGCATCTCGATGATGATCCTGACGACTGCAAAGAGCATCATCAGGCTCCCGAGAGAAAAACCGAGGAGGAACATGAATCCTT
>JARYLJ010000042.1 GCA_029907705.1 Methanomicrobiales archaeon
CCCGTGATCTTTATTCTTGGGTACGATTGTGACGTGAGTTATTCAACACAGCAGAGATTTGCGAAGGTTTATGTCACAGCGGGTGGACTGGATGCTGGAGACCTCCTCGCGTCGGAAAAAGAGGGAGTACAGAGGGGGGCAGGACTCCGGAGATGGCAGATATGGATGAGGTGGAGAGAGGGTTCGAAAAGCTGGTGGAGAGGGTGAAGGCGGCACAGGCGAAGCGCGAGGAGCTGACCGGGGAGCTGAAGAAAAAGGAGACAGTACTCCTCTCCCGCATGATAAAAGATGTGGCGCCCCTCATTCCAGAAGTGGGGCTCATTCTTCTGAAGAAAGGAAAGGAGGACACGAAGGGCGAGATTTTCGATACGGTGTACTACAAGGAGAAGATGCTTGTCCTCGGAAAGACGGATCCGGCGGAATACAGGCCCGATGATATCAACAAGAAGGTGGTGAACCAGTTTCTGGTCCTGCATCAGGATGGGTCGCTCTATGAACTGATGTACAGCTCGGATGGAGTGCTCATCGATTCGTACCTGAACCCTCTGAGAATGGAGGATGCGATCCAGATCTATGGATACGAGATCCTCCTCAACATCTTCAGGTTTCTGAAGGACTACCATGCAGCGGAAGAGTCTCTCGTCTCTGCCCTTGAAAGTGTCCTGTCCTACCTCTCGTCGGGAGTTTAGCAGGGCTCATGATGGGCGGTCCCTCCGGGGATCTTTTCGATAGAGCAGATGGCGGCTGAGGCAGATGATGAGCCAGCTGGAGATCATGTTACGGGATGAACTTCTTTGGGTACTACCCCGTTCGTCCGCACAATACATTCCCATCGCATGAACCATCGCCAGCATCTGCGATACACCGACGGCATGAAAGTCAACCATAGAGAGTGGAGGAGTCTTCCCTCCCGGTTCAGGGTGTCCATCCGGTGATGAAGGGGGTTATACTCTCCATGAATCGATCCCGGATAAACTTCTCCAATGCGTGCGAGTAAAATGACCATATTGATTCGAGGGTATTTTCGAAGTTGCTAACATCGATCTTTTGATGTCAGGATCAGCCGCATTTCCATAGTTTTTCATGACATCGAAGGCTATAGGGTCCTCCGCGTGGCTCCGCTCCCCAGGAACCGGCGCCAATGGCAGCGATCCCTCTTTCTGCCCAGGATTGAACTCCGGGCGATCCCTGGCATGGACTGAGAATATGACAAAAGTAGGGTGTATTCGTCATCCGTCCACCGCATGCATCTGGTAACCGTGTTCGATCCGATCGCTCAAAAACAAGCGATATCCCGAATCCCAAATTCTGGAATGTGTATTTTCTTCGAAGTCCTGATAAAAGCATGAGCTGGAGACAAAAATGATAAAAGGGCCCCGATGAATCGCGGCAGACAGATCGGAGAATACCGATCGGTGATACAATGGGAACCATCAGAGGGTCAGGGGGAGCGATCGGTCCAGCGTATCGATTCCATGGGCGACTCCGCATCAATCGCATACTCACTTCTGGCATACCCCTCGCCTGTCGGGAGGCGGGAGCAGCCGCATATAGCCATTCACGGCCTCTTTCAGGCGAGGAATGCAGCGATCACACCGGTGAGGAAAATTCCATCGAACGTTCCCGCCCCACCAATGCTCACCACGGGGGCTGATATCTCCTGTATCCTGGAGATGTTGAGAATGTCTGCCCCAATGAGTGTCCCCATCGTCCCGCTCACGTATGCAATGATCGCAGAGGCGAGTGGTTCGCTGCCAGGGGACAGAGAGAGCAGAACACCACAGAGCAGCGCAGAAAGGGGCGGTACAAAGAAGGGTGTCACGATCCCGACACCCCTCACGGGCCTCGCGACTGCCTTCACGACGATGGTCACGATCACGATACCGATCAACGAAGAAAGGATTACCAACCACGGGTTCTTCAGCACTATCAGCGAATCCACGAGCAGGTATGCGGAGATGAGTACCGGAATGACTGCTCCGCCCACATTGATGGAGACCATCGTCACAGGTGTATACTCACGGATCCGATAGAAGAACCCGAACAGTGTATGAACCGGCTCCTTCAGGAGAGTCGGCTTCCCTTCGATGCTGAAGAGGGGGATATTCACGAAGGAACCGATGAGCGTGCAGAGCAGTATCCCGATCACCTCGCGCCACGAGAAACCGAGCTTCACGAATGCAGTCCCGATGACGCTCAGCAGAAACAGCGGAAAGAGGAGAAAAAGCGCTCCGACGAATATGAGCAGCATCAGAAAAGTAAAGGGGTTGAAGAAGTAGCGATCCATAATGTCATTCATCCGCAACGACTTTTTTCTTTCCCATTATTGCCGCATGATCCTCATGATACGGTGCCAACCAGCTGTGGTCAAAAATTTCGTATCCTTTCGCCACCCCGTCCCGTGCACTCTCGAGGATCGCCTCCGGCCCCGAGGTGCAATCGATGCACGGGACCTTCAGCATCAGAACGAGCAGTCCCCCCGTTTTGAGAAAGATTCTGTTCCGGAGGGCAATCTCCACCTGCGCCTGGTCCGCCACATCCTGGTAGAGCAGGTCCACCTCCTCGAGCAGGTGCGCATACGTCTCGGGCTCCCTTGCATCGGCCAGAATCGGGATCACATTCTTCCTCCTTTCGGCGACCCTCAGTAGATGCCTCATCGGCAGGGGTGCCCGTTCTATCGCGTATACCACTTCCACGTAGTCGGCCACATGGGAGACGGTGGTGCCATGTGCGGCACCCAGATAAAGCACACGCATCTCAGGGCTGAGCTCGATCTCCTTCCCGAGCATGTGGAGTGCAGAGAACTTGCTCCGGAAGGGATCCCAGACCCTGTACCCCTCCAGCATCCGTTCGCCATATACGCCACCCTCTCCAGGTGAGACCGGAATGTTGCCGATCCAGATCATGCCCTCTTCATCGCCCTTGCTACCCGGCGCTCTGTCTCTTCGATGAACTCCCTGTCGAGTACACCCCGATAGAGATCCAGCCTCGCACTGATCGCGGTCCTCGAGGCGATCACCCGTGCGACTCTGCCCCTGCAGGTGCGGGGTGCTGCATGTACCCTCCCGTGCTGAAAGATGACACCATGCTTGGGAGGCGGTTCCCCTCCCCGCAGATGTGCGAAGAGAGCCTTCTCCGCACCCAGGATCTGTATGGATGAGGATGGCATGCATGCCAGCTTCTCCAGACCTCCGGCCCGTGCAATGAGGCGTGCGGCCACCGTCCCGCCGAGCAATGCACTGCAGTTCGGCGCAACCCGGTCTGCCCGCTGCGCGATCTGCTGTGTGAGGGACGCCCTCACCCTCTCCATCCGGATCAGCTCCTCCGCGATGGGAGCAAGCGAAACATGCGCCCCTTCTCCATCCCGGAACTCCTTTGGACGCTTCGCCACGGTATGCGGTCCCCGACGGAGGGGCGAATCTATTTCCTGCAGCCTCGAGAGCTGCTCGCGGATATGGTTGATGGAGAAGGCGAGTGCATCCAGCAGGCCGACCAATCGAATTAACTCCCCGTCATCCCTCTCGAGCGACTGCCTGACCCTGACTTCTGTCACCTCCATGCAGAGGAGGTGCAGCCATTTCAGATACTCCATCCTGTCCCTGACAAATCCTGCCTTCGATGCCAATTGCCAGTCCGCCGGGGTGTACTCTCGGAGATTCGTCCTGATCGAGGATATACGTTTCAGGAGCGCTTCTTTCTCCCGAGGGGCGGGCATGCAATGCTCCCCGTCCACATCGCCGAACCAGTATGAAATCATCTTCAATTAACATCTCACCCCCTGCATTATCTAATATACGATGCTCTATGCGATCCTCCTTTTTTGCATCTGAGATCGGGTATCGATGATCACCCCTTCTGCTTTTTTTAATTCATTCATGAACTCCGGTTCGCCGCAGCCTGAATGCACAGGCTTACGGGGGCAGGATGGGCCGTATCCGCCGCTCTCAGGAAGATCCCATCGCATTATCGAACAACAGGCATGGCACTCATATGGCCGGTATACCGAAGGAGATCAGCATGACGGGGATCATGATCGCACCCATGAGAAACATTCGGGGTACATTCAATATTGGAGGAACCAGGCCGAGCAGAGTAGCACAGGCAAGAATTAAAATACCGAAGGGGCCCGTCAGCATGAGCGAGAGGAGGGAGACGAAGACCATCACGGAGATGTTCAGCCTCTTCGTATCCAGGCGATTCAGCCACAGAGCGGATTTCGACAGAAGAATGGTGAGCATGTATGCACAGCAGGCGGCGATGAGCGAAGCTTCGAGCATCGCGTGCAGGGGGGGAAGCGGGATAGAGGAGAGTGCGACCATCACACCATTTCTCATCCTCCCAATCGCATAAAATGCCGCAAGCCCTATCACCGCGTTCGCTGTATTCGCTGCACTGGTGGCAAGAATATATCCCCTGCCATCGCGTTCATGATTGACGAAGGAGGCGATCAAGCCGTTGGCGGTGGCGGTGGAGAGACCCGGCAACCATCCCACCATGGAACCGGCAACTGTGCCGATCAGCGTCCCCTTCATCACCGCCTGCCGTTCGAGGGAGAGCCCTTCGAACCGCTGCATGGGGATCTTTCCGTGCGAAGAAGAGAGCAGTGCTGCCATTCCGAAGAGGCCGGATAGAAGGGGCATGAGAAGACCGGATGTACCGATGTTGTTCCAGGCAACATACGAGTACCTGAGCGAGAAGATACCGAGGAGCCCCGATACCAGTAAGAGTGCGAGGGCGATCGAGGGGGCTTCTGAACGGATCACGAGAAGTCCAGCAACGATCAGGATGAGAATTCCCGCCCACCAGTCGATAAATGGTTGAAAAGAGGGAAGGAGCACGAGAAAGAGCAGAAAGACCGGTATGGAAGCGACCGCACCCAGCGCACTCCCCAGAGCGGAGATGCGGATTGCCTCCTGTCCTGCACCCGTCAGGCAGAGACGATGGGCAGGCAGGACACTGAGTGCCGTATCCGGGTCCGGAATACCGAGGAGCGTACTCGGCACGATGTCGAGAAATGTATGGGTGATGAGCGCGGCGATCAGTGCCGACGCGACTGCGACCGGTCCCAGATGCAGGATCAGCACGGGATACAGTGCAAGCAGAAGGACCGCCATTGTATTCGAATGCACGCCCGGGACAAGTCCGCTCACCGCTCCCAGGCCGATGCCCAGCGCCGAACCCGCCAGCACCTCGAGCCACACATACATACATCCCTTCTCCTATCAAAAATCCTTTTCAGTTTGAATTCTGCCGGTTCTGTCGGCGCTGATCAATGATCTGGTTGGTTCGGCGCTGACCCGAGATCGGTATGGGATACAACATCGCGTTCCCTGGGATGCGGGCAAACAAGATCGAGGACTTATCGGCATTAGCTTCCAGACGGTTCGCTCATTACGGGGATCTACCACTCGGCTCAGTGCGCAGAATGTCGATCGATATCGTCATATGCATCCATGGAGAAGGATGTTCGGATGAGGATAGCGGTCACACGGTTGGAGGGCAAGAGCGGCGGAGACGCCCGGCTCTGCAGGAGATACGGTCATGTGTGTTATGCGGTGTCGCCACTCAAGGCAGAGATCGACCGCGGCGAGGTCGAGCGTTTTCTCGACGAGGTGAACAAAAAGAGACTCGACTGCATCTTCTTCTCATCTGCCCTCCCCGCCATGCATCTCGCGCCAGAAATCAGATTCTGGCCCAGAACCATTGCGATAGGTCCGCAGACCGCCCTTGTCCTGAGATCCTTTGCACCCCATGTGGAGGTGCTCCCCGGTTTTTACTCGAGGGAGTTCGCCCCCTACTGTGGGGAGTGGCTGAAGGGAAGGCGCATCGGATTGCCGAGGGCGGACGTCCCGAACGAAAGACTCGTCGATGGTATTCGTGAGGCGGGTGGCATTCCGCTGGAGTTCAAAATTTATCGCCTCGAACCGACGGGGAGGGAACTGGATATCGAAAGGGCGGATGCGCTCCTCTTCACCAGTGCAAAATCCTTCAGTGCCGCACGCTGGCAGAGGCGGCCTGATCTCCTCCTCATCGCGATCGGCGAGATCACCGCTGAGGTGATGCGCGAGGGTGGCGCCGTCCCTTCGGTGATCGGAGATGGTTCGCTCGAAGGCACGCTGAAGGAGCTGAACAGATACCTGCAGGGGAGGACCGGGAATACAGCATGACCGGGGAATCAGAGAGGGGGCAGGGGAGACCGGCATCTGGAATCGTGCTGATCGACAAGCCACGGGGCCCATCGAGTCATCAGGTGGCGGCATGGGTCGGTGATCTGCTCTCCATGCCCGTGGGGCACAGTGGAACACTGGATCCGATGGTTTCGGGGGTGCTTGTCGTGATGCTGGGCAGGGCGGTGAGGCTCGCACCGATTCTTCTGCAGAGCGACAAGGAGTATATCGCCCTCATGCGACTGCATGAGTCTGTGAGGCAGGAGGAACTGGAACTCCTCTTCAGAGAGTTCACAGGCAGAATCTATCAGCGGCCGCCGAAGAAATCAGCGGTAAAACGGAGCCTCAGAATAAGGAACATCCATTCTCTCGAGATGCTGGAGATGGAAGGGAGGATGGTGCTGATGAAGATCGGGTGCGACGCAGGCACCTACATACGCTCCCTCTGCCATCATCTGGGCCTTGCCCTGGGTACCGGGGCTCAGCTGCTGGAGCTGAGGCGGACCCGTTCGGGCCACTTCACCGAGAGGGACCTGCATACGCTCCAGGATCTCAGACTGGCGGTAGAGAGATCGGCCGAGGGCGACACGGCACGTTTGCGCTCCCTGCTCCTCCCCGCCTCGGTGGCAACGGAAGACCTCCCACGTATCACGATCCGGGACACCGCCGTGGATGCCATCTGCCATGGAGCCGGACTGGCGGTCCAGGGTGTTACCGATTGCAGCGGATTTACCCGGGGCGATTATGTCTCCCTCCTCACGCAGAGGGGGGAACTCGTCTGCGTGGGCGAAGCACTCGTCTCCTCGGAGAGGCTGAAGGCGATGAAGAGCGGACTCGCCGCCGCCCCCCGCATCGTGATCATGGAGCGGGGGACGTACCCGCGATTCTGGAAGCGAGCTGCCCGAAAATGAGAGGGGCAAAAACGGTAATCGCATATCCTGATCTCACGTTTTTGCTGAATGAGAAACGAGGTGATTGTACATCCACTCCACATCGGGATGATCCACCGCCCTGACTGTGTAGCACCATACGTACCTCTTCCGGAACCCGATAATGCCAGATACACTCTCCCTCTCCTGCATGGCCGTGTGATAAGTTCCAGATCCAAAGATCGAAAAAACACATATCGCGATCGATCGCCCTGAAGGGTGATCTGCTCCTCTTTGAATATACGTGCTGAATGCCTGCCTGAAGTCCCCCGTTATTTGAAAACTCCACAGTAACGAACTGCAGACGGGTTGCATTAAAAAATTGGAGGATGCCCATAATTCCGCCGAATCATGAATTACCATAAGAAATATTAAATCCGCGCCCTTAGTAGTGATGCATTTCTGCTGAGGTAGTCTAGCGGTAAGGCGCAGGCCTGGAGAGCCTGTGGGGCTTCGTGCCCCTCGAGGGTTCAATTCCCTCCCTCAGCGCTCCGATGTTCACATGGTTGAAACACTCCACAACACGTTCTATCGAGGGATCCCGAATAACGGCGGTTCAGGGCAATATTCCAGGCAACCGGCGTCCGGTTCATGCGATGAGGTGGGAAGAACCATAGGAATATGAGGACACGTGACAGAAAGGACGTGATATGACCCTGATCGTGAGGGAGATCCGGGCAAAGACCATACTTTCTGCATCGAAGATCTACCCCTACGTGATCAACCCATATGTGGGTTGTCAGCATGGCTGCACATACTGCTATGCACGATTCATGAAAAGGGTGACAGGACATTCTGAACCCTGGGGTGAATTCGTCGATGTCAAAATCAATGCACCTGCCCTCCTTCCACACGAGATCAGAAAGAAAAAAGCGGGAAGGGTCTGGATGAGCGGAGTCTGTGACCCGTACCAGCCCCTCGAGGCAGAGTACAGGCTCACCGGACAGTGCCTTTCGGCTCTGATCCAGAATGACTGGTCTGTCATCGTACAGACCAAGTCACCGCTGGTTCTGCGCGATCTGGATATCTTCATGGAGGCGTCCGACATCGAGGTGGGTCTCTCTGTATCGACCGCTGACGATCGGATCAGGGGGCTGTTCGAACCCGCGGCACCGCCGATAGAGGAGAGGGTGAAGGCACTGGAGGAATTGCACAGCAATGGTGTCAGGACCTATGCGATGATCGCACCGATCCTGCCAGGAGCGGAAGGGCTCGTGGAGCTGCTCCGGGGGAAGATCGACTATGTGCTGATCGACCGGATGAACTATCGGTATGCGGACTGGGTGTACCGAAGATACGGACTGGAAGAGCAGCGGTCGGACGATTTTTTCCGCAGGATGGAGAGGGAGCTCGCCTCCCTGTCAGGCAGATGACAGGGTACCGCTCACCTGGTATCGATCTCCGAACGGTTTCCGTTTCATGACGGTGATCGGGTGATAAACTCCCTGCGGCCATTCCCGAGCGTGACGTGGCATCGATGGGGTGCCTTCACGATGTTTTTTTTCCGGATTGTCTCCCTGACGAATATCCGGGTAGATGGTCACCCTCTTTTCCTGGTGCCATCGGGGGAGCGATGGAGGAATCGGGGGCCGTTTCTCGATGTGAAATGGTGCGAAACAGACACCCCTGCATTCTGTTCATTCACCGATCGATCGTGAACCGAACCATGAATCTTTCTCTTTTATGTACCATTTCAGATGAACTCCTCTCATGAACCGGATCACCCGAACGGGATACTCTCTCCTTTTCCGAGAGAGATACCCTGGATTCAATGGTTTTTAAAGATGTCGTGCATCGATTTTCAGATGTTGGGATCAGGAGCGTATTCACGGTTATAATCGCATCGAACGCTCCAGGGGGCGACGTTCTGCTCCGCTCCCGCCACTCCGGCGCACCTGATTGCGAATCCCCTTTCTGTCCTTTATCGAACTTCGGGCGATCCCCTGCACGAACTGAGAATACCAACAGGGTGCCAGTTGTTCGTTATCCAAGAACCAGGTGTATATCCACGACATTCGATCTGGGCACCTGTATTTTTCAGGGGTTATGATACGTGCGCGTGCCCGGTAAAATAAAATAACAGGAAAACCCCGATGAACAAACGTGTATAGGGGTTCAGTATCAGAATGTGCGGAAAGGATTAACCTGGATGCAACTCTTCAGCACCGCGGCCACATCGTAAAAGTGGTTGTGGAGTCCGTCGATCTACTTTGCCTTCTCCTCTGCCACTGTCCTCCCCAGGTGAAACGCCCTCGTATTCATCTCCCGCGTCTTTGCCGGAACGGTCTGCTTCACCCCTTCGAGCAGAGACTCCTCCGGAATGGGAAGATACGGTGATGCGGCCCCGATCATGACGATGTTCTGGGTGAGGGCAGAACCTGCCTCCTCTGCAAGCTTCGAGGCAGGAATCAGCATGTATTTCTCACCCTCCAGCCTGGAGATCACTGCCTCTCTCTGCGGAACCTCCAGCCCCTGGACAAATACGCTGGTGGGGACGACCATCAGGTCGTTCAGTATCATGACGCCATCACGCCTGAGAAAATGTCTGAAGCGGAGCGCCTCCAGCAGTTCGAACGAGATGAGGATGTCTGCCCCCCCTTTCGGTATCAGTGGTCCGAATCTGCTGCCGATGCGGACGTGACAGTCCACCGATCCGCCACGCTGTGCCATGCCATGCGTCTCCGCGCTCCTGACCGGTATGCCCGCGTGTATACAGGCCTCTCCGAGCACATTCGAGGCGAGGATCACCCCCTGCCCCCCGATGCCTACGATCAGGACATTGCATATCTCCATCAGCGTCCCCTCCTGATCGCTGCCGATGGACACAACTGTGCGCATACACCGCAACCGCTGCAGAGTTCGTTTATCTCTGCCATATCGCCGTTCTTCTCTATCGCCGGGCACCCGAACCTCACACATACACCGCAGCCCGTGCAGTCCTCGGGGGAGACCATGTACCTTCCCCTCTTCACCCCCGCCCTTCGTGCGTTGATGACACAGAGCTGGCGCGAGATGATAACCCTCACACCCTGAAGTTCCTTCGCCCGCTCGAGCGACTGCTGCAGAGAGTGAATATCGTAGGGATCGACTGTCTCGACGGATGCGACGCCCGAGGCGCGGCAGATCGCCTCGATGGAGACGGGGATGCAGGGTTCTCCGCCGGTGGTGTAACCACTCGCTGCATGGGGCTGGTGACCTGTCATGGCGGTGGTGCGGTTATCCAGAATCACCACCACGATCGAGGCGCCATTGTATACCGCATTGATGAGCGGCGGTATCCCTGCGTGCAGGAAGGTGGAGTCACCGACCGTGCAGACGATGGGCCTCTCCTCGCCTGCATGATACATACCGGTGGCGACCGAGATCGAGGCACCCATGCACAGGCATGTATCCACCGCGCCCATCTGGAGCCCCAGCGTATAACAACCGATATCGCTCGGATACACCCCTTCCCTGAACACCTTCCTTATCATATAGAACAGGGGCCGGTGTGCGCAGCCCGCACACATGATCGAGGGCCTCATGGGGACCTCCTCAGGTTTTTTTATCATATCGGCTGGAGGGCTTTGTGAACCGATACCTGCCATCCCGAATGCCTTATCGACGAGATCGATCGAGAGCTCGCCCTCCCTCGGGATAAAGCCGTCCAGCTTGCCATGAATCTCGATCCGGCTGTCCGCCTGCCTCGCCTGCTCCTCCAGCACGGGTTCCAGCTCCTCCACCACCAGCACCTTCATATGACGACCGACGAAGGATCGGATCTGCTCCTGATCGACAGGATACGCCTGTACCTTCATGAACGAGACGCCCGGCGGGAGGATCTCTTCCACGTACGCAGCGGCGATGCCGCTTGCGATCACCCCGTGCGGACCCTCCAGATGGTACCGGTTGTAGCCCGATGCGGCCACTTTTTCAACGATCTCCGTCTGTTTCTCGTTCAGCCTTTTGTGAAGCAGACGCGAGTGCGCCGGTATCACCACATACTGACGGGGGTCCTTCTGGAACCTGCCCTTCCTGTGCCCGCCCTCCGGGTTCTCCGGGTTCCCCAGCTCCACATCGCTCTTCTGGTGACATATCCTGGTGGTCGGACGGAGGATCACCGGGAGCGATAACTCCTCCGAGAGTCTGAAGGCATCCACCATCATGTCATGAGCTTCCTGCACACCAGCCGGATCGAGACAGGGGATCTTCGCAAATTTCGCGAAGCACCTGCTGTCCTGTTCGTTCTGGGAGCTGTGTGCACCCGGATCATCGGCCACCAAGACCACGAAGCCCCCTTTTGCACCTGTATAGGCGGCCGTCATCAGTGGATCGGCCGCCACGTTCAGGCCCACATGCTTCATCGTAACCAGGGCTCTCTGTCCGCACCAGGACGCGGCGAGGGCATTCTCGAAGGCGACCTTCTCGTTCACCGACCATTCGATGTGGCAGTCCCTCGGTTTGATGACGCGGAGGGTGTCGATCACCTCAGAGGAAGGGGTCCCCGGATAACCACTCACAAAATCTACCCCTGCTACGAGCGAGGCATATGCGAGTGCTTCGTTTCCCATGATGTATCTCTTTGACATTCTACCAGAACCCGTTCGTTCATTTCAGGTTTATAACGTGATTATCTCACTACTTCATTCGTAATGCATAATAACCCCTGTGGTACATCCTATAGGTAAAACACTCGGGCCCGTAGCATAGCCAGGTGGTGCGCCCGGCTGATAACCGGGAGGTCATGAGTTCGAATCTCATCGGGCCCATTTGACGGGAAGCCTTCACTGGTCATTATGAAAAGGAATGATCTGATCATCGTTGTCTGTATTATTCTGGCGATCGTCGCATTCTTCATCGAGCCCTTTCTCTCTGCGGCCCTGTTCGTGGTCGCTGGTCTTCTGTATATGTCCTTCAGAATCATGGAGGAGACACTCGATCTTCCCGATGTCGTGGCCACGCTGAAGGCGGATGCAAGGGGTGTGCTGCTTAGAAATCGCGGGAATGCACCTGCCTACCAGCTCCATGTATCGCTCGTACCTCTGAACATCGAATTTGATCTTCCAGAACTTGGAGTGGAAGCCACCTACGCGTATTCACTCCCCTCGATGCTCAGCGAAGCAAAGGTCGTAGTCGAATTCAGCAGCAGCAGCGGAAAGAGGCTGCAGAGAATATACGACCTTGCGGCGCTCGGCAGGGACGATGAGGATCTCTTAAAACCGGCATTTCCAATATTCGGATGGAAGTGAATCCCCATAGATTCAGCAGCGATTGAAATTCATACCCGTTCGGATCGCTCAGAAAGGGAAATATTCAGTATATAGCTCGAATAACGCCACCATATCATGCTCACATTGCTCGCTCGGTCAGGCTCGTCATCTGGTGAATCGGCTATCATCGGCATGCTATCCCCTGCATGAGGGCCATCCTGCCGCCAACAATCATGGATTGGAGAGGGTTCACTAGCAAAGGGTGCAGATTCAATCCCCCCGATATCTGTTCAGGGCGTTATCGTATACCGATTCATTTT
>JARYLJ010000043.1 GCA_029907705.1 Methanomicrobiales archaeon
GCGATGGGTCAAAAAACTACCGCATCTCTACCCACCCGGACTTTATCACTTACGAGAAAAAGAAGCTCCTCGCTCACCAAGACCACCACATCAGGGAGCTTGCCAAGAAATTGCCCTAACGGGCAGAGGCGTAAAGCGGAGCTTCATTTACCATAATCCTTTAGGGTAGAAGGCTGATCCTGGTATGCCCTTTAGCAATCCGCTTCATTTCAAGCCTCACCCCATCCCACAAGAGCACGCTTTGGGATACCAATCCGGGGAGCGGAGCCGAAGGTTGTGGATGGAAGCATTCGGGAAGTGATGGTGCCCTAACCCTGGTTCCTGCCGTAGGACTGCCATGCAGGTGAAACGACCATCGCACCGATCCCTTCAATTGATATTTCGGAATACAAGCAGGCATCGAACGATTGGAATTTCACGAAGGAATGACGGATGATGGCTCCTGATTGCACTCTTGGAATATTCCACCGGGGTACAACCTTCATATATGAAAACCTGCATCTCTCCTTTGAATCGGAGGAGACGTTATGAAAGAGCAACCATCCCGCATTTCCCCGGATGCGGAGACAGAGGCCCTTATCAGGGATGCATTCATGTCCGCCGCGGTGAACAGGCACGAAACTGCTCTCAGACTGCTGGAAGATGCGATCCGTGTCAGGCCGGAACTGGCGGAACTATATCTGGCGAAGGCGGCAACGCTCGACCGCATGGGGAGGTTTGCTGATGCGCTGGCCTGCTGCGATCAGGCGATGGAGGAGGGTGTGCAGCACTCGGATCTCTCTTATATGAAGGGCCTCGCCCTCCATCGGCTGGGGCATTTCCAGCCATCCCTGGATCTGCTCAGAGAGGCAGCCATCGTAGACCCGCACCATGCGGAGATCTGGTATATGATGGGTAACTGTTATTTCTCCCTCCGGGACTTCGAGTGTGCGATCGATTGCTTCGAACGGGCAATGGAGCTGAATCCGAAAGCGGCGAAGGCATGTTACAACCGTGGTGTAGCCCTGGAGGAACTGGAGAGGCTGGAGGAGGCTCTTTTTTATTACGAGGAATATTTGAGAATGAATCCGGAAGATGCAGCGATTGGAAACAATATCGGGGTCTGTCTGGCAAGACTCGGCCATCTCGAGGCCGCTCTGGAACGGTTCGACGGAGTGCTGGCCATCAATCCGGAGAATGCGTATGCATTGAATAACAGGGGTATGATCCTGCAGCGAATGGGCCGGACTGAAGAGGCGGAGATTTGCTACGAGAGGGCGCGGGAGATTCTGAAGGGAAGAGATCGAACGGGCAGCATCCTCTCGGAGAGGTGAAGGCGACGGCTCGGTCATCGATCAGGGCGTGAAATATCGCCTGCAAGTTCATCGATGGGACGAGATGGAGAGACCATGGACTCAGGGCTTTTCTCTCTGTGCATGTATTGCCTGCCCGGAGAGTTCGAAGACACATGCGGATACTTATACCTTATGTCTCCGGGGGTGAGAGATGCATTCGATTGGGCATCGGTGTGGAAAAAAAGTCGCCCGGTATCTCCCCGGCGCTATCTTTATCAGCGAATCGGTTTATTATTTAAAGGAGTTCTGATATGGGTAAGACAGGATCGGTCAACTGGATGCAGGTGAAGGGGGTGAGGGGACAGATCAGACTCGTCCCCGAGAAGGACGGAGACGTGAAACGCCCTGGCCCCAACCAGCGGTTCAAGCGGCAGTCCCTGCTGAAGAAATTCGAGAGAATGACGAGAGACGCCGGCGGAGAAGGGGGTGCGAGGAGAGGGGGTCGCAGCTTCGGAAGGGGGAGAGGCCAGGGACAACCCGATCCGCGTTTCAGAAGGCGGATACGCAGAAATAAGAGTTCGATGCTCGGATCTAAACAGAAATCGAAGAAATAGAACCAGATATATCCACAATCTTTTTTATTTTTCCCCCTCGACTATCTGTATGGATTCCAAATCAGCCGTGATGGCATACCAGTTCGGGGAACGAACGAAGTCGGAACTGCTCGTGGCCTCCCAGCTCGTCACCTTTGTCGCTGATCTGCGAGAGGAGGAGAGAAAGGGGGGAAAACGCGTGCTCCTCGCCTGCCTGGATTTTTTCCGCAATGAGATCGCCTTCGCCCAGAGATCGACGGGAATGCAGGAGTTCAACCGGGCGGCAAATTCCGTCTCAGAGGCGATCAGCTACATCGAGAGCGACAGCTACAGCGATGCGGGCCGGCCCCTGGGAAACGCGATCTCCGCGGCGACGACCGCAGCTCAGAAGGGCTGGCAGGTGCTCAGCGAGCATGGACTCATCTGAATTCTTCAGTTTCATCGCAGGCCGATCTTCTGTACGCGATTATCCGCCACAGGAACTGGATTCCGGCGTGCTCGAATTCCTCCTCGGGTGTGCGAGCACCGCACCGAGTGCGGGCAATCTGGAGGCATGGGATGCTGTCGCGGTACAGGACCGGAGTATACGCCTCAAACTGTCAGATGCGGCCTTGCATCAGGCACATATCGCCGAGGCGCCGCTCGTCCTCGTCGTATGCGCAAACTATCCGCGATCCATGTCCAGATATGGCGAGAGAGGGCGACTGTATGCGATCCAGGATGCAACGATCGCATGCACATACATGATGCTCGCCGCCCATGCACTCGGTCTCCATACCTGCTGGACCGGGGCTTTCGACGAGGAGAGGGTAAGAGGGATACTCGGGATCCCGCCGGAGATCGGTGCGGTGGCGATGCTTCCGGTGGGCAGGGGCAGGCAGGAGCCCTATCGGACCGGCAGGATGCCCGTGGATCGGCATCTGCATATGGACAGATGGTGATTCGGGTGCCGGACTATCTCGTCGTACTCGAATCGGCGTGGATCGTCAGGGATGTAGAGTCGCTCGAGGACGCGATCAGCGTGGCGATCAGCGAGGCAGGTAAAAGACTGAATCCGACGGCGAAGTTCGTGGAGATAGAGTCCGGCTGGCTCGAATGCCCATACTGCAATGAGGAGCTGCATTCGGCACTGGTCGTGGCAGGAACCGCGCTCGTGGGGTTATTGCTCCAGATGAAAGTCTTCCGTGCCGAATCGGGCGAGCATGCGGGCAGGATCGCGACCTCCGTGATCGGGAAGGCAGTCAGAGATGTCCCCCTGAAAATCATCGAGGTGATCGAACTCTGATCCACGTGGTGGGGCACACGGCGCTGGACCACCTCTTCAGGGTCCCATTCTTTCCACCGAGGCACCGGTCGACGTATATCATCAGCCACAAGGTCTATTTCGGGGGCGGAGGGGCGAATGTGGCGGCTGCGATTGCACGACTGGGTGGCAAGAGCACTCTGATCTCGGCTGTTGGTTCGGAATTTCCAGGAAGCGATTACGACAGATGGCTGGAATCCATCGGGGTGAGGAGAGAACTCTTCGTCGTCCGAGGGAAGAGGACCCCCACTGCCTATGTGTACACAGACGATAAGGGGGATCAGATTACCTTTTTCGAGTGGGGTGCATCCGCCTTCTTCAGGAACGCAGAAGCACCTGCTCTCGACTTCGTCCATATGGCGACCGCCGATCCGGTCTTCAATACAAAGATCGCCATGAAGAGCAGATTCTCGTCCTTTGATCCGGGTCAGGATCTGCCGTGGTATACAAAGGAGCAGCTCGAGACCATCCTGGGTGCCATACACATACTCTTTGCAAACAGACATGAAATGGCGCAGATATCCGAGATCCTGGGGATATCGAGTGACGAGATCCAGAGCCGGGTGCCCATCGTCATCGTCACGATGGACGCCGAGGGCAGCCTGCTACATCATGAAGGCTGCGAATACAGGGTGCCTGCCTTCCCTGTAAAATTGGTCGACCCGACCGGCGCCGGGGATGCATTCAGGGGCGGATTTCTCGTTGCGTTCAGAAGAGGCTACGAACCCCTCGTATGCACCAGAGTCGGGACCATGGTCGCGTCGTTCGTGGTGGAGAGGGTGGGCTGCCAGACGAACCTCCCAGACTGGAAGGCGATGGAGGAGCGCTACCATGCCTTCTTCGGCCCCCTGCCGGAGGCGAACGTATGAGCTGGGCGGCTCTCACCTCTGGAGGAAAGGACTCGATCCTTGCCGTCCAGAGGGCAATCGATGCAGGAATGGAGGTGACACATCTCGTCACGGTTAGACCGGCGAATGTCGAGTCATTCATGTTCCATACATCAAACCTGGACGCGGTGCCGGTGATCGCCAGGCTCTCGGGCATGGAATATGTGGAGATCCCCTCTGGAGGAAGTAAAGAGGAGGAGGTGATCGATCTGGAGGAGGGCCTCTCGTCGCTTTCGGTGGAGGGAATCATCACCGGCGCGATTGCATCCCGATACCAGCTGGAGCGGATCAGAAAGGTGGCGGATCATCTCTCGCTCGCCGTCCATTCACCCCTCTGGGGAGAGGACCCCGTCGCACTCCTCAGGGAGGTCTCCGATCGGCTGCACGCGATTCTCGTCGTCGTCGCCGCAGACGGCCTGACCAGCAGATACCTGGGGCGGAGGATCGACCGCGATCTGATAGGCGAACTGCAGGATCTGGCTGTGAAGAGGGGAATTCACATCTCCGGTGAGGGCGGTGAGTACGAGACTCTGACGCTGAACGCTCCCTTCTACTGCCGCCCCCTCACCTATCGGAGTTCGGAGCTGATCAGTTCCATGAGAAGGAGCGAACTGATCCTGAGGGGGTTTGAGTGAGTGGCGATCGCCCCTGACGTGAAGATGGAGGCCCTGACGCGCTATCTATTCACCGCACCCCGCTGGTATTACTCGATTCTTCTTACCCTCATCGCGGGATGGTCGATCGACCTGCTGGGGTTCATTATGAAGGCCGGCAATGCCCCTGCAGGCACCTGTCTCTTCTCCATTCCCGCCGTGCTCGCATTCTTTCTGACCAAGCCGCTGGTGATCAGGGCGGGAGGAGCGATGACATGGAACAGGTCAGCCCTTCTCTCTCTTGTCTGTATGATCATTGCCATACTCGGCACGATATTCTCCATATTCTGGCCTGTACCGCATCTCTTCCAGTTCCTTTATGCCTGCGCTCTCGGGTTCATCCTGGCACTGCGAACCCTGGTGCTCACGGCGGTTGCCTGTTACCGGACGTTCCGTATCCTTCTGCCTGCATCCATTCAGAGTGTTGCCGGGCTCCTGATCGGATACATCATCTTCGATCCCTCCTTTCTCCTCGTCGCCTTCGTCTCCTGCTTCTCGCTCGGAGCGGGATGCATCCTTTTGATCTATCTGATCGAGAGGCCATTCTTCAGGACCTTCGATGTGCACGTGATGTGGTTCCTCAATGCATATCTTGCGCACCTCACCGATGGATCCCGTGATCTCGAGAAGTTCTTCAGGCAGATGGGGCAGGAAGCGGTGCTTCCCCAGACCAGTGTGATCTTCAGAAGGAAAGACAGGGAGCCGGTCGTCCTGACCGTCCCCAATATCCACCCGGGCCCCATGGGGGATATCGGGAGCACGAACCTTCCCAGTATGATGCACGACGCTATCGAGGGGGAGGTGCTCGTTTGCCACGGATGCGCCTCGCATGATTACAATCTCGTCGGTATGGAGGAGATGGAGAGGGCGATCGCGGCCATGAGGGAATCGCTCCGGGAATCGAACCCCAAACCGAACGCCGGGAGATCGGTTCGTTTCAGGCATGCTTCGGTCTCCATACTCGCGCAGGCATTCGGGGATACGATACTCCTCGTGGCGACGAGGGCGCCCGAGAGGACGGAGGATATGGTACCCGCCATCGGCGAAATCATCAGCGCAGAGGGAGGGAAGTGGTTTGGACATGTCGCCTTCGTCGATGCCCACAACTGTATGAGAGAGGTGACAACCGCGGTCCATCCCACGCAGCCGCTCGGCCACGAATACATCACCGCCTCTTCCATTGCGCTGAAAGAGTCAGCCGGTTCGTCCCGGTTTCCGTTTCGGATCGGGGTTTCGCATCTCAGGCTGCCATTCACCCGGGAGGAGGGGTTCGGTCCACTTGGATTGCAGACGATGGTGGCAGAGGTGGAGGGGCAGCTCACCGCCTACGTGCTCCTCGATGGGAACAACATGATGGAAGGTTGCCGGGAAGAACTTCTCGCCGCCCTGAAAGATCTGGTGGACCAGGCAGAGGTGATGACCACAGACACGCATGTGGTAAATTCGATATCGGGGCTGAACCCCATAGGCATGAATGTGCCTGCCTCGGCCCTGATCCCTCACGTGGTGAAATCCGTGAGGGAGGCGATTGCAGATCTCGCTCCTGCAGAGGCAGGAGGGACGACTGCCATCTGCCATGGACTGGTGATCTTCGGGCACGAACGAATTGCACAGATCGCATCGACGGTGAACACGATCGTCATCTTCCTGGTGCCACTCAGCCTGATGATCCTGTTCCTCGCATACCTCATCTCCCTGCTCACCTACCTGCTCCTGCTTTCCTGAAGGACGCGTTTTTCAGGGCATCTACTGCCAGCGATATCTTCGGTCGTTCGGGATATTACCCTGATCCCCCGCGATCCCCTTTTCGCTGGTTTTATTCAGAAGGAGTTCGAAATAATGGTAATCCGGCCTGAAGGGCGGGGGCGATCAGGACCGGATCTGTCTGAGGGGGAGAAGGGCCGGTCAAGCTGCGAGGGTACCCAAGCTTGGCCAAAAGGGGCGGACTTAAGACCTGCTGCTATTTAATGGCGTCGGATCATGCTTGCATCATACCGTCAAACCGAAAAATTGCAATCGACTATCTTATGATTGTTCATGATTATTATTTACAGAATCACATTTAGTGCGAGGGTATCTAAGCCAGGCCAAAAGAGCGGGACTTAAGATCCCGTCACGGAGGTGTTCGTGGGTTCGAATCCCACCCCTCGCATACGTTTCTCGAAGGCGATAGGTCATCGATCCCCCCGGTCATATCTGACCGGATTGGCCTGTGCCGCTCTGCCCGGGAAGAGATATCCGTATCGAAACGAGAAAATATTCCATGCAAAAATTGGAGATGAAGTATTCATGAAGATCGTGGATGCGACCAAAATCGCAAGCTCGCCGAATCCTCACCGCGTGGATGCCAGGAAACTCTGTGAGATCCCCCATGCGGTCGTGGTCATGATCACGCTCCAGCCTGGAGAGGCATTGAAGCGGCATATGACACCCGTGGACGTGATCTTCTACGTGCTGGAGGGGACCGGAACTGTTGAAATAGGTGATGAGAGAGCGACTGTGGGAAGGGATACATTGATCGAGAGCCCGGCGCGGATCCCGCACCGTTGGATCAACGAGAGCGATGCTGTCTTCCGGGTGCTGGTCATCAAAGTGCCGAAACCGACCGAAGAGACAAGGCTTCTGTGAGGGGTGGATACACTCGGAGATGCCACCTTTCGCCCACTGAACCTCTGGTATTATAACCGAATATGCCTTCGGCACCGGTATATCGTGGCATCAGATCCGCTTTTCTCAGTACCTCTCACAATAAATTCTGAAAGAGTCAATCCTTATCTGAAACCATATGGGTGACAGAGGGGGGGACGCTGGCGGAGAACTGTTCCATGAGAGGGTAACGAACCGGCAGCGCAGTTTAATCCTGCTAACCGTCACGCTTGCCGCGTTTCTCAACCCCTTCACCGCCTCCAGCATCAACCTCGCGCTCCCCCTGATCACAGAGGAATTTTCCATCGATGCGCTCACCCTGAGCTGGATTCCGGGCGCGTATCTCCTCGCATTCCTCATTTTTCTTCTTCCAGCCGGCCAGCTGGGGGATCGTACCGGCAGATCGCAGATCTTCAAGGGCGGTACCCTCATGTACACCTTTGCCAGCCTGCTCATCCTCTTCTCGCCATCCTCCATCTTTCTGCTCGGATGTCGTTTTTTCCAGGGAATTGGCGGTGCCATGGTCTTCTCGAGCGTCACGGCGATCATCGCCGACTACTATCCACCCGGGGAAAGGGGCAGGGCGCTGGGTATCAATGTGATGGTCGTGTATCTCGGCCTCTCCATGGGGCCGTTTCTCGGGGGCATTCTCACAGAATTCTTCGGCTGGAGGAGTATTTTTCTTGTGACGTTCGCGGTGGCCGGAGTTACGATAATGCTCTTCCATTCACTGCCCGAATACCATCCGGTGATGCAAAGGGAACGATTCGATTCTCAGGGCACCCTCGTATTCGCCACCGCACTCTTCTGCCTCTATTTCGGCCTATCCATGCCTGAAACGATGGCGAGACTCCTTCTCTCCCTCGCTTCCATCATCATGCTCATCTTTTTTTATTCAATAGAGAGAAGATCCAGCTCTCCGATCCTTCCTGTGTCTCTCTTTGCGGAGAACAGGACGTTTGCCTTCTCAAATATCGCTGCAATCATCAATTACGGGGCTACCTATGCGGTTGCCCTCCTGCTGAGCCTCTATCTGCAGTATATCAGGGGTTTTACACCCACTGCCGCAGGATTGATCCTGCTCATCCAGCCGATGATCCAGATGCTGCTCTCGCCCGTCGCAGGAGGTCTGTCCGACAGGTACCAGCCGGCCCGTATCGCGACACTGGGTCTCGGTATATCCTTTCTCTCTCTCCTCTTCTTCTCGTTCATGAACGAAGATACAGAGCTGCGGTTGCTCTATTTCTTCCTTGGGCTCCTCGGTCTCGGACTCGCACTCTTCTCCGCTCCGAATACGAATGCGATCATGAGCAGCGTCCCTCAGAAGTTCTACGGAACCGCCTCCGCCACGGTGGCCACGATGAGGGCGCTCGGTATGACGATCGGCATGGCTATTGTGATGCTCGTCTTTGCATATATCATCGGCGCGGTTTCGATCACCCCGGCGGTGTACCCTGAACTTCTGAACAGTATCAGACTCATATTCGGCGTCTGTGCAGTGGTCAGCCTGTGTGGAGCGATCCTGCTCGGTAGGCTGAATGGTGCCTGACGGCCCCGGGAGGATCTCCGATGTTGAGGGGGCCATCGGATATGGGGTATCAACTCTGCCTCCAAATATTCTCTAAAAAGCGACGATAACCCGATGGATCGATTAACGAACAATATATTTCGTTTAGGATAGAGAGTTCATGCATTAACCTTCTTAAGGCTAAACGATTCATCTGTATCCGCTGATCTACTCTTTTCTCGAGCAGACGTTTTGTCAGGACTTTGAATAGATGAGTACATCCGAGAGTTCAGGACTCACGGCATCGCTCGTGTTTATGCGACCGGATCGAATGCCATGATATGCATGCATTTTTTAGAATGACTGGGGCAAATACCTTTGTCATGTTCTCAGTGCGTGAAGTGGAACTCTCATGGCGACTTCCATAACAGGACATGGGAATCGCAGAATTTGGCGGCGGCGCGGCGGGGGCGGAGCCATGCGTCGCCCCTGGAGCATTCGATGCCATGAAAAACCCAGAATACACCCCCGATACTGAGATCGAAAGATCGATGTGGACATTTTCGAAATATCATCGTAGGCATGGTGTACGTTTATTCGTAAAGGGGACGTATCCCCTTCAGTCACGATGGCGATGGGGTTTCCGAAAATTGGGAGATGACGGATGCCAGCTGAGCAAAGAGGGGGGGGAAATATTGGAGATGTATCTCGCATCTCCTTCCTGCGATCGGCCACTCATTCGAACTCGAGTACCGTTCCTGCGCCTGCCTCCTTCACGGGGGCAACCTTCGAGAGTTCGATTTTTGACTGCAGTGAGGTACAGTGGCAGGCGTACAGCTGCCGGAGCTTGAGATGCCTGAACAGGTCCACAGCATCCCGAAGCCCTGGCGAAGGCCCTGTCAGATAGAGCCCTCCCACGATCGTGTCCACGGCCATCTCGCCTGTCAGCTCCTGTGCTCTTTTCACGATATTTCCGATGCCTGAATGGGAACAGCCCGTGAGTATCACCAATCCGTCTGTTCCACGCTACGCGAGAGCGGTGTCGTCAAGGAGCCGATCCGGGTCGACTGTGCCGTTCGAAAGAACGATTCTTCTTCCCTCTTCGTGTAAGGGATACGAACGGGGGATCTCTCCGAGAAACAGGAGATCTCTTCCCAGCCGATGGTGATCTTTCGTGAGAACGAGGGGCAGATGACGGCCGATCTCCTCCTCCGTGAGCCATGCACCAATATCCGGCAGCGGGGGTTTCGGGCAGGGCAGGAGTGCATGGGGGTGTGCAATGAGTGCGGGGACCCTGAAAGGTCGCTTCTCGATCATTGCATGTGTATAATGCCTCAGGAGGTGAAAGAGCCCGCCTGCATGATCGAGGTGGCCATGGGAGAGAACCACATAATCGAGGTCGAAGAAGTCGATGCCCATCCGGCAGGCATTTCGCATGAACAGGTCCGAATACCCCAGATCGAAAAGGGTCTTCGTGCCATCGTGCTCCACGTACGCAGAGAATCCCGGTTCACCCTCGAAATAATGTTCGATGAGTGTATGGTTGTCCACGAGAATCCTGATCTTCATCCTATCATGCCTCCTGCACCATCTGACCGCATCGATGATGCATCCCCGCGATCTTTTGTGGCTATGGCCGAACCGTTCATCCAGCGGCCTTCTGTAACGTGAACTTTATTGCCGCTCCCTTCCCCGGTGCACCCTTTACCCTGTCCTCCGCCCATATGCTTCCACCATATCTCTCGATGAGCATGCGTGAGATGAAGAGTCCCAGCCCCTTGCCACTCTTCTTGCTCTTCCCTTTTCTGAATCTGTTGAAGATCTCCGGTTTGAGGTCATCTGCAATTCCTGGACCGTCGTCGGTCACGGTCACCTCCACCTGGCCGTTTTCCACCTTCACGCTGATTCCGATCTCCGTATCGGGACCGCCGAACTTCAGGCTGTTCCCAATCAGATTGGTGAAGACCTCTCCAACGAGATCATCCGCCATTACCGATACATCGGGGCCTTCGTAGGATATCCTCGCGCCGGGAAAATGGTTCATCTGGGTCCTTACCACCTCTCCAAGTGAAATGGGGCGAAGAGGCTCCCTGCCCTCCCGCAGTTTTCTTATGGTCGAGACATTCTTGATGATCTCCACACTCTGCTGGACCGCAATCAGCATCTTGCCCGCCATCTCCTTCTCCTGATTCTTCAATGATTCGATGAGAAACTGACCAAAACCCAGCGCGGCCATGTTCGCGTTGTTGATATCGTGCGTCATGATGTCGATGTATAGATTCGCCTCTTCGTGTGCCCACCTTAGCTCCTCCATGATCTCCTCCCGCTGCAATCTGGTCTGGACCAGCTCCTCCTGGATCATCCCCTTCAGGAGCGTACCACCGATGATGGTGGTGATCGATTCGAGTGTCTCGTATTCGTTTTCAACGGCTTCCCGATGCCTCCGCCTGGCGAGCATCAGCACCCCAACGAGCGTGAACTGACTCATGATGGGATACACGGCAAGGTAATGAAAGTCCCTGAAAAATCCCTGTGGCAGATTGCCCTCCTTACGGAACAGCGTTCTTCTGCTCGTGACCGCCTCTTTCAGGAGCGGGTTATCGACGCAGAGATTCCTCCTCAACTCCTCTTCGGATGCGGAAAACCCTCTGTGCACATAGCTCCGCGGTTCTCGCGCCTTCGTATCCAGTACGATGAGCGCACCTGCATCGAATTCGAGCAGTTCCATTGTCCTCTTCAGAAATCTCTCTAACAGTTCGTTCTGGTCGATCGAAGATGCGACAACGGCGAGGATCTCGTTCGTGACCGAGAGTCTCTGTCTCTCTCTCGAACTCAGAATCGAAAGGTAGGCGACGATCATGGAGACAAAGAGGAATATCGGCGCTCTGGCGAGTGCCTGCAGGAGCACCCCCATCTCCTGCGTGAAGGACATGATCGAGGCAAGATAGAAGATGAGAAGGCCTGAAGACAGGAGGATGCCCTTCTTCTGATAATAATAGGAAGCGAGTATGATGGGGATGTAATATATATTCTGGAATATAATCGTGATGCCCATAGCAAGAGCCGGCAGTGTACACCTTAAGCTGTAAATTGAGTTCCCGTATCCTGACAGGATCT